>JAJRSX010000150.1 GCA_024278555.1 bacterium | reverse complement strand
TGATCGGAGACGGGGTGCACGTGGCGGACGAGGGGCTGGCGATCGCCTACCGCTGCCTCGGGCCGGAGCGGCTGGTCCTGGTCTCCGACGCGGTGGCGCCGGCGGGCACGGGCGACGGCCCCCTGCGCCTCGGCGCGGTGGCGGGTCGGGTGCAGGGGGGGCGGGCGGTGGATGGCGCCGGGCGGCTCGCCGGCGGGGTGGCGTCGGTGTGGGAGGGGGCGGTGCGGTTGGCCGCGGCGGCCGGGGTCCCGTGGGAGGCGGTCCTCCCGTGCGTGCGTGCCACCGCCGCGGCCGCCCTCGGGTTGGAGTTGGCCGATCGGCCGCGGGTGGGAGAGGCGGCGGACCTGGTGGGGCTCGATCCGGCCGGGCGGGTGCGGGCGGTCCTGCGTGCCGGCGTGTGGCTGGTGGCGCCGCCGGGGTAGGGACGGTGCACGCCCGGTGGGCAGGAGATGCTTCCTGTTTGGGCAGGGTGGGGGCGGAGGTTGTGTGCCCAGGGTGCGGTTACGCGGTAGGAGTCGGCTCCCGCCGGCGATCCGGCCCCATCTTGAGATGGGGGGGGCCGGCGGGGCCCGCGGCCCCGATCGCGAGCTCGCTCCTGCCCCACCGCCTGCGGTCGTGGTGGTTGGCTGTCGCTTCTCCCTCCCTCGGTGGCGCCTGCGCATCGTTGGCACGCCCCTTGCTAGAGCCTGTACAGACGAATGAAGCCCCGGCGTGGTCGGGGTCCACCCACCTTGGAGGAGAAGAGCCCATGCGTACTCCCTTGATCTTGCTGATCGGCGCCGTCGGTGCCGTCGGCCTCGCCGCCGTCCCTGCTCACGCGCAGATCGCGCTGGACTGGTCCGGCTTCGTCACCGGCGCCTATACCTTCAACGTCGATCAGCCCCGCAGCGGCACGAACAACGGCCGCATCTTCGACACCGAGGACAACACCTTCCAGGTCCCCCTGGCGGAGCTGGCGGTGGGCGGCGAGGCCAAGGACGGGCCGGCCTTCAATCTGGTCCTCAACTTCGGCGACGTGGCCGGGGAGATCCACTCCAGCGGCCTGCTGGATACGGTGAGCGGCTTCGACGTGCAGCAGGCGACCGTCTCCTACAAGGGGTTCACGGTGGGCAAGTTCGCCACCCTCATCGGCGCCGAGGTGATCGAGTCGCCGGACGATATGAACTACTCGCGCTCTTTCCTCTTCGGGATGGCGATCCCCTTCACCCACACCGGCGTGCTCTACCGGACCGACGTGGCCGAGGGGGTGTCGGTGGCCGCGGCGGTGGTCAACGGCTGGGATAACTTCGACGACAACAACAACTCCAAGTCGTTCATGGCGCAGGTCGCCGCCGACATGGGCAGGGCGTCGGTCTCGGTCCAGGGGATCTACGGGGCGGAGAAGGACCGCAACACCGACGGCGCCGACAGCGATAACCGCGGCGTTATCGACCTGGTGGCGACCTTCGCCCCGGCGGACGGGACCACCCTGATGCTCAACGCCGACTACGGCAGCGAGGAGCACGCGGCGCTCGACGGCGGCGACGGGGTGTGGTGGGGCGCGGCCCTCTACGCCGACCAGATGGTCACCGACACCTTCGGGGTCGCGGCCCGCGCCGAGTACTTCAACGACGAGGACGGCGCCGCACCCGGCGGCCTCGGGGTCGCCACCGACATGTGGGAGGCGACTCTCACCGGCCACCAGCAGCTCGGCAAGAACCTCACCGGCCGCCTGGAGGCGCGCTATGACTCGGCCTCCGACGACCTCTTCGAGGACAGCGACGGCACCATGCAGGACAGCCAGTTCACCGTCGCGGCGGAGGTGATCGTCCGCTTCCCGTAGAGACCGCTGCAACAAAAACAGGCACGACCTGCCACCTTATTAGGCAGATCTTCGTCTCCTCCCCCCCCCCGCGGGCGGCCCCGGCATGGGCCGCCCGGGGACGCCACCGGCGGCGGCCTCGCCGCTGCTCCGCCCATCGGGCAGACCTCTCATCCATCACCGGGAAATCGACATGGCCAGCCACCGACCGCGACACCTCCTCACCACGATGTTCACCACCGCCCTCCTCGGTCTCCTCGCCTCCCCCGCCGCGGCGGCTCAGGCGGCGAAGCTCGACGGCGCCGACACCACCTGGATGCTCATCTCCACCGCCATGGTCCTCTTCATGACCCCCGGCCTCGCGCTGTTTTACGGCGGCATGGTGCGGCGCAAGAACGTCCTCGGGACCATGGTCCACAGCTTCTTCGCCATGGCCCTGGTGCCGGTCTTGTGGATGGCGGTCGGTTACACCCTCGCCTTCGGCAGCGACATCGGCGGCTTCGTGGGGGGGGGCGACCACATCTTCCTGCGCGGCATCACCCCGGACAGCCTCAACGGCTCCATCCCGACCATCGTCTTCGTCTGCTTCCAGGCGATGTTCGCGGTGATCACCCCGGCGTTGATCGCCGGCGCCTACGCCGAGCGGATCCGCTTCCCCGCCTACGTCCTCTTTACCGGCCTGTGGCTGTTGCTGGTCTACGCGCCGGTCTGCCACTGGGTGTGGGGCGAGGGCGGCTGGCTGTTCGAGCGCGGGGCCCTGGATTTCGCCGGCGGCACGGTGGTCCACATGTCCTCCGGCTTTTCGGCCCTGGCCTTCGCCATCGTCCTCGGCAGGCGCAAGGGGCTCGGCAGCGTGAACATGGCGCCCCACAACCTCACCCTTACGCTGCTCGGCGCGGGGATGCTCTGGTTCGGCTGGTTCGGCTTCAACGCCGGCTCCGCCCTGGCGGCGAACCAGACCGCGGCCTTGGCCTTCCTCACCACCTTCCTGGCGCCGGCGGCGGCGGGGCTGTCGTGGGCGGCGGTGGAGTGGTTTCACCGCGGCAAGCCCACCGCCCTGGGGATCTCCTCCGGCCTGGTGGCGGGGATGGTGGTGATCACCCCGGCGGCCGGCTTCGTGGGGCCCGGGAGCGCCGTGATCATGGGGTTCATCGGCGGCGCGGTCTGCTACGGCGGCGTCTTGCTCAAGGGGCACTTCGGTTATGACGACGCCCTCGACGCCTTCGGTGTCCACGGCATCGGTGGCATGGTGGGGGCGCTGCTGACCGGCATCTTCGCCTCGTGGCCCGGCTGGGGTGACCCGGTCCAGTCGCTCCTCTTTCACACCGACGCCGGTGCGGCGCTCCACCAGTTCGGCATCCAGCTCCTCAGCGTCGTGGCCACCGGCGCCTACTCGGTCGCCGTCACCCTCGGGATCTTGATGGTGGTGAAGGTGTCGGTGGGGCTGCGGGTGGAGGACCAGGCCGAGCTCGAGGGGCTCGACCTGAGCCAGCACGGAGAGGCGAGCTACACCTTCTAGTTCAACCACGCTACCCTGCTTCGCTCACACTGGTGGGCCGTGGGGAGCCCAAAGGAGAGATCCGATGAAGAAGATCGAAGCGATCATCAAGCCGTTCAAGCTGGACGAGGTGAAGGAGGCCCTCAACAAGGTGGGGGTGATGGGGATCACCGTGAGCGAGGTCAAGGGGTTCGGTCGCCAGAAGGGCCACACCGAGCTCTACCGCGGCGCCGAGTACGTGGTCGACTTCCTGCCCAAGGTGAAGCTGGAGGTGGTGACCACCGACGACCTCGCCGGCCAGGTGGTGGAGGCGATCGAGGCGTCCGCGAAGACCGGCAAGATCGGCGACGGCAAGATCTTCGTCATCCCGGTGGAGGACGCCATCCGCATCCGCACCGGCGAGCGCGGCGGCGACGCCATCTGACGAGCACCATTCCGGGTGCCGGCCGACCGCCGGTGTCCTCACATAGCGGTAAACCCGAAACCCTACAACTGCATCACAAGAGGAGAAATCGGCATGACCCCACAGGAAGCCCTGAAGCTGGCAGAGGAGAAGGGTTGCAAGCTGGTCGACGTGAAGTTCTGCGACTTCGTCGGCCAGTGGCAGCACTTCACCGTCCCCATCCACGAGATCGACGAGGCCGTCTTCGAGGAGGGGCTCGGTTTCGACGGCTCCTCCATCCGCGGCTGGAAGAACATCGACAACTCCGACATGCTCGTCATGCCGGATCCCTCGACGGCGATGGTCGACCCCTTCTGCGAGCACCCGACCCTGTCGATGGTGGGCGATATCCAGGACCCGATCACCGGCGAGGGGTACGAGCGCGACCCGCGCTCCATCGCCCGCAAGGCGGAGGCGTATCTCAAGTCCACCGGCATCGGTGACACCGCCTACTTCGGCCCCGAGCTCGAGTTCTTCATCTTCGACGACGTCCGCTACGACACCACCGAGGGCTCCTCCTACTACTTCGTCGATTCCGACGAGGCGCAGTGGAACACCGGCTCCGACGAGGGGCCCAACCTCGGCCACAAGGTACGCCACAAGGGCGGCTACTTCCCGGTCTCGCCGATCGACTCGCAGCAGGACCTGCGCTCGGAGATGGTCCTACTGCTCGAGGATGCCGGCATCCACATCGAGTGCCAGCACCACGAGGTCGCCTCCGCCGGCCAGGCGGAGATCGACATGCGCTTCTCGCCGCTGCTGCACATGGCGGACCAGGTGCTCCTCTACAAGTACATCGTGAAGAACGTGGCCAAGCGCCACGGCAAGAGCGTCACCTTCATGCCGAAGCCTTTGTTTGCCGACAACGGCACCGGCCAGCACACCCACCAGTCGATCTGGAAGGGGGACACGCCGATCTTCTACGGCGACGGCTACGCCAACCTGTCGCAGGAGGCGCTCTACTACATCGGCGGCCTGATCCACCACGGCAAGGCCCTGGCCGCCTTCACCAACCCCTCCACCAACTCCTACAAGCGGCTGGTGCCCGGCTACGAGGCGCCGGTGTCGCTCGCCTACTCCTCGCGCAACCGGTCGGCCTCCCTGCGCATCCCCACCTACTCGCCGAGCCCGAAGGCAAAGCGGGTCGAGGTGCGCTTCCCCGACCCCACCTGCAACCCCTACCTGGCGTTCACCGCGATGCTCATGGCGGGGCTCGACGGGATCGAGAACAAGATCGACCCGGGCGCGCCCATGGACAAGAACCTCTACGACCTGCCGCCGGAGGAGCTGGCGGAGATCCCGCAGATGCCCGGCTCCCTGCACGAGGCCCTCGATGCCCTGGAGAAGGACCACGCCTTCCTCACCAAGGGCGACGTCTTCACCGAGGAGACCATCGCCGCGTGGATCGACTACAAGCGCACCAACGAGGCGGACGCGGTCGCCATGCGGCCCCACCCGTACGAGTTCTTCCTCTACTACGACTGCTGAAGGATTGCTGCGCAATCCTTGAAGTTTGGCCCCCGCCCTTCGGGCGGGGGCCTTTTTGTTTGGGGCCGCTCCGGAGCTTGGAGCACACCCCCGCCGTCCTCGTGCGACACCGCCGAACCCCTCGACCAGTGCTTCCTGCGCTGTCACCTCCACACCGGCAATCGCGCTGAGGGAGAGAGCCTCTACCCGTGCCACCGGCGAGAGCTGTGGTGGCACTCGAGTCGCCCTCGAATCCCATGCTGCGCGGCAGGGAACTGGCCACGGAAACCACGGAAGCACACGGAAGGGGCGAGAGTGTGCGGCGGGGGGAAGAGGACGAGGTGACGCCGGCCGTGCTTCGAGCAGGAAGGTGGTCTGGGTCGCTCGCTCAACCTAACGGAAGCCCCTGCTTCCGTGCCCTTGCGTGGATTCCGTAGCCAAGAAATCGCCTTCCATGCCGTCGCACACGGATTGGCGCCACCGGAGACGCCTCTCTCACGGCATCCACCGCCATCCAACTCACGCAGCCTTTCGCGGCTTCGCGTGAGCCATCGCCTTCCGGCCACCCGTCGCTCTCTCCCTGCACCGCGAACGACGCCCGGTCTCGGGGCTGTCTCTTCCCTCTGCGACTCGGCGCGAGGCCGGCCTTCAATGCTTCCGCACCTCCCGCCCACGACACCCGCGATCCGCAGTTTCACCCTGTGGATGAATGGCGCCATACCCAGCGGCGATACCGATCCGCTTGGGGAATCACCGTAATCGTCCTAAGGGGAGTGATCAGCCCCGCCTAATTTCCTGCAGGATGGCCTCGCATTCGTGATCGGTGAAGAGGTCACCATAGAGTCGCACGAACATCTCCTGCCTCTGCTCAGCCACGTCGCTGGAGACGAAGCTCGCCTTCATGAGCGTGCGGCCGGTGGTGAACATGCGACAGGCCATCCGCAGCCTCTCCGCTGAAGAAAGGGCAAGCAGCTTCAGCCGGTATCGCTCTTCGACTTCCGGAGGGGTGTCCGTCACGTCTTTCTCAGCTTTTCGAGAATGGTGTCCACGCCGAGTTGCGGGCTCCATTTATTCAGATAGCCCCAGTCGAGGTTCGGGACGGAGCGCACGAGCTGTGCCGCATCATTGTACTGCAACGCCGAGTCGGACTCGCGTCCCCAACAGAGCTTGGAGAGGAGAAGATCCTCTGGAGCGACCACCCAGAGTTCGAAGTTTCCAAGATTGACCTGCCGCCGGCGATCAAGCTCGGCTCTGCGATACGGCTCATCCTTGCGAACAATAAAGTCTGCCTTGAGAATCCACTCGTTGTGGATGATGTTGAACATCCCACGACGAGCCACAGCTTCCTGAACGGAGTGTTCGTCGATATAACAGTCTGTCGCGAAGAGGGGGGGGAGCCGGGCTACGTCATCCGCCTCGACGTCGATCACCAAGTCGATATCGCGGGTCATCCGTGGCACGGCGTACACCGCCAGGGCGACCGATCCGGTGAGCATGTAGGGGATATTCGCCTCCCCAAGACGCGCCGAAATGAGCTTCAGAAACTCGAGCTGCTCGTCCATCGGCCGACCCTACCATGGCCGGAGGTACGGGACTGCAATGCGGATGGAGTGGCGTCGCCGACGGCATCTACCTCCGCCTCGCCCGGCAGGAGGGGCACACCATGAGGAGCATGGAGGGGATGCCTCCCGACCTCCGTGGTCCCACCACCCTGATCACCACCCCTCGTTTTCAGGGCCGTTGCAATCCCCCGCGCGTGCCGGCGACGCCTCACCCCCGGCCTCCCATTCGTGGGTAGGCGGCGTGCTGTTCCCTGCCAGGCGGCACGTTCTTCTCAGTTGCACCGCTCGCGCCGCTCTTTGCCCGGTCTCCCGTCTGCGTGCCCTTCATGCTCTTCATGGTGAAAATGCTGTTTGCCAAGCCGGGGAGGCTCCATCCAGGCCCACCGCGGGGAACGCCCCTCTGCGGCCTCTGAGCCCTCTGTAGTGGTCCCCCCTGCGTGGGATGACGTGTTCCTTGTCCCACAAGTCTTCCCGTGTCCCCCGTGGTGAAAAATGTGAACCGACGATTATGGGCGCCCGGCGCCGGCTTTGACTTGCCACAATCCCCCTCCTACCATCCAAAAGCCTTGTTTTTCAGTGTCTTCTTCGGGGATTGCCGTGCCTGCCGTCGACCTTGTGATTCGTGATCTTGGGACCCTCCCGGAGGCGGAGCTGCACGCCCGGGCACGGGCGGCGCGGGCCTCCCTGGGGGCGCGGGCGGTGGTCCTCGGCCACCACTACCAGCAGGAGAAGGTGATCCGCTACGCCGACTTCCTCGGCGACTCCCTGAAGCTGTCGCAGGAGGCGGCCAGGCGGCCGGAGGCGGAGCTGATCGTCTTTTGCGGGGTCCACTTCATGGCCGAGGTGGCGGACATCCTCCGCCAGCCCCACCAGCAGGTGGTCCTGCCGGATCTGTCCGCCGGCTGCTCCATGGCCGACATGGCGAGCTTCGAGCAGGTGGTCGATTGCTGGGAGCAGCTTGACGAGGTGGTTGGCGGGGAGACCATCACCCCGATCACCTACATCAACTCGGGCGCCGACCTGAAGGCGTTTTGCGGTGAGCGGGGGGGCACCGTCTGTACCTCCTCCAACGCCCCGCGGATCTTGGAGTGGGCCTTTGCCCAGCGACAACGCGTCCTCTTCTTTCCCGACCAGCACCTCGGCCGCAACACCGCCACCGCCATGGGGATCCCGGATGCGGAGATGGTGGTGTGGGACCCGGAGGAGGAGCTCGGCGGCAACACGGCGGCGGCCCTGGAGCGGGCGCGGGTGATCCTCTGGGCCGGCCACTGCTCGGTCCACCAGCTCTTCCGGCCGGAGCACATCGAGATGGCGCGGGCGGACGACCCGGAGGTGGTGGTCGTGGTCCATCCCGAGTGCGCCCGCGAGGTGGTGCAGGAGGCGGACGGCTACGGCTCCACCGAGTACATCGTCCAGCAGATCGAGGCGGCCGCCCCCGGGAGCCACTTCGCCATCGGCACCGAGCTCAACCTGGTGGGACGCCTGGCGGCGGAGCACCCGGAGCAGCGGATCGACTTCCTCGCCCCGATGCAGTGCTTCTGCTCGACCATGTACCGCATCGACCTGCCCCACTTCACCTGGACGATGGAGCACCTGGCCGCCGGCGAGGTCGTCAACCGGGTCACCGTCCCCCCCGAGGACAAGCACTGGGCCCAGGTGGCGTTGGAGCGGATGCTGGCGCTGTAGGCTGTCGCCACTGTTGGGGAGACCACGGGGGATGCGGGGGCGTTCAGCTTTCAGCGGATGGCTGATGGGATTCACGGCGGCATTCGAGGTGTGACCAGGGCGGGGAGGTCCCCGGCAGGGGTTTCACCATGAAGAGCTTGAAGGGGTGGGGCGTGGGATGTCGCGGGCGGCGAGGTGCGCAACTGTGCGCGCCTGGGAGGCGTATCACTCACCGCGAAGACGCTAAGGGCGCGAAGAGGATCAGCGGAAATAGCAACGCAGGCCAAGATAGGACCGTCCGTAGGGCGGACAGCCGCCCGCCGAGCACCGTAACTTCTTGAGAACTGCCTATCCCCCTTGCTCATGACGGACAGCGTGGTTTGTCCTGAACGCAAGAGGTTGAGGATGGCGAGTGGCATCTTGTCCACCAGGGAGGGGGGAGGCGTTTTCAGGTACGGCGCCGCTCCACGCCTCGGCTGGGAGGTGGAATGCTTCCGGAAGGGATTTTTCACCACAGAGACATAGAGGGCACAGAGAACTGCAAAGGAAAGGTGCTTTCCTCCTCTTGGGCCTCGCAATGGATCGCCACGGGGTTGCCGTGCAAGAGGACGGCGCAAAATCGTGTTGTTTTCTGACGTAGTTTTGTCCGTAGGGCAGATGGTCCCGACGATGATGGTCCTGCCCCCCGCCTTTGCGCGGTGGCGTGGGTGCGCTAAAAGGGGCGCGTTTGAACGGCCCCGCCCGCCTCACCTTCCGGAGATACGATGTACTTCCTTCGCTACCTCTACCTTCTCGCGGTCATCTGCCTCCTGACCCTCTTCCTGACCTCGAACACCGACCTCTACGTCCTGCGCCTCGACGTGCCGGTGGTCGACCTCCACCTCGCCACCGCGCCGCTCCCCACCTTCGCCATCCTCGTCCTCGCCTTCGTCGCCGCCTTCTTCCTCGTCTGGTTCGGCCACACCCTGGAGCAGCTCCGCCGTGAGGCGGAGGTCAGGCGGTTGCGACGGGAGAACGCGGCGCTGACCAAGGAGGCGGCGGCCCTGAACCAGCGGCTGGAGCAGGTCGCCGCCACCCGCGAGGCCGAGGCGGAGGCGCGGATCGCCGCCCAGTCGCGCGCGGCGACCCCGGCGGTGGAGGCGCCGGCGCAGATCGGCACGACGGCCGTGGCCGAGGAGTCCGAGGCGTAGCCGGTCGGGCAGGGCGGGCCGGCGGCGGACCGGCTAGAAATACCGTGCCAGCTCCAGCTGCAGGAGGGAGTCGCGGCGCAGAGGGTAGGCGATCGGGTCGTCGGCCTGCGGGCTGAGGAAGAGGCGTGCCTCGACGCTCAACCGGTAGCGGTCGCCGATACGGCGGCTGGCCTCTACCGAGGCGAGGTGGCCGTCGCCGGAGAGGTCGGAGATCACCCCGGCGAGGAGGTCGGTGGACTGGGGGTCGTTGAGGGTGAGGCGCACGCCGGCGAAGAGGTCGTCCTCGAAGAGGGTGGGGGCCCCCTCGCCGCGATCGTCGAAGAGCCACTCGCCCACCAGTCCGAGGTCGATGTCGGTCTCTCCGATCGCCACGAAGGTGTACTCGAAGCCGGTGGTGGCGGCGACGAAGGCGCGCCCCTGACCGGCGCGGCGGATCGCCTCCACCTTCCACAGCCAGTCACCGACCACCGCCTGGAGGTCGATGGAGGTCTGGTCGATGGTGTCGTAGCGCGGCCGCAGGGTGGTGTCGCCGCCGCCGGATACCACCGGGACCAGCGTCGGCTCGCGGCCGGTGCCGGTGAAGTGGGCGACGCCGATGTCGAAGGGGCCGATGGTGTGGCTGTAGCGGATGGCGAAGTCCGGGTGGTACTCGCGGTTGGCGGCGGCGTAGAGCGGGTGGTCGGTGTCGACCACCAGGGGGCCGCGCAGGCGGCCGCGGCGGCCGGGGAAGGTGCGCTCGCGGAAGTACGGCAGGTAGTAGAGGTCGATCGTCCCCCAGTCGCGGATGAGCGCCACGTTGACCATCGGCTGGCCTAGCTTGTCCTCGGTGTCGATGTTCTCGATCAGGTCGGTCTGGTTGAGGATGTCGACCAGGTGCTGCGACTCGGTCACCCCCCAGTAGACCTTGCGCACCCCGACCCGCAGCTCCCAGCTCTCTCCGGCGACCAGCCAGGAGAGTTCACGGATGTCGCCGTGGGTGCGTTCGTTATCAAGGGAGTCGAGGCGCAGAAAGGGGGTGAAGACGACCTGCTGGCGGCCGTCGTCCCACTCGTGAAAGAGCTCCGGCTGAAAGACGAGGGAGAGCTGCTCGTTACCCTGGCGGGCGAACGCCGCCGTCTCCCAGAAGAGGCGCCCCTCTGTCGCCACGTAGCCGGTGAGCTCCCAGGCGTGGGCCGTCGTGGCGCACAACAAAAAGACAACGTAAAGACGCAAAGGCGCCACGGCGCAAAGAGCTGACAGACAGCGGATGGCGAAGCCCCCTTTGCGTCTTTGCATCTTCGCGTCGTTGCGTTGAGCTTTTCCTACCGCGCCCGTTTCAGGGAGTTGCGGTCGAAGTCGCGTTTGGTGAGGCCGATGTGGAAGCGGTAGTTCTTCCACTTCAGCAGGGTCGATTTGTGGTTCTGGTGGTTGACCATCTCCATCTCGTCGGGGCGCCAGTACCGGCCGAGGTATTGGTGGTAGCCGCGGGAGGTGAGGGTCTTGAGGTGGGCATTCTTGCGGTCGTAGTACTCGACCTTGAGGGGCTGGTAGCGCTCCTGGTCGATCCACACCACCTGCCGCTTGTAGCCGGAGTACTTGTCCACCGGGTAGCGCTCGATCACGAAGCAGGGGCGGCCGTCGACCTCCTCGTCGCGCAGGTATTTGTAGGTGTACTGCTCCACCTCCTGGCTGCCGAGGTCCTCGAAGGAGAACTCGGAGCCCATGAAGGAGCCCGATTTGTTGCGCGAGGAGATGCGCTTCACCCGTTTGAGGGCCGGCAGATAGAGCCACTGGTCGTCCGGTGGCAGCTTGTGGGAGAAGGTGAGCATCGCCGTCCCCTTCACGTCCCGCGGGTTGTCGAAGATGGAGAGCCGCTTGTCGCCGTCGTTCTCCACCTCCAGGCTCTTCGAGCGGATGGTGCGGGTCGACTCCTGGCCGTGGCGGTTGCGCAGGATCATCGTGAGCTCGGCGGTGGAGTCGACCCAGCCGTTGTCCCGTTGGTCCGCCTCGACGGCGATCGCCAGGCCGCGCTCCTCAGGGGTCTCGGCGAGGGCGACGAGTGGGTGGAAGAGAAGGACAATGGACACGGTGGCGACGAGCCGTTTCATGTGAGGTCTCCCCGACAGCGGTTATTGGCGTCGTTGCGTCCTGGCGCTTTTGGGTCAGGTCGTGGTTGTTGTGGTGGATCGCTTGTCCCGGTCCACCGCCATCAGCAGTGGCGGCAGGAAGAGGAAGTCGGCGAGGAGGGCGAAGACGATGACGATGGCGGTGAGCAGCCCCATGGAGGCGTTGAGTTTGAAGGCGGACTGGGCCAGCACCGCGAAGCCGCACACGAGGATCACCGAGGTGACCCACAGGGCGGTGCCCACGTGGGAGAAGGCGTAGCGCACCGCCGCTTCGGCATCAAACCCCTTTTCGCGCCGGGCGCGCAGGTACTTGGAGAGGAAGTGGACGGTGTCGTCCACGACGATCCCGAGGGTCATGGAGACCACCACCGCCACCGCCATCCCCACCTGGCCCACGAGGATCGACCAGATGCCGAATCCCATGATCGCCGGCGCCAGGTTGGGAAGCAGGCTCACCAGCCCCATCTTCCAGCTCCGCAGGGCGACCAGGAGGACCCCGGAGATGAGCACCAGGGCGGCGATGGTGCCGCCGAGCATGGAGCGCACGTTGCGCGCCGCGATGTGGGAGAACATCAGCGACGGCGAGGCGCCGAGGGTGTGCATCGCCGGCGGCAGGTTGGCCTTCATCCACCCCTGGGCGCGCTTCTCCTGGAGGCGCATGGAGCGGCTGGTGAGGTTCTCGAAGGTGACGGTCATGCGGGTGGCCGACTTGTCGACGTTGATCTGGTTGTTGAGATCGAGCCCGAAGGGTAGGGACATCTCGTAGAGCAGGAGGTACTGCGCGGCGAGGTCGCGCTCCTCGGGCAGCCGGTAGTAGGCCGGGTCGTCGCCGTGCATGTTCTTGTTCAGCCGCTCCATCACCGCGGTGATCGCGTTGACGTGGATCACCCGCGGCTGGCGGCGGTACCAGTCGGCGAACCTCTTTACCGCGGCGAGATAGGCGGGGTCGTTGATCCCGGCGCTCTCGCCGCTCTCCAGGGAGTACTGGATCAGGTAGATGCCGGTGAGGTTGGTGACGGTGAAGTCGGTGTCGGCGCGGAAGGGGACCGACTCGTCGAAGTACTCGACGAACTGGTCGTTGAGGTCGATGCGCGGGATGAAGGCGGCCAGGCCGAGGACCACCGGCACCGCGCCCCAGAGCAGCAGCCGGCGGCGGTGGATGACCCACTCGGCGAGGTGGTCCATGGAGCTCGTGTGGCCGTCGGGGTGCACCTTTACCCGGATCGGCAGGACCGCGGCCGCCGCCGGCAGGAAGGTGACCGAGTAGAGCCACGCCGCCGCCACCCCCATGGAGACGATGTTGCCCAGGTCGTGAAAGGGGGGGACGTCGCTGAAGTTCATCGACAGGAAGCCAATCACCGTGGTCAGGGAGGTGAGGAAGACCGGCTGCATGTTGATGCGCAGGGACTCGGCCATCGCCTCGTGGCGCCCCATGCCGGCGGTGCGCATCAGGTGGAGCATGGTGATCAGCAGGTGGATCGAGTCTGCCACCGCCAGGGTGAGGATGATGGTCGGGGCCGACGCCGACGGCGGCGTCAGATTGATCCCCATCCAGCCGGCCAGCCCCATGCCGCTGAGGATGGAGAAGGCGATCACCACCAGGGTGATCAGGGTGCCCTGCAGGGAGCGCAGGAGCAGGAGCATGGTGACGAAGACCACCCCGTACATCAGCGGCACCAGGCTCTCCATGTCCTTCAGGCTCGCCTCGGCGAAGGCGTTGTTCATCAGGACCATGCCGGTGAGGCGGACGTCGATCTCCGGGTGGCGTTCGCGGAAGTCGGCCGCCATCTGGCGCACGAAGGCGGTCACCTCCTGGACCTCCAGCGGGTGCTTCTGGGGCATGAGGACGGTGACGTTGACCCCGGTGACGCTCCCCTCCGGGTTGATCAGCCGGTGGCGCAGGAGCGGCTCGTGGATCGCGACCTCCCTGACCCGTGCCAGGTCGGCGTCGGTGAACGACGCCGCCTCCTCCACCAGGTCCTCGACGATCAGGTCGTCGCCGTCGGCATAGGTGTGCTGGAAGTTGGTGATCGAGTCGACCCGGCTCGAGTACGGCACCTGCCACGCCGCGCGGGTCAGCTCCTCCACCGCCGCCAGGGTGTCGCGGGTGAAGACCTTGCCGTCCTTGGGGGCGAGGCAGAAGAGGACGTTGTCATCGGCGGTGTAGGTGTTCTGCATCGCCTCGAAGGCGAGGAGCTGCGGGTTGTCCTTGCCGAAGAAGACCCGGTAGTTGGTGGAGAAGCCGAGGCGACCCATGCCGAAGGCGGCGAAGGCGACGACCACCAGGGTGGCGGGGATGATCAGCCACCGGAGGCGGATGACGGCGTTGGCGTAGGCACGGGTCATGGGGGGTAGCTTTCAGCGGTCAGCCCCTCTCCCTTCGGGAGGGGGGTGGGTAAATCGGTGGGGGCAATGAGGGGTGGGCTCAGTGGACGGCGACCTTGCCGCTGCGGTGGGGTAGGCGTTTGACCAGGGCTACTACGACCGCTGCGGCGAGCGCGAAGAAGGCGAGGTGCTGGTAGGTGGCGTGGAAGGCGTAGGCCGAGGCGCGGCGCAGCATCATTCCCTGGGTACCGGCAGCCAGCCGCGCCCAGGCGTCGGGGTCGAACCACGGCCCTGTTTGGCCGGCGACCCCGCCGAGGCGCCGGGCGATCTCCATCCCACCCCCCCAGTCGAGGCGGTCGGCAAGCCCGGTGTAGAAGCGGTCGGTGCGGGAGGTGAGCAGGGTGGTGGCGTAGGCGGAGCCGATGGAGCCGGTGATCAGGCGGACGATGTTTAGCAGGGTTGAGCCGTCGGCAATGTCGCGCTCCTCCAGGGTGCCGAGGGCGATGATCGTCACCGGCGCGAAGGTGGCGCCGACGAAGGCGCCCCAGTAGAGGTAGTCGAGGACCAGGACGTGGTGCGGCGTGTCCATGTCGGCGTGAAAGAACCACGACGCCGCCGCCATCACCACCAGGCAGCTCGCCGCGATCCACTTCGGGTTCATCCGGTCCGAGAGCGCCCCGGCGACCACCGTGACCACCGCCGACAGGAGCGCCCCGGGGAGCAGGATCAGCCCCGCCTGGAGGGTGGTGTAGCCATGGATCCGCTGGAGAAAGACCGGTAGGAGGAGAAAGAAACCGTAGGCGTTGATCGACAGCAGCGCCATCGCCCAGAGGCCGCGACGGAAGGGGCGGGAGCCGAGGATGTGGCGTGGGAAGAGGGGGTTCTTGGCCAGCGCCAACCACGCCGCCGCCGCCGCTCCCGAGACCACCATCACCAGGAGCAGGTGGAAGATCGTGTCGGAGGAGAGCCAGCCAAGCTCCTGCCCCTTGCCGGCGATCACGATGAGCGCCGAGACCGCCACCGCCAGCAGCAGGAAGCCGATCCAGTCGAAGGGGGGCGTCTCGTGTGCGGCGCGGTGGTTGGTGAGAAGCAGCCAGACGAGGGCGATGTCGAGAATGCCCACCGGCACGTTGACGTAGAAGACCCAGCGCCACGACAGGTACTCGGTGATGATCCCGCCGAGGGCCGGGCCCAGTGCCGGGGCGAAGGAGGCGGAGAGGCCGAAGATCCCCATGGCGATGCCGTGCTCCTCCGCCGGGAAGGTGTCGAAGAGGATGACCATGGAGACCGGGATGAGGATCCCCTCCGCCATTCCCTGGAAGAAGCGGGTGGCGACCATCACCTCCAGGGTCGGCGCCATCCCGGCGAGCGCCGACATGCAGATAAAGAGGATCAGCCCCGCGAGATAGGTATTACGGTGGCCCACCACGTCCGCCGTCCACCCCACCGCGGTCATGGCGATCGCCGAGCCGAGGAAGTAGGTGATCACCACCCACTGGACGCCGTACAGGTCGGCATCGAGGCTCGACATCATCTTCGGCAAGACGATGTCGACGATCGTCGTGTCCAACAGGGCGATGAAGATTCCCGTGGAGACGAGGGCGGCGACGAGCCACTTGTTGGGTGCGTGGGGGGGGGACATGGGGGGGCTTGCTGCGCTCGCGGGGTTACGGATTGGCGGCTAGGGGTGTTGCCGGCCGGCGATCATGTTGTTGATCGCGGCCATCGGTTTCTCGATTCCCCGTCGAAATTGGGTAGGAGCGGGTTGTAGCCGCGACACGCGCTTGCAAGGCGCGGCGCGCGGCGTGCGGATCGGGGGGACAACCCCCGCCTACCGTCCGAGCCGCCCTCATTTCGTGGGGAATCTCTATCGGCATATCTGTTCACCCCGCAGGGCTCTCCTTCCCCCACCCCCCAATCCCGCGTGCGAAGCGCGCGCCCCCTCACCCCCCGTCCCCCTTCGCCACGACCACCTCCACGGAGAGCCCGGGTACCAGCTCTGGGTGGTCGGCGAGGTCGTCGATGGTGATTCGCACCGGCACCCGCTGGGTCACCTTGGTGAACTCTCCGGCGGTGACGTCGCGCGGGATGAGGGCGAACGCGGCACTCGACGCCGGGCCCAGCAGGGCGATGTGGCCGGCGAGGTGGACACCGGGGAGGCGGTCGAGGCGCAGCTCCACCTCCTTGCCCACCGCCAGGTGGCTGAGCTTGGTCTCCTCGAAGCGTGCCTCCACATAGCGGCTCGCCGGGTCGTAGAGGCCGATGACCGGTCGCCCCGGGGTGGCAAGGTCACCCACCTCGGCGAGCCTGCGCGCTACCACCCCGTCCATGGGGGCGCGCACCGTGCACCGGGAAAGGGCGAGGCGTGCCTGGGCGAGGGCCGCCTCCGCCTCGCGCACCTTCTCCTCACCGGTGGCGACCGCCGCCTCGGCCTGGCCGATGGTGGTACGGGCCGCCTCCGCCTCTGCCAGTCGTGCCTCGGCGAGGCGCACCTGCGCCTGCGCTGCATTCAGGTCGGCGTCGGCGGCGACCGCGGCGGTCTCCACC
>JAJRSX010000149.1 GCA_024278555.1 bacterium | reverse complement strand
TCCACTCCGATCGTCTGCGTGGTAGCCTGCTTCATGGTCGCTCTCCTTTGCTTGTGGGCTCCGAGCCCGTGGTTAGCATTGAGCCAGGTTAGAACCTGAGCTCGCGAGGAGAGCGGCCTCCTCATCCCATCTCTGTGGCTCCGTGGTGAGATCGCCTTCCAGACTCGCATCGTGATCACCTCGTGAGTCTCTCGACCCTGTTGGCGGTCTCCCCTCCCCCCAAAATCTTGCCCTCTTTCCAATTGCCCATCGTCGGTCATGAGCTAGGAGCAGTAGGCATTTCTTGAAATGGCGGCGTCGGTCGGCTGAAGCCGACCCTACGGTCTGGTAACCCCATCCTGTTGCCGCTGATCCTCGTGGCGCGTTCGGCGCCGTACGGTCTCTGCGCGCGGCCCGCCTCCTTCCACCCGCGACCCTCAACCCCTCGCAAGAGCATTGTTTACCACCCGCGACGCATAACGCCGTCGGCGCCATCCCCATAATCCGGCGTGGGCCAGCGCGGCGTGTTTCACGTGAAACAGCGGCCCTGGCGTGGGGGGTGGGGCGGGGGTATGCTCCGCCGCCATGGGCCGCTGTATCGCGATCGCGAACCAGAAGGGGGGAGTGGGAAAGACCACCACCACCATCAACCTCGCCGCCGCCCTGGCGGCGGCGGAGCGGCGGGTTTTGGTGGTCGACAGTGACCCCCAGGGGAACACCACCGGGGGTCTCGGAGAGCGGCGCGACGAGCCGCGACCGACCCTCTACGACCTCCTCCTGGGGGAGGTGGAGGTCGGTGACATTGTGGTGAAGACGGGGTTTCCCCACCTCGATCTGATCCCGGCCGATATCGGCCTGAGCGGCGCGGAGGTGGAGCTGGTGGAGCGGGAGGGGCGGGAGACGATCCTCCGTCAGGCGCTGGCGGCCCTGCGCCACGAGTACGATTTCATCCTCATCGACTGCCCGCCCTCCCTCGGTCTCCTGACGGTGAACGCCCTCGCCGCCGCCGACTCGGTCCTCATCCCCCTCCAGTGCGAGTACTACGCCCTGGAGGGGCTCACCCTGATCACCAACACGGTGGAGTTGATCCGCCGCAGCCTCAACCCGGGGCTGGTCGTGGAGGGGATCTTGATGACGATGTTCGATGGTCGCAACAATCTCTCCAACCAGGTGGTCGCGGACGTGCGGGCCCACTACCCGGAGGTCGTCTTCGCGACCCAGGTGCCGCGCAACGTGCGGATCTCCGAGGCGCCGTCGCACGGCAAGCCGATCCTCCAGTACGACATCCGCTCGAAGGGGGCGCAGGCCTACTTGGACCTGGCGGTGGAGCTCCTGCAGGGGCGCGGGGCCCCCGTTGACGGGGTGGCGTCGTGAGCCGCCAGGCCCTCGGCCGCGGCCTCGGCTCCCTGATCCCGGAGGCGGCCCCGGCGGTGGGGGGGCGCGACGGGGTGCGTTCGGTCTCCATCGACGACCTCTTTCCGAACCCGAGACAGCCGAGAAAGGCCTTCGCGGACGAGGCATTGGAGTCGCTCTCCGTCTCGATCCGGAACCACGGGGTGCTCCTGCCGCTGGTGGCGCGGCGGACGGCGAACGGTCTGGAGATCATCGCCGGGGAGCGGCGGTGGCGGGCGGCGCAGCGCGCCGGGCTGAAGGAGGTGCCGGTCCTGGTGCGGGAGGCGGCGGACGGCGAGTCTCTGGAGCTTGCCCTGGTGGAGAACCTCCAGCGGGAGGACCTGAACGCCATCGAGGTGGCGCAGGCGTACGAGCAGCTCCAGGGGGAGCGCGGCTGGACCCAGGAGGAGCTCGCCGCGCGGGTCGGCCAGAGCCGCTCGGCGGTGGCCAACCTCATGCGGCTGCTCCAGCTTCCGCGCCAGGTCCAGCAGCAGGTGCGCGACAACGCCCTCTCCGCCGGCCACGCCCGGGCGCTCCTCGGTCTGGCCACCGCGGCGCAGATGAGGAGGATTGGCGCCGAGGTGGAGGCCAAGCAGCTCTCCGTGCGCCAGACCGAGGAGCGGGTCCGGCGGGAGCGCCGCGCGGGGCGCGACAAGTCCGTTACGAAGCCTAGCTATGACAATGGTTTTACTGCTCAGAGGCGCCATCTGGAGGAGCACCTTGCCGGCCACGTGGGGACCCGGGTACGGATCCGCGGCAGCGCCGCCAAGGGCCACATCGAGCTCCACTACCACACCGGTGAGGAGCTCGACGCCCTCCTGGAGCGGCTCGGCGTGGTGTAGCGGGCCGGCGCGGGGAGGGCCACTCTTCGAGAGGGGGAGGGGGCGCGACGGTGTCGTCGCAGCCGAGGGCCACGGCGGTGGCCCGGCAGACGGCCGCGAGCTGCGCCGGCCTCAGCCTCCCAACGAAGCTCTCCAGCCGCCCCTGGGGGACGGTCTGGAGGTGGTCGCAGTTGACCGCCGAGGGGTGTTTCAGGCCGTTGTTTGTGTCCACCGAGACTTCAGAGGGAACACCGTAGATGGTGGAGGTACTCGGCGCGACCACCACCGTGTGCAGGAGGCGGATGGCGTCGTCGCGACTCAGGAGGACCGCCGGTCGCCGCCTGTCCGGCGCCGTGAAGCGGTACATCCGGATCTCCCCGCGCCTCACTCCCGTGGCCACGCCTGCTCCTCCTCGGGCCAGGCGGTCTCCTCGGCGACCCGATCGGGGTCGCGGTACCTCTCCTTGTAACGGCGTCGGATCAACTCCTCTTGGAGGTGGCGCAGATACGCCTCCGCCGCTTGCCGCAGGAAGTAGGAGCGCCCCCTCTTCCCTGCCTCCGGAGCCGCCTACTCCAGGGGCTCGAAGAGGACGTCGAGGTCTTCGCGGCTGATCTGGTGGCCGCCTTCGGGGGTGGCGGTGAGGATGTTGGCGGCCAGCCGCTGCTTGCGTGCCTGGAGCTGGAGGATCCGCTCCTCCACGGTGCCGCGGGTGATCAGGTTGTAGACCTGCACCGGTTTGTCCTGGCCGATCCGGTGTGCCCGGTCGGTGGCCTGGTCCATCACCGCCGGGTTCCACCACGGGTCGAGGTGGATGACCGTGTCGGCGGCGGTGAGGTTGAGCCCTGAGCCGCCCGCCTTGAGGGAGATGAGGAAGAGGGGGACGTCACCGCTTTGGAAGCGGTCGACCACCGGCCGCCGCTGGCGGGTGGTGCCGTCGAGGTAGCAGTAGTCGAGCCGGTGCTGCTCCAACCAGTGGCGCACCAGGGTGAGGAAGCGGACGAACTGGGAGAAGATGAGGATCCGCCTCCCCTCCTCTACCGCCTCCGGGATGAGCTCGGCGAGCTGCCGCATCTTGGCGGAGGTGTGGACCTTCTTCGCCGCCTCCAGGGGGAGGAGCTGGGGGTGGCAGCAGACCTGCCGCAGCCTGAGGAGGGCGTCGAGGATGGTGATCTGGGCCCGCTCGACGCCGCGGTTCTCCACCTCGCGCCGGACCTTCTCCAGGTAGGCGAGACGGACGGTCTCGTAGAGGGTGCGTTGCTCGCCGGTGAGCTCGGAGTAGAGGGGGATCTCGCTCTTCGGAGGCAAATCCAGGGCCACCTCCTGCTTGGTACGCCGGAGGATAAAGGGGCGTAGGCGGCGGACCAGCCGCTCGCTCGCCTGCTCGGCCCGCTCGCTCCCCGGGTCGCCGCGCTCGATCGGGTTGCGGAAGAGCTCGGTGAACCGCTTGCTGGTGTCGAGAAAGCCCGGCATGAGGAAGGCGAACTGGCTCCACAGCTCCCCGAGGTGGTTCTCCATCGGGGTGCCGGTCATGGTGAGGCGGTGGCGGGCGCGCAGGTGGCGGACGAGCTGCGCCACCTGGGTGCGGTCGTTCTTGATCGCCTGCGCCTCGTCGAGGATGACGTAGTGGTAGTCGCGGTCCATCAGGACCTCGCGGTCCCAGCGCAACAGGGCGTAGGTGGTGAGGATGAGGTCGGCACGGCCGATTTCGTTGAAGTGGCGCTTGCGCCCCTGGCCGTGCAGCGGCAGGACGCGCAGGGCGGGGGCAAAGCGGCGCGCCTCCGCCTCCCAGTTGAAGACCAGGGAGGTGGGGACGACAATCAGGCTCGGTCGGTCGAGGCGGCCGGCCTCCTTTTCGAGCAACAGCAGGGCGAGGGCCTGGACCGTCTTTCCGAGCCCCATATCGTCGGCAAGGATGCCGTGCAGACCCTGCTCGCGCAGGAAGTTGAGCCAGGTAACCCCCTCCTGTTGGTACGGCCGTAGGTCGGCATTGAGCCCCGCGGGGGGCTCCACCGGGGTGAGGGAGGTGAAGTCACGCAGCCCCTCGGCCAGGCGCCGCCAGGCGTCGTCGCCGGTGAGCTGGGTGGCGGCATCCAGCGCCTCGATCTGGCCCGCCTGGTAGCGCGGCAGGTGGAGGGGTTCGTCGACCTCTTCCTGGCCGAGCTCTTCAAGGACCTCGAGGACGCGGTCGAGCTGTTCGGTGGGGAGGGAGAAGAGCTCGCCGCGCCGGTTGCGACCCACCTCCTCCCCCTCGCGGTAGCCGGCCAGGAGCGGTGTGAGGTCGAGGCGCTCGTCGCCGAGGCCGACGGCGAGGTCGAGGTCGAAGCCCGCCTCGCGGGTGCGCACCGCGCCCCGCACCTCGGCCCGCTCGCGGCTCACCTTCAAGGTGGTGAGGCGACTCTCTACCTCCCAGCCCTCCTCCTCCAGCTCCGGGAGGTGGAGCTGCGAGAAGCGGACGTGGGCGCCGATGTCCCGCTGGATGAAGCGCGCCTCGTCTCGGCGGGTCTCCTCCACCCAGCCGCCGTGGCGCAGGCGGTTGGCCATCTCCTCCTCGAAGTCCCGCTGGCGGTGCAGGCGCACGAGCTTGCCACCGCGGGTGAGGCGAGGCGCCCGGGCGGAGGCGTAGACCACCGGCTCGGCGTCGCCGTAGCGAAAGGAGAGGGTCGCCTCCACCTGCGGCATGAGCTCGCCGGGGCGGTCCGAGGGGCGCTCCTCCAGGAGCAGCACCGGGGTGGGTGCCTCCCCCTCGGCCCACGGGGTGGCATCGCTCACCGGCGGCGGGAAGCGGCCTGCGGCGTGCCACGCGCGCCCCCCCCACCGTTGGGTGAAGCGGGTCGCCTCCTCCAGGGAGAGGGGGGGGGAGGTGGTGAGATAGACCAGGGCGAGGGGCGGCACCGGGGTGAGGAGCGGGCCGATCTGGTTGCGAGAGGGGTCGTGGTAGAGGGGGGGGGCGGTGGGCAGGGGGACCACCGCGGGCGACGGGGTGGTCTCCTGTCCGGTCGCGTACGGCCACCCCTCCGGCCCCTCCGGCTCGAAGCCGTCCGGGGGCGGGGTGAGGCGGAAGCGGTAGCCGTCGTCCTCCTCCACCAGGGCGACCCCGTGCAGGCGGGTCGGGCCGGGGGTGACGGCGGCACCGTCGGGGTCGTCGAAGAGGAGGCGGCCGGTGGCCAGCCCCTGGGTGGCGAACCAGCCGGCGGTCCCCGCCTCCAGCTCCAGGTGGTTGTGGATTCCCCAGCCGCGCAGAGCGCCGACCACGGAGAGGAGGTAGTGGCCGAAGGGGTCGCTCACCCCGAGGCGCATGCGCGAGAGCTGGTGGAATGGCAGGGGGCGCCGCGGTCCGTCCGGCGCCGCCTCGCGTACCACCCGCAGTCGCACCTCCCCCTCGACGAGCGACAAGAGGAGGTAACAGGGCGCCCCCTCGACCGGCCGCGGTGCCGGCGCCTCCCACTGGGAGGGCGGCTCAAAGGGGATCGCCTCCGCCTGGATGGCGGCGGCCAGGGCCCGCTCCCAGTCGGCGAAGCGGCGGTTCCGCTCGCGGCCGTGGCTGGCGGCGGCGAGGGTGGCCACCTCCGGCGCGTCCCCGAGGGCGGCGAGGCCGACCGCCGCCACGTGGCGGCAGGCGGCGCCCTGGGGGCAGGTACAGAGGGAGTCGATCTCCGCCTCGCCGTCGCGCCCCGGGCGTACGGTGATCTCGGCGGTGAACAGCAGGCCGCGTCCACCCGCCACCAGGCCGGAGATCGTCGCGCCGGCCGCCTCGTTCAGGCTCACCCGTCCCGCCTGCAGGGCGAGGAGGCCGCGCTCCAGGAAGGCAGGGCCCACGTGGCGGCGCAGGAGGTCGATGGTGAGGGGGGGCATGGGGGGAGGGAGGGGCGCGGGTGGGGATCAGGAGAGAATGGAGGGGGTGAGGGGTTCTGGGCGCGCTGCGAGCGCGGGATGGGGGGTGGGGGATGGGGGGGGAGGGGGTGGTACCGGCCTGCGGCCGGTGAGGGTTCCTTGGTAGGTAGCTTCCATCGTCATCTCATTCCGCCCGGAGGGCCGTCCTGCCCTCACCCCCCATCCCCCATCCCGGCGAGCGATGGCGAGCCCTCACGTCACATCAAAATAGGTCGCCGCCGGGTGGTGGCAGATGATCGCGGCGGTGGAGGCCTCCGGGTGGATCTGGTGCTCCTCCGACAGGCGCAAGCCGATGCGTTCGGCGCCGAGGAGCTCGAAGAGGGGGTGTTGGCTGGCGAGGTCGGGGCAGGCCGGGTAGCCGAAGGAGTAGCGGCGCCCCTGGTAGCGGCAGTGGAGGAGCTGCTTGATGGCCGGGTCGTCGTTGGCCGCGATCCCCAGCTCCCGGCGCACCCGCCGGTGCCAGTACTCGGCCAGGGCCTCGGCGGTCTCCACCATCAGGCCGTGGAAGTAGAGGTACTGCTGGTACTGGTCGTGCTCAAAGAGGGCCTGGCTCACCTCGGTGGCCCGGCCGCCCACGGTCACCGCCTGGATCGCCACCACGTCGCGGCGGCCGGCGGAGGCGGGGAGGAAGTAGTCGGCGAGGCAGAGGTGGCGCGGGTCGGTGGCCTGGCGGGGAAAGTCGATGCGCAGGCGCTCCTCCCCCCCCTCCGGGTCGTAGATCGCCAGAGAGTCGCCGACCGCGTTGCACGGCCAGTAGCCGTAGACCACCGCCGGGGCGAGCTGGCGCTCGGCGATGGCCCGCGCCTTGAGGGTCTCGAGGGTGGGGCGGATGGTCTCGTTGAGCTCGCGCTCGTACGCCGCCTTGCTCCGTTTCCCCTGGCGCACCTGCCACTGCCCCTTGATGAGCGCCGTCTCGTTGAGGAAGGCGAAGACCTCGTGGAGCGGCGGGTGGGCGAGGCGCGCCCCCCAGAAGGGGGGCTCGGGGATGGTCTCCGCCGGGGCCACCGTCGGGGCGGCGACCCCCACCGCCGGCGCCGGGTCGGCCGCCGCCGCCTTCACCGTGGCCGGCGGCGCTGCCCCGGCCTCGAGGTCGAGCTCCCCGGCCATGATCCGGTCCATGATCGTGAGCCCGTCGAAGGCGTCTTTGCCGTAGAGGGCGCGGCCGCCGTAGAGGGGGTCGAGGACTGTCTCGACGAAGCGGCGGGTCAGGGCGGCGCCGCCGAGGAGGACCGGAAGGCGCAGGCCACGCTCGTTCATCACCTCCAGGTTCTCCTTCATCACCTGGGTCGACTTCACCAGCAACCCCGAGAGGCCGATCGCGTCGGCGCCGTGGTCCGCGGCGGCGGCGAGGATCTGCTCCACCGGCTGCTTGATCCCCAGGTTCACCACCCGGTAGCCGTTGTTGGTGAGGATGATGTCCACCAGGTTCTTGCCGATGTCGTGGACGTCGCCCTTCACCGTGGCCAGGACCAGGGTGCCCCGGTGGCCCCCCGCGGCCCGCTCCATGTGCGGCTCCAGGTGGGCGACCGCCCGCTTCATCACCTCTGCCGAGGCGAGCACGAAGGGGAGCTGCATCTCCCCGGCGCCGAAGAGCCGCCCCACCTCCTTCATCCCGTCGAGGAGGGGCTCGTTGATGATCGTCAGGGGCGCCATCTCGGCCAGGGCCGCGTCCAGGTCTGCCTCCAGCCCCACAGGGTCGCCGTCGACGATCCGGGCGGTGAGCCGCTCGCCCACCGGCAGCGCGGCGCGGGCCTCCCGCTCGGCCTCGGGGGCGGCGGTGGCGCGGTGCTCGAAGTGGGCGAGGAGGAAGCGCAGGGGGTCGGACTCGGGCCAGCGCGGGTCGCGCCTCCCGTGGACCAGGTCGAGGCAGGCGGCGCGCTCCTCCTCGGGGATCCGCGCCACCGGGACGATCTTGCCGGCGTGGACGATCGCCATGTCGAGCCCGGCGGCCACCGCCTCGTGCAAGAAGACCGAGTTGACCACCTGGCGCGCCGCCGGCGTCAGGCCGAAGGAGCAGTTGGAGACCCCGAGGAGGGTCAGCACCCCGGGCAGCCGCCGCTTGATCTGCGCCACCGCCTCCAGGGTGGTGGCCCCGGCGCCGCGGAACTCCGGATCCCCCGAGCCGAGGGTGAAGGTGAGGGGGTCGAAGATGAGGTCGTGGGGCCGCAGACCGTGGCGTTCGACGGCCATGTGGTGGATCCGCTCGGCGATCGCCACCTTGCGCTCGACACTCTTCGCCATCCCCGCCTCGTCGATGGTGAGGCAGATCAGGGCCGCCCCGTAGCGGCGCGCCAGGGCCATCACCCGGTCGGTGCGCGCCTCGCCGTCCTCCAGGTTGACCGAGTTGATCACCGGCCGCCCGGAGCACAGCGCCAGGGCCTCCTCCAGGACGGCCTCGTCGGTGGAGTCGATCACCAGGGGCAGGGTGGCGGCGGTGTTCAGGCGGTGGATGAGCGCCTCCATGTCCGCCGACTCGTCCCGCCCCACGTAGGCGACGCAGACATCCAGCAGGTGGGCGCCTTCGCGGGTCTGATCGCGGGCGATCGACACCATCGCATCCCACTGCTCCTCTTGCAGGAGGTCGCGGAAGGCGCGCGAGCCGTTGGCGTTGAGCCGCTCGCCGATGATCGACGGCGCCGGCTCGGTGGCCAGGGGTTGGGCGCTGTAGAGGGAGGCGGCGGACGGCACAAAGCTCGGGCTGCGCCCCTTCGGGGTGAGCCCGGCCACCGCCTCGGCGATCGCCTTGGTGTGGTCCGGGGTGGTGCCGCAGCAGCCGCCCACCACGTTCACCCCGAGGTCGACCACGAAGTGGGCCAGGGCCTCGGCGAGGTCCGCCGGGGTGAGGGGGTAGACCGCCTTGCCGTCGACATTCTCCGGTAGGCCGGCGTTGGGGAAGCAGGAGATCAGGCGGTCGGACTCATCGCACAGGGTGCGCAGGTGGTCCGACATCTGCGCCGGGCCGGTGGCGCAGTTCATCCCCACCATCGCCACCGGGTACGGCTCGACGATCGCCCACGCTCCACCGATCTCGGTCCCCACCAGGAGGGTCCCGGTGGTCTCGACGGTGAAGGAGACGGCGATGGGCAGCTCGCGTCCCTCCCGCGCCATCGCCTCCCTCGCCCCCACCAGGGCCGCCTTCACCGCCAGGGGGTCCTGGGCGGTCTCGACGAGGAGCAGGTCGGCGCCACCGGTGATCAGGCCGCGGGCGAGGGTGGTGTAGCCGGCGGCGAGCTCGGTGAAGCGGATGTGGCCGAGGGTGGGGAGCTTGGTGCCGCCCCCCATGGAGCCGGCCACCAGCCGCGGCGCCGCCTGGTTAGAGAAGCTGTCGGCCGCCTCGCGGGCGACGGCGGCGGCGCGGCGGGCGAGGTCGAAGGCCTCGTCCGCCAGGCCGTACTCGGCCAGCACCGTCGGCAGGGAGCCGAAGGAGTTGGTCTCCACCACGTCGGCGCCGGCGGCGAGGAAGCGGGCGTGGACCTCGCGGACGACCTCCGGACGGGTGCGCACGAGGAGCTCGTTGCACCCCTCCTTGCCCTCGAAGTCGTCCACCGTGAGCCGCATCCCTTGGAGGGACGTCCCCATGGCGCCGTCGAAGCAGACCACCTTCTGGTGGGCGAGGGAGCGGAGGTCCATGACAGGGTAGGGGTAATTGGGAGGGGGTAGCGGAGGCGAGCGGGGCAGTATAGCTCCAAGCGCGCCGTTGGGCTCGTATTTGGTGAGCGCACGTAGACCGTACATGCGGTAGTCGCTCTTCATCCCCCTTCCCAGCCCGTGGCTCCCGACTCCCCCCGATCCGCCCGGCCCCGCCTCGCTCCATCTCCCCTACGGGATTCACCCGGGTACGGGCGGGCGCCCGGCCGAGCGCTGCGAAAAGAGGTGTGAAATACTCCCGCCATGCTCCTCCCGACGCCCCCCTCTTCGCCCCTCGACCTCCTCCTGCGCCAGCTCACCGAGGAGCAGCAGCGGATGGTCCTCGCCTTTGCCCGCTTCCTCATGCACGAGAATGAACGCCACGCCGCCGAGGGCGGGGAGGCCGGGGAGGAGGCGCAGCCGCCGCCGGTGGAGGCGGATGTGGCGCCGCGGCCCGAGGGCGAGCTGCCGGTCCACACCCTGAAGCGGATGAAGCGCGGCTACCCGATGCTCTCCGGCGACAAGCTCCTCGGCCGTGCCGCCGAGCTGATGATGCGCCACCACGTGGCCGGCGATGACCGGCAGGAGGTGGTGGAGAAGATCGAGGCGCTGTTTGCCGCCGAGTACGACCGGTGGCGCAACGGGCCGGAGTAGCGGTGGCCTTCGAGCGCTCCGCCTCCGAACCCCGGCGTCGGCCCAGGCCACTCCCCGCCCCCTTCGTGGCGACGCTCCGGCCGCTCCTGGTGGACGGGGGGCCGCCGCTGGCCGGCGGCGGCGAGGTGGTCGCCGACCGGTGGCAGGAGGAGGCGGTGGCGGCGCTCGCCGCCGGGAGCCACGTGGTGGTCGACGCCCCCACCGGCGCGGGCAAGACGTGGCCGGCGATCGAGGCGATCCGCGCCCACCTCGCCGCCGGCGGCCGCTGCTGCTACACGGTGCCGTTGAAGGCCCTGGCGAACGACAAGCTGCGCGACTTCGCCGCCCGCTTCGGCGACGAGCAGGTGGGGATCCACACCGGGGATGTGAAGCTCCGTCTCGACGCGCCGCTCCTGGTCGCCACCCTGGAGAGCTGGCGCAACCTGCTCGCCGCCGGGGTGACCGACTGGTCCCTGGCGGTCATCGACGAGTACGGGATGCTCTCGGACCGCGACCGCGGCCTGAGCTATGAGACCGCCCTGTTGCTGGCCGCGAAGGCGGATATCCAGCTCCTCCTGCTGTCGGCGAGCGTCAGCAACAGCGACGAGATCGCCGCCTGGCTCGCCGCCGCCGCCGGCGGCGAGGCGGTGGCGATCCACGACGCGACCCGGCCGGTGGAGCTCGTGCAGCTCGCCCCGAGCGGTTTGGGGCTGGTGCCGGTGGCCGCGGAGGGGGCGGTGGCCGCGGCGCGCCGCCGCCACCGCCTCCCCCCTACCCCGCCGGAGCTCGATTACCTCGCCCTCTTCCGCCAGCACCTCTGCCCCTGCCTGGTGATGGCGGGCACCCGCAGGGCGTCGCGCGCCCTGGCCGAGGCGATCGGGGCCCGCCTGCCGCCCCTGGAGCGGGAGGTGGCGCGGGAGATCGACGCCCACCTCGCGGAGCTCCCGGACCGCGCCTTCCTTGCCCCGTGGCTGGTGCGCCTCATGGCCACCAAGGGGGTTGGGTACCACTCGGCGGCCCTGCTGCCGGCGGAGAAGGAGGCGGTGGAGCGCCTCGGCAAGGTGGGGTTATTGCGCTTCATCGTCGGCACCACGACGCTGGCCATGGGGATCGATTTCTCCGTCCGCACGGTGGTGGTGGCGAGCCGCACCCGCCCCGGCAGCGACGGCATCCAGCCCTTCTCCGACGCCGAGCTTATCCAGATGCTCGGCCGCGCCGGCCGCCGCGGTAAGGAGCGGGTCGGCTACTCGGTGGTCCCGTGGCACCGGGGCGAGGTGAGCTTTGACCGTGAGGAGCTGCGCTCCGCGGTCACCACCGCCGCCGACCTCGACCAGGTGGTGGCGCTGCTCGCCGCCACCGGCGGCGCCGCCCCCCTGCGCGACCTCCTCGGAGGCGGCCTCGCCCGCTTCCAGGGGGAGGGACGGGGCGCGGGAGGGGGCGAGGGGTGGGGGGAGGCGGTGCCGCCTCTGGCGCCGTCGCGGCCGGTGGTGGAGGCGGCCGGGTGGTTCCGCTTCCCGGACGACCCGCGCTGCACCGGCTTCGCCACCCGCCTGGACCACCGCACCCTGGTGCGTGAGCGGCAGCGGCTGCGGGGGCTGGTACGGGAGCGGCGCCACTGGCTCCGCCGCCTGCGCGAGGCGGAGATCGATCTGCGCCGCCTCGGCGGCAGCGGCCACCGGCGGCGCGGCCACCTGGTGCGCGAGCGCCGCCGCCTGGAGCGGGACCACGCGGAGGCGCGGGCGATGGTCGAGGAGATCCGCCGCGCCCGCTCCGGGCGGCTGGCGCGGATGGAGAAGCAGCTCACCCGCCACCCGTGTACCGACTGCCCGTTGCGGCGGGGGTGCGCCGAGGCGGACCTCGGCCAGCGGAACCACCCGGTCGCCGGCCCCCTGTCGCACGCCATCACCCACCTCCAGGGCCACGGCTTCTGCGACGCTGACGGCGTCCTCACCCGCCTCGGCCGCGACGCCGCCAGCTTCGGCGGCACCTACGGCGGCCTCTACCTGGCGCGGCGCATCGCCACCGGCCGCCTCACCCCGGCCAACCTCGACGCCAAGGTGGCGCTCCTCGGGGCGCTCGCCGGGGGTCGCTGGGAGGCGGAGCTCAAGGATGTGCCGCGCGAGCTCCTCGCCCTCTACCCGCCGGAGCTCTCCGACCGCTACCGGCGGCTCCACGGTGGTCGCCAGCGCTTCTCCGGCTACGCCTGGCCGGCGGGCGAGCTCGCCCGCCGCTGGCTCGCCGGCGAGCCGTGGGAGGTCCTCGCCGGCGACCTCGTCGCCGGCGGCGTCATGGAGGGCGACCTGGTCCGCGCCCTGCAACAGCTCGCCGACCTCATCGGCGGCCTCCCCCGCATCGACCCGGCCTACCGGGCGCCGGTGGCGCGGTTGCGCCACCGCATCCTGCAACCGCCGGTGGTCCCGGCGGACCTCGCCGGGTAGGCGGGCCCGCGGGCGAGATCTCTACCCGACGATGGTGGGGAGAACTTGACCACCCGCGCGGCTACAGCTACCAAGGGGACATCATGAAAAGACCTCTCCTGTGCCTCTTCGCCCTCCTCCTCTTCCTTCCGGTCGGGGTGCCGGCCGCCCAGGGGGCGACCTCGGCGCCCGACTTCACCCTCCCTACCGACCAGGGGACCGCCTACCACCTGGCCGAGAGCCGCGGTAAGGAGGTGGTGGTTTTGTTTGCCTGGGCCTCATGGTGCCCGTCGTGCCAAAAGGAGATGCCGCTGGTGAACCAGCTCCACGACCAGTTCGCCGACCTTCCGGTCCGCCTCTTCGGGGTGAACATGCAGGAGAAGCCCAAGCAGGTGGCCCGGGCGCGCGCCGCCCACCACCTGAAGTTCGACATTCTCCTCGATCAGCAGGGCACCTTTGCCCGCGCCTACGGGGTGTACGGTATCCCCCAGGTGATGGTGATCGACAAGAAGGGAAAGCTTCGCTACCGCGATTTTGGTCCGCCGCCGAACCTGGTGGAGGCGGTGAAGGCGCTCGCCGCGGAGGAGTGAGAGGCACCCTCCGCGACCGGGAAAGATAAAAAAGGGCCCCCGGGGAACTCCCCCGGGGGCCCTTTTTGCTTCTCCAAACGATCTGTCTTACTTGCCCTTCTTGCGCTTGCGAGAGGCCATGATCCGCTGGTAACCGTCGATGAGATCCTCATCAAAGGTGCCGCGGGAGACCTCGGTGCGGATTGCCTTCTCGGCCGCCTCCATGTCGAGCTTGCCGATCGGCATCTTCGCCTTCTTCACGATGGTGACGCCACGCTTGATGGTGATGCCGTAGTTCTCTGCATCGTAGTAGGCGATGGTGATCTTCGCCTTGTCACGGATTGCCTTTATATTCGGGGTCCGTGGCTTCCTCTTGAAGCGGGTAGTCAGAGGTAGATCAGAGATTCCGAGGTTGCGCGGTCGTGCCATGTTTCTCTCCTCTCAGAGATTGAAAAATGAAGTTCTGGCGAAGTATAGAAACCGACAAGAGTAGACGCAACACATAATTTCACACCGAAACCGATCCCCAAGGAGAGTGTTTCCGGTGCGAACCGGGTGACCGCCAACGGCTGCCCTTGCCGCTTCCCTAAGGGGCGCAGGATCGGTGGTAATTGCGATAATTTCAGGTCAACAACCGTGTCGCACACCGATCGACGAGCCTCAACGCGTACCTCTAGGAATCTGTCGGAATCCTACATTCCAGGACTCTGACCACCATCGATGAGGATCGATTGGCCGGAGATAAAGGCGGCACGTTCGGAGCAGAGATAGGCCACTAGTGCGCCCACCTCATCGGGACGGCCAAGGCGCGCGGCCGGGATTGCATGGGTCCAGCCGTTCACCACCTCGTCCACCGAGATCCCGCGGTCCGCCGCCAGGCGCGCCGCCGCCTCGGTCAGTCTGCCGGTGGCGGTGAAGCCGGGACAGACGACGTTGGCGGTGACGCCGCGGCCTGCGTACTCCTGGGTGAGGGTCTTGGCGAGGCCCGCGAGACCCGGTCGGATCGCATTGGAGAGGGCGAACCCCTCCATCGGCATGCGCATGGTGATCGAGCCGATCATCGCCACCCGTCCCCAGCCGCGTCGCGCCATCGGCGGCACGAGGTGGCAGCAGGCGATCGCCACGGAGAGGAGCTGGCCGCGGAACGCCTCCTCCCAGTCGCCACGGTCAAAGCCGGCGACGGGGCCGGTGGGCGGACCGCCGCACGAGGTCACCACGATGTCGTAGCGCTCCTCGGCGAGGGCGTCGAAGGCGGTCTCACACGCTGCCGGGTCGGTGAGGTCGAGGGGGTGCCAGGTGGCGGCCCGGCCGCTCGCCTCCTGTACCCCCGCTGCCGCCTGCCGGAGACGGGCTGCATCCCGCGAGACGAGACACACCTCTACGCCTTCGCGCGCCAGGGCGACGGCACAGGCGTGGCCGAGGCCACGGGAGGCGGCAAGACAGAGGGCACGGCGTCCGGCGAGATCGAGGTCCATGGGGGCTCCGGGAAGAGGGGGTTGGTGGGAGTTTGTCGGACTTTGGCGACCGTGACGAGGCAAAGCGGGGTCGATCTCGCCGGCCCCGACGTTGGCCTCCCCGACACCCGTGGCGACGATCCGCGCGGGATCCCTCTCTACGGAGGAAGGCCCGACAGACTCCCGGGGTTGCTGCCGCTGATCCTCTTGCCGCGCTCCCCGCCTCATAGGCGTTGAGGGGCGACTCGGCACGGCCCTTCCCCTGCATGGCCGGAGAGGCCATCCCCTTGGTGACCTGCCTGGTATTGCCGTGGGCGGGGGTGGCCGAAAAGCCGGGTAGACCATCTCTGCCCTTTGGAGCCCCTATGCACCCCCTGCTCGCCGAGTGTCTCGACCACCTTCCGGTCCTCCCTCTCCACGTTCAGTCCCTCTTCGCCCTCTTTCACGACCCCAATGCGGATGGGCGCCAGGTGGGCGAGCTGGTGTGCCAGGACCCGGCCCTCGCCGCCCAGACCCTGCGGGTGTGCAACTCCCCCTTCTTCGGCCTGCCGACCGAGGTGGCCTCGATCCACCAGGCGGTGGTCCTCCTGGGGATGGAGATGGTGCAGGGGCTGGTGCTGGCCACCTACTTCCAGACCACCCTGAAGAGCGACGGCCTTCCCGGCGGCTGGCTCGACGGCGCCGCCGACCACGCCGTCGCCACCGCCCACATCTCCCGCTGGCTCCTCCAGGCCCTGGGTGAGCCGCTCCAGGCGGGCGCCGCCTTCACCGCCGGCCTGGTCCACGACGTCGGCAAGCTCGCCCTCGTGCAGCTCGGCAGGGAGGTGGAGCAGCAGGTGGTCGAGCGGCGGATCAGCGGCGGCGACTGGCTTACCGCCGAGCGCCACGTCATCGGCGTCACCCACGCCGAGGCGGGCGGCGAGGTGTGCGAACGGTGGGGACTGCCCGACTCCCTGATCCAGTGCGCCCGCTTCCACCACACCCCCCTGGAGGCGCTCAACGAGCCCATGGCGTGCGTGGTCCACGTCGCCGACTGCCTCGCCCACGCCGCGGTCACCGGTGGGGGCGTCGATGCCCTGGCGACCGAGCCGATGGAGGCCGGCGCCTGGCAGGCCCTGGGGATCGACGACGAGGAGATGGGCGAGTTGGCGGCGGATCTCCTCGATCTATACGCCACCCGCTCTCCTTCTTGATCAAGGCGGGCGCGGATCCGGCTCCAGGTCGGCGTCGCCGCGGCGGCGACGGTCCTCACCGTACAAC
>JAJRSX010000148.1 GCA_024278555.1 bacterium | reverse complement strand
GGCGGTTGGCGGTGGCGATGAGCAGGAGGGCGTCGTTGATGACCACCCCGGAGAGGGCGACGATCCCGAAGATGGAGAGCATCGAGAGGTTGAATCCCATCACCAGGTGGCCGATCACCGCCCCCACCACCCCGAAGGGGATCGCCACCATGATCAGGAGCGGCTGGAGGTAGCTCCTCAGGGGGATGGCCAGCAGGGCGTAGATGGCGAAGAGGGCGAGGAGGAAGCCGCGCCGCATCGACCCCATGGACTCGCGCTGCTCCTTCTGCTCCCCCTCCAGGTCGTAGGCGAGGCCCGGGTCGTCGGCGATTAGGCGGGAGAGGAGACGTGCCTTGAGGTCGGGGAGGACCTCGCCGGCGGAGGTGGTGGTGCTGTCGACCGCGGCGGTGACGTTGATCACCCGCTTGCGCCCCCACCGGTGGATGACGCTGTAGCCGCGCCCCTCGTTCATCTCCGCCGCCTGGCCGAGGGCCATCTCGCCGCCGCCGGGGGTGCGGACGCGGAGCCGTTCGAGGTCGGCGAGGCTCTTTCGCTCCGTCTCGGGGTAGCGGACCATCACCCGCACCTCGTTGCGGCCGCGCTCGAAGCGCAACGCCTCGGCGCCGTAGAAGGCGGCGCGGACCTGGCGGCCGAGGTCGGTCTCGCTCACCCCGAGGGTGCGGGCCGCCGGCTTCAGGTGGAGGCGGATCTCCCGCTTGCCCGGCTCGGCGTTGGTGGCGATGTCGTGGACCCCCGGGTAGGTGGCCAGGGTCGCCTGCACCTGTTCCGCCGCCCGGGAGAGGCGCTCCGGGTCAGTGTGGGCGAGCTGGATGTCGATGTTCGCCCCCATGTGGACGACGCTCGACCGGAAGGTGAGGGAGCGCACCCCGGGGAGCTCGCCTACCCGGTCGCGCCACCGGTCGGAGATCTCCTTGGCCGGCACCCCGCGGCTCTCCGACCCCTGGAGGAACATGGCGAGGGCGGCGCGGTGGCCGCCGGTGGTGGCCTCGCTGGCTACCGGCCCCATGCCGCTCACCGTGCCGCCGATCACCTCATAGAGGTGGCGCAGGACCGAGTCTCCCGCCGGCCGGTGGGCGTCGTACTCGGCGGCGGTCGCCTCACCGGCCGCGACGATCCGCTGCGCCACCGCGTCGGTCACCGCCGCCGGCGTCCCCACCTCCATCTCCAGGGCCACCTGGATCACGTCGCCATCCACCTCCGGCATCATCACGAAGCGCAGGAGGCCGCCACGTATCGTCCCGAGGGTGAGCAGTAGGAGGGAGACGGCGGTGGCGGCGGTGGTGTAGCGGTGGTCGAGGCAGAGGCGCAGGGCGCGCTGGTAGGGGCCGGTGATGAACCGGTCGAGGGTGCGGCCGAAGCGCCGCCGCAGGCGGTCGAGCGCCCCGAGAGGGCCGCGCGCCGCCGCCCGCGGCCTGCCGATCCCCAGGTGGGCGGGCAGCACGAAGAGGGCCTCGGCCAGAGAGATGAGGAGGATCGGGACCACCACCTGCGGGATGACGCCGACGAACTTGCCGAGCATCCCCTGGATGAAGGCGAGGGGGAGGAAGGCGGCCACCGTGGTGAGGACCGAGAAGACCACCGGGATCCCCACCTCCACCGCCCCGTCCGCCGCCGCCCGCGGGTAGTCCTTGTCCTGGTGGCGGTGGTCGTAGACGTTCTCGCCGACGACGATGGCGTCATCCACCACGATCCCCAGGGCCATGATGAAGGCGAACAGCGACACCATGTTGATGGAGACGTCGAGCGCCGGAAAGAGCAGCAGCGCCCCCAAAAAGGAGATGGGGATGCCGAGCATCACCCACAGGGCGAGGCGGATCTCCAGGAAGAGGCCGAGGCAGACGAGGACCAGGACCAGGCCGTAGGCGGCGTTCTTCAGCAGCAGGTGCTCGCGTGCCGCCAGGACCTCGGAGCGGTCGTCCCAGGTGGCGAGCTTGACCGTGGGCGGCAGCTCTCGTTGCTTGCGTTCGATGTACCGGTGGACGGCGCGGGAGATCTCCACCGGCGTCTGGTCGCCGACCCGGAAGACGTCGACCATCGCCGCGGGCAGGCCGTCGAAGCGCGCCACCGTGTCGGTCTCGCGGAAGGCGTCGCGCACCGTGGCGATCTCCCCGAGGCGCACGGTCGTGCCGTCTGCCTGGGCGACCACCACGATGTCGCCGTACGCCGGTCCGGTCTCCCGCCGCTCCGGGGTACGCACCAGGATCTCGCCGCCGGCCCCACGGATGACGCCGCCGGGGAGGTCGAGGGAGGCGCGGCGCACCCGCGCGGCCACCTCGTCCAGGGTGAGGTTGTAGCGGCGCAGGCTCGCCTCGGGGATCTCGATGGAGATCTCGTAGGGCCGCACCCCGGAGAGCGATGTCTGGGTCACCTCGGGGAGCGCCAGGAGGTCGTCACGGATCGACTCCGCCTGCTCCCGCAGGGTGCGCTCGGCAAGCTCCCCATAGACCACCAGGGAGATCACCTGCCGCCGGTTGACGATCTTGGAGACGATCGGCTCCTCCGCCTCGTCGGGGAAGGTGGTGATGCGGTCCACCGCGTTCTTCACGTCCTGGAGGACGAGGTCCGCGTCCTCCCCCTCGCGCACCGTGGCGGTGATCGTGGCGATCCCCTCCGCCGCCCGGGAGGCGATCTCCTTGACCCCCTCGACGCCGGTGAGGGCCTCCTCCACCGGCAGGCAGATGCCGCGCTCCGCGTCCGCCGGGGTGGCGCCCGGGTAGGGGACGTCCACGTGAACCATGTCGAGGCTGATCTCCGGGAAGACCTCCTGGCGCACGGCGCGCGCCAGGATCATGCCGCCGACCACGAAGACGAGCATGAGCAGGTTGGCGGCGACGTGGTTCGCCGCCATCCAGCGGATGGCGCGGTTCATCTCTCCGCCTTCCCGGGGTGGCCGATGCGCGGCGTCGCCTCGCGCTCCACCGGCCGCAACCGCAGGCCGTCGGCGGCGCCGGCGAGTTGGGTGAGGACCACCCGCTCCCCGTCGGCGAGGCCCCGGTCCACGAAGAGGGTCTCCCCCTCCCGCCACACCACCGAGATCGTGCGGGTCTGGAGGGTGTCCTCCGGGGTCGCCACCCACACCTGATCGCCGGGGTGGACCGCGCGCCGCTCCACCGCCACCACCTGCGACAGGGGGCGACCGGCGAGCTCGACCGCGGCGAAGAGCCCCACCTCCAGATCGGCGCGGCCCGCCTGCCGGTGGCGGAGCTGGTACGGGTCGTCCACCGCCACCACCACCCGGCTCATGCGACCTGCCGCGTCCACCTCCCCGAGGCTGCGGACCACCCGGCCCTTCCACCGGTCGTGCCGGCCGTCGCGCTCGACCACCACCGTGGCGGCGGAGCCGCCGGTCGGGTCACCGCCATCGGCGCGGGGGATGGTGAGGGCGGCCAGGGCCGCGGGAGGCAGGGGCACCACCACCTCCGCCCGGTCGGTCCCGGCGACCTGCGCTACCACCGTGCCGGGCCGCACCACCTGCCCCACCTCCACCGACTCGGAACGGACCCGGCAGTTGAAGGGGGCGGTGACCCGGGTACGCGCCAGGTTCAGCTCCGCCTGGGCCACCGCCGCCTCGGCCGCCGCCACCGCGGCGCGGGCCGAGGCGAGCTGCGGCTCGTAGACCACCAGGGGCGGCGGCGCCTCCCCCGCCGGGTGGAGCCGCTGCCACTCGCCCTGCGCCACCTCGGCCCGCCCCGCGGTGGTGGCGAGCTCCACCCGTGCCTGGGCGGCAACGGCGCGGGCCTGCTCCACCGCCAGGCGGTAGTCGGTCGCCTCGATCGCGAAGAGGAGATCGCCGCCGGCGAAGAGGCCGCCGGCCACCAGGTTGGGGGCGACCTCGACGATCCTGCCGCCGACCTCCGGGGTGATCGCCACCGCCCGCCGTGGCTGGATCGTGCCGGTCGCGGTGACCACTGCCTGGTGGTCACCGACATGCACCGTCACCACCTCCACTACCGGCCCGGCGGTGATGTGCGGGGCGGGTGCCGGCGGCTTGCGGGCGTGCAGCAGCAGCCGCATGCCGCCGATGCCGAGGGCGAGGACGACGATGGGAAGGAGGATGCGGAGGAGCTTCGGTCGCGAGGCCATGGCGTTTCAGGAGAGGGGGGCAGGGGAGGGCGGGTGGGGGGGAAGACCACGAAGGGGAGTGCTCGCGATTTCGTGTCGTCGGTGGCGAACCGTGGGTGCGGCGGCCCGGAAGACACGGGGTTCGCGAAGCAACGCAGCTCGCACGATGTCCGTCATCGCACCACCTCTACTTTTCCGCGCCCGGTCGGCGCCGTGGTCGTCTCGATCTCCCTAGCCGGCGGCGCCCACACCCCGCCGAGGACGCGTGCCAGGGTGATGCGGTCGGCGAGGAGCCGGCGGCGGGCGGCGAGGAGGTCGGACTCGGTGGTGAGGTGGGCCTGCTCGGCGGTGAGGATCGGCAGGTAGTCGCTCACCCCCTGACGGTAGCCCTCTTCCGCGGCGCGCAAGGTGGCGGCGGTGGCCGCGACCCCCTCTTTGGTGCGCGCCACCGCCTGCTCGCCGGTGGCGTTGGCGGTGAGGGCGTCCTCCACCTCCTGCAGGGCGCGCAGAAGCGTCGCCCGGAAGGTGGCGGCGGCCGCCTCGCGCTCCGCCTTGCGCTGGTGCGCCTCGGCCCTGAGGCGGCCGCCGTCGATCAGCGGCGCGGTGAGGCCGGCGGCGATGTCCCAGAAGCGGCCGACAATGGCGCCGCTGGAGAAGGCGGTGGAGGAGCGGCCGAGGTCGGCGGTGAGGCGGAGGCTCGGCAGGCGGGCGGCGACCGCCGCGGCCACCCGGGCGTCCGCCACCCGCACCCGCGCCAGGGCCGCGGCGAGGTCGGGGCGGTGGGTGAGGAGGTCCGCCGGCAGCCCCGCCGGGGAGGTGGGGGGCGGCTCCGGGAGGGTGGCGCGGCCGCCCGCCACCCCCACCTCCGGGGTCTCTCCCACGAGGACCGCGAGGCCGTGGGTCGCCTGGGCGAGGGCGCGGGCCACCGCCGGCCGCCGGGCGCGCGCCGCGGCGAGGGCCTGGCGCGCCTGGTAGAGGTCGAGGGCGGCGGCGATGCCGGAGCGGTAGCGCGCCTCCACCGTGTGTTCGCTCTCGGCGAAGGAGGCGATGGTGCGATCGAGCAGGGCGAGCTGTGCCCGCGCCTCGACGGCGAGGAGGTAGAGGTCGGCCACCTGCGCCGCGGTGGTGATCCGCAGGGTCGCCAGGTCGTCGCGGGACACCTCCACCGCCTCGCGGGCCGCCTCGCGGGTCGAGCGCAGACGGTGCCACAGGTCGATCTCGTAGCCGGCGGCGAGGGACAGGTTGTAGCTGGTGCCGGTGTCGGTGCCGAAGAAGCCGGGGCGGCTGACGCGGCTCACCTGGCCGTTGCCGCTGAGGGTCGGGCGCAGGGTTGCGCCGGCGACGACCGCCGCCGCCTCGGCCGCCTCCAGGTTGGCGGTGGCGGCGGCGATCTCCTGGTTGTGGGCCAGGGCAGCCTCCACCAGCCGGTCGAGGTCGGGGTCACCAAAGGCGTGCCACCACGGCCCCACCTCACCGCGCCCGGGGGGGGCCGCCTCGTGGAAGGCGTCGGGGAGGACCAGGGGCTCCAGGGGGGAGGCGGCGTGGTGGGCGGTGCAGCCGCCGGCCGCCAGGGCCGCCATCGCCAGGGCGACAACCCGGCGCCTCACGCCTCCGCCTCCATGCCGGCGGTGATGAAGGGGAGGAGGAGGGCGAGGAGGTGGTCCGGGTCGAGGCCGGCGTCGGGGTCGGCCATGGGGGGCGGGGTGGCGGCGAGGAAGAGGGTGTGGGCGAAGGCGCCGATGCAGAAGTGGAGGCGCCAGGTGACCACCTCTCGCGGCAGGTGGGGGAGG
>JAJRSX010000147.1 GCA_024278555.1 bacterium | reverse complement strand
CAAGCCGCCCACCCCTTGCCCACCGCCTCCTGGGACAAGTCCGAAGGCCTTGCCCCCCGCCGCTTGGACAACCGCGCTGCGGTTGCCCACACGGTCCCCAGTATGGCGACGGAGGAGAAGTTCTTTTCCTTCTCGGGGGACTACTCGCTGCGCGGTCGCGCATCTCGTCTCCCCCTCCGGTATCCCGCCACCCGGCCTCCACGGTGTTGACAGGGAGCGGCCTCCTCATGGAAGGGCAGCAGAGGGAGCCGACGATTATGGGGAAAAGCCCTCGCCTTGACCGTGATTTACCGGCGGCCGGATACTGCCCCCCCTATCCTGGAGGCATCGATGGCGACGAAACCCGAGACCTTCGAGAAGTCCCTTGCCCGCCTGGAGTCGATCGTCTCCCGTCTGGAGGGTGACGAGCTGCCCCTGGAGGAGTCGCTCACCCTCTTCGAGGAGGGGGTCGGGCTGGTGAAGCGGTGCAGCCACCGCCTGGAGGAGGCGGAGCGGCGGGTGGAGCGTCTCGTCGCCGCCGATGGTGACGACACCACAGTGGAGCTGGATCTCGAGGGATGAGCGACGCCCCCCAGGTGGCCCTCGCCGCCTACCTCGACAGCCGCCGCGACTGGGTGGAGGAGGCGTTACGCGCCCACCTCCCCCACGGCCACCCGCAGCCCCTGTTCGCAGCGATGGAGCGACAGCTCCTCGCCCCGGGCGACCGCATCCACCCAATTTTCGTGGTCGCCGCGGCCGAGGCTGCCGGGGGCGACGGCCCCGGCTGCCTCGGGGCGGCGGCGGCGGTGGAGATGGCGTGGACCGCACACCGCCGTGTTCCGGCGGCCGAACCGATCGACGCACGGCTGGCGGCATTGGCGGAGGATGCCCTCCTCGCCCTCGCCTTTGAGCTCCTCGCCGACTCCCGCCCCCCCGGCGACGCGGAGGCCCACCTCGCCGCCCTCCACGACCTCGCCCGCTGCGTCGGCTGCGGCGGCGCGGCAGCGGGGATCGCGGCGGCGCACCTCGCACCCCCCGACGGGGCCCCGACCGTGCCCGAGCTGGAGTTCATCCACACCCACACCGAGGGCACCTGGCTGACCACGGCGGTGCGCATCGGCGCCCTCGTCGCCGGCGGCGACGACGCGGCGGTGGAGGCGATCACCCGTTACGGCCACCACGCCGGCCTCGCGGCGGCGATCGCCGCCGACCTGCACGCCGAGCACGAAGCGACGGGTACCCCACCACGGCCGTCGTACACCCTCGTCATGGGGGCCTCGGCGGCCCACGACCTCGCGGACGACCTGATCGAGCGGGCGATCGCCGACCTCGCCCCCTTCGACACCGCCGCCGACCCCCTGCGTGCGTTGCCGCGATACCTGGTGGAACCTGGCTGACAGGTGCGCACTGAGCCGCCGGTGCGTGTATCCTGCGCCGCCGCCGGAACCTGCGGCCCTTTTCTCATGTCTCTCCTCGATCACATCGACTCCCCGGCGGAGCTGAAGTCCCTCTCGTGCACCGAGCTCACCGCCCTCGCCGCGGAGATCCGCGAACGGCTCATCGAGGTGTGCTCGGTCAACGGCGGCCACGTAGGCGCCAACCTCGGGGTGGTCGAGCTCACCCTGGCGCTGCACTACTGCTTCGACTCCCCCACCGACCGGATCGTCTGGGACGTGAGCCACCAGGCGTACGTCCACAAGCTCCTCACCGGCCGCCGTGACGCCTTCGAGACCCTGCGCCAGGCGGGTGGCATCTCCGGCTTCACCCGCCGCGACGAGTCGCCTCACGACCCCTTCGGCGCCGGCCACGCCGGCACCTCGGTCTCTGCCGTCCTCGGGCTGGCGGCGGCGCGCGACCTCAAGGGTGAGCACCACAAGACGATCGCGGTGATCGGCGACGGCGCGATGACCGCCGGCCTCGCCTTCGAGGCGATGAACCACGGCGGCGGCCTCGCCAAGGACCTCATCGTCGTCCTCAACGATAACGAGTTCTCCATCGCCCCGAACGTCGGGGCGCTCTCCGCCTACCTGTCGCGCCACCTCGCCGGCGACACCTACCTGGCCCTGCGCGGCTTCGTCGAGCGGCTCCTCAACCGCCTGCCCGGGGTGGGCGAACCGATGCTGCGGGCGGCCAAGGGGGTGGAGGACGGCCTGAAGCAGGCGATCCTCCCGGGCATGCTCTTCGAGGAGCTCGGCTTCGCCTACATCGGCCCGATCAAGGGCCACGACATCAAGAGCCTCATCGAGGCCTTCCAGCGCGCCGCCAAGCTCAAGCGGCCGGTCCTCGTCCACTGTGCGACCCAGAAGGGCAAGGGGTACCACTTCGCCGAGAAGGACCCGGCCAAGTGGCACGGCCTCGGGCCGTACCACATCGACACCGGCAAGCCGCGCAGCAACGGCACCGGCGCCACGCCGCCACTCACCTACATGCGGGTCTTCGGCGACACCCTGGTGGAGCTGGCGGAGAAGGACAAGCGGATCGTCGCGATCACCGCCGCCATGGTCTCGGGGACCGGTCTGACCGAGTTCGCCCGCCGCTTCCCGGACCGCTTCTTCGATGTCGGCATCGCCGAGCAGCACGCCGCCACCTTCGCCGCCGGGCTCGCCGCCGACGGCCTCAGGCCGGTAGCGGCGATCTACTCCACCTTCCTCCAGCGCGCCTACGACCAGCTCATCCACGACGTCGCCCTGCAAAGGCTGCCGGTCACCTTCGCCCTCGACCGCGCCGGTCTGGTGGGCAAGGACGGCCCCACCCACCACGGCGTCTTCGACCTCGCCTTTCTGCGGCCGATCCCCAACTTCGTGGTGATGGCGCCGAAGGACGAGCAGGAGCTGCGCCACATGGTCGCCACCTGCCTCGCCCTCGACACCCCGGCGGCCCTGCGCTACCCGCGCGGCGCCGGCCTCGGCGTCCCCCTCGACGGCGCCCCCCACCCCCTGGAGATCGGCCGCGCCGAGACCCTGCGCGACGGCGCCGACGTGTGCCTGCTTGCCCTCGGCACCATGGTCGCCCCGGCGCTGGCCGCCGCCCGGCTGCTCGCCCTCGACGGCATCGACGCGGCGGTGGTCAACCTCCGCTTCGCCAAGCCGCTGGACACCGACGCCATCCTCGCCGCCGGGGCCGCCACCGGCCGCCTCGTCACTGTCGAGGAGGGGCAGCTCGCCGGCGGTGTCGGCTCGGCGATCGCCGAGGTGCTCGCCGACGCCCAGCGCACCGACGTCGCGCTGCTGCGCCTCGGCCTCCCGGACCGCTTCATCTCCCACGGCCCGCGCGAGGCCCTCCTCGCGGAGGTCGGCCTCGACGCCGAGTCGATCGCCCGCCAGACCGCCACCTTCGTCCATGCCGGCAGCGCCGCGGTGGTGAAACCCTAAGAGCGTTCAACGACCGGATATCTCGACAGTCACCGTTTTCACTGATCCTCTGTTCGCTGAAGGCTGTTTGCTGAAGGCTGAACGCCCCCATGGCCCGCTCCCGTCTTGACCACGCCCTCGTTGAGGCCGGGCTGGCGGCGGACCAACCCCTCGCCGAACGGCTCATCCGCGCCGGCCGGGTCCTGGTGAACGACCGGCCGGTGGACAAGCCGGCCACCCCGGTGAACGACGACGACCTCCTGCGCCTGCGCGGCCACCACCACCCGTACGTGAGCCGCGGCGGGGTGAAGCTCGCCGGGGCACTGGCGCGGTTCGAGATCCGCCCCACCGGCATTTGGCTCGACGCCGGCGCCTCCACCGGCGGCTTCACCGACTGCCTCCTGCAACACGGCGCCGAGCGGGTGGTGGCGGTGGACGTGGGCTACGGCCAGCTCGCCTGGCCCCTGCGCCGAGACCCGCGGGTCGAGGTCCATGAGCGCACCCATGTCCTGCGCCTGCCCGAGGCGCTCCGTGCCCGCCGCTACGACGGCATCACCTGCGACCTCGCCTTTATCGCCCTCACCCGCGTCCTCCCCCACCTCGTGGACCTTCTGGCCCCGGGGGGCTGGCTGGTGGCCCTGATCAAACCGCAGTTCGAGGCAAACAAGGGGGAGGTGGGCAGGGGCGGCGTGGTCCGTGATCCGGCGGCGCGGAGGACGGCGATCGACCGGGTCCTTCGATTGACCGCCGATCTGGGCCTCCGTATCGTCGGCTCCATGGACGCGCCGATCCGCGGCCCCAAGGGCAACCTGGAGGCGCTGATGGCGGCGCGCCGCGATGGGGGGACGCCACGGTGAGCCACCAAACCGACAGCGGTCTGGCAGTGAAGCGGATCGGGGTGATCTGCAAGCCGCAGGCGGAGTTCGGCCGCCAGGTCACCGACCTCCTCATCTGGATCCAGCACCAGGGCCGCTCGGTCCTCGTGGAGCGGGGCGTCGCCCCCCTCTTCCCGTCGATCCCCGCCGCACCGCGGGCGGAGCTGTTCGAGAAGAGCGACCTCATCCTCGTCCTCGGCGGCGACGGCACCCTCCTGGGGGCGGCGCGGGAGGCGGCGGACGGCGACATCCCGGTCCTCGGGATCAACCTCGGCTCCCTCGGCTTCCTCACCGGTACCCCCTTTCCGGAGGCCCGCGCCGCCCTCACCCACCTGTTTGCGGGCGAGATGCGGATCGACCGGCGGCTCCTGCTCACCAGCGAGGTGGTGCGCGACGACAAGGTCATCGCCCGCCACCACTGCCTCAACGATGCGGTGATCAACAAGGGGGCGATCGCCCGGGTCGTCTCCATCGACGTGGCGGTCGACGGCCGCCCCCTCACCACCTTCCGCGCCGACGGCCTCATCCTCGCCACCCCCACCGGCTCCACCGCCTACTGCATGGCCGCCGGCGGCCCGATCCTCACCCCGGGGCTCGACTGTCTCGCCGTCGTCCCCATCTGCCCCCACACCCTCACCCACCGCCCCCTGGTCATCTCCGCCGGCGCCACCGTGGCGATCACCCTGCGCGCCGACCACCAGGACCTCCACCTCACCCTCGACGGCCAGGAGGGGATCCGTCTGCAGACCGGCGACCGGATCACCATCCGCCGCTCCCCCCACCACGTCCGCCTCATCCACGACCCCGCCTACGACTACTACGCGGTCCTCCGCGCCAAACTCGGCTGGGGCGGCGACCTGCGTGGGCGACGGTAAACCCGGCGGGCGACGGCGCCACGGGGTCGTGTTGCGCATGGTCATGCGCCTCTCTCCCCGGGAGAGCGGAGATCGTCGAGGGTCGGCACGAAGCCGGGTGAGGGGACGGTGGAGGCGGCTCTCCACCGTCCCCTCCGGTCTGCCTCTCCTCTGCGTACCCGGCGGTTCTCCGGTGGGCCCGACCTCCCTGCCCCGCGTCCGGCTCGCTGCCCGGCCTGCCCCTGGCGCACCCTGCGGAGACGCCCCATTGCGTCTCTGCGCGAGGCCCCACCCGACGATAGTGGGACGGCCTGTTGGGCTTGCACGGCTACGGTCGACAGGGTGAGATGGTCGGATGGATCGGCCGTGGGAGATCGAGCCGCGTCGCCGGCAGCGGCTGGCGCGGATCATCGAGGCGCTGGCGGGTGCCGGCTTCACGGCGCGCCTGTGCGGCGGCGGGGTGCGCGATCGGCTCCTCGGACAGGAGCCCGCCGACGACGACCTCGCCTGTGACGCACCACCCGACGCGACCGCGGCCACCCTGGAGCGGGCGCGGATCCGCACCGTGCCCACCGGCATCGCCCACGGCACGGTGACCGCGATCGTCGACGGCGAGGGGTTCGAGATCACCACCCTGCGCCGGGAGCTGGCCACCTTCGGTCGCCACGCGGAGGTCGCCTTCGGCGATGTGGCGTGGGAGGAGGACGCCCAACGGCGCGACTTCACCATCAACGCCCTCTACGCCGACCTCGACGGCACCCTCTATGACCCGGTGGGCGGCCTCGCCGATCTCGATGCCGGCAGAGTCCGCTTCGTGGGCGATCCGGCGGCGCGGATCAAAGAGGACTTCCTGCGCATCCTCCGCCTCTTTCGCTTTCACGCCCGCTTCGGCCGCCACCCCCTCGACGAGGAGACCCTGGCGGCGGTGCGCCAGTGGGCGCCGTACCTCACCCACCTGTCGCACGAGCGGGTCGGCCACGAGTGGTGGGGGCTGCTGGAGACGGAGCGGCCACGGGCGGCCCTGGAGCAGATGGACGCGAGCGGCGTCCTGGCGGTAATCCTCCCGGAGATCGGCGCCATGCCGGCCGAGCCGCAGGTGAACCCCTACCACGACCGCGACTGCCGCCTGCATAGCTGGCACTGCCTCTACGCCGTTCTGGAGATGGAGGAGGGCCGCTACTGCCGCATCCGGCGTAGCGGGGAGGCGGACACGGACCACACGGTCGCCTGCGCCCCGCTGGCGCGCGATCCGCTCCTGCGCCACCTCGCCCTCTCTCACGACCTCGCCAAGCCGCTCTGTTACCAGCACGAAGAGGGGCGCGACCGCTTCCTCGGCCATGACCGGGTCGGCGCCGAGATGATCGCCCGCCAGCTCCGCCGCCTCTGCCGGCCGCGGCGGGAGCAGGAGACGGCGCGGGCGGTGGTCCGCCGCCACCTCTACCTGTTGAAGAACGACGCCCCCCACCTCCACCGCCGCCTCTACCGCCGGGTGGGGGCGGCGCGCTTCGCCCTCCTGCTGCCCCTCGCCCTGGCCGACGGCGCGGCCATGCAGCCGCACGTGTGGGAGCGGTGCGTCGCCACCCTCCTACCCCTGCGCGACACCCTGCCGACCTGGGGCGAGCCGCCCCCCCTGCCGGTGGGCGGGGTCGACCTCCTTACCCTCGGCATGGAGGAGGGGCCGGCGGTGGGCGATCTGCTCGCCGAGCTGCGCCGCTGGTGGGAGCGGGAGGAGCCGCCCCCGGACCGCGACCGCTGTGTCGCCTGGCTGCGCCGGCGGATCGCGCGGGGAGTTGGAGGGGATGAGGCTACGCCGTGACGTCGAGGAGGTTGCCGCTGGAGCCGGGCACGGTCGCCTGAGGACGGCTCTGCACGACGTCATCACCGTCATGATCGCCATCCGGGCCCGCGGCCGCGCCACCTCCGAGCCGGTGCCCCGGGGGTTGGTGAAGAGACGTCTCGGGAACGGGGACGAAGGGAGCAGGGAGGACCTCCCCCCCCCGAAGCGATAACGACACGTGATCGATTACTCTCTTTTTCCCTGGATCCAACCCCTCTGAGCCACGACACGTTTGATCCGTTCGACAACACCCCCTACCACCAATATTCGCGGGCGGACCATGGAATCGATTTTCACCGCCGCCGCCGTCCAGATGGCGGCCGGCCCTGACACCGAGGCCAACCTCGCCCGGGTGGAGGCGCGGGTGGCGGAGGCGGCGGCGGCCGGGGCGCGCCTCATCGCCCTCCCCGAGCTCTGCTGCTGGCGTGGCCCGGGGCGCGACTATGCCGCCCACGCGGAGGCGATCCCCGGCCCCCTGAGCGAGCGGCTCGGGGGGCTGGCGGCGCGCCACCGGATCCACCTCGTGGCCGGCTCGATCCTCGAGCGGAGCGCAATCGCCGGCCTGTGCCACAACACCGCCCTCCTCTTTGGTCCCGGCGGCACGCTACTGGCCCGCTACCGCAAGCTCCACCTCTTCGACGTGGCGATCGACGGCGGCCCGACGGCGCGGGAGTCTTCGCTGATCGCCCCGGGGGACGAGGTGGTGGTGGTGGAGACGGAGCTCGGCCGGATCGGCCTGGCCATCTGCTACGACCTCCGCTTCCCGGAGCTCTTCCGCGCCATGGCCACGCGCGGCGTGGAGGTGATCGTCCTGCCCGCCGCCTTCACCCGCCACACCGGCCGGCGCCACTGGCAGATCCTCCTGCGCGCCCGCGCCATCGAGAACCAGGCGTACCTGGTCGCCCCGGGGCTCATCGGCCCGATGGAGAACGGCATCCCCACCTACGGCCACTCGATGGTCATCGGTCCGTGGGGCGAGGTCATCGCCCGCCTCACCACCGGGGAGGGGGTGGCGATGGCGACCCTCGACCGCGCCCGCCTGCGGGAGATCCGCAGCCAGCTCCCGGCCTTGACCCACCGGCGCACCGACCTCTTCGGGTAGCCCCCCTACTCGAACTGACGGCGAAAACCGTCGAGCTCGGCGCGTAGCGCCTCGACCGCCTGGCGCAGCTCGTCCACCTCTTTCTCCACCGTCGCCAGGCGCGCCTCCACCGTCCCCGGCGCCACGATCGGCGCGGCCACCGCCGCCTCTACCGCCGCGGCGCCGCACAGGAGGTGGGCGTAACGATGCTCCCGGTGGCCTGGGAGCCGCTCCAGGCGCGCCACGAGGGGGCCAGCGGACCGCTCCCGGAGGCGGGTGAGGAGGGCCTCGACCTCGGCGACGTCCGCAAAGGGGTGGAGTCGACCGGAGCGACCGCGAAGCTCTCCCGGAGTCTGCGGTCCGCGGAGCAGCAGCAGGCAGAGCACCGCCCCCTCCGCCGGGGTGAGGGCCAGCCGCCGCTCGGCGGTGTGGGCGTACTTCACCACCCGCCCCTCCACCGTGTGGCGCTCCACCGCCAGGCCGTGGCCACGCAGGCGATCCAACCCCCGCACCACCTCCCCCTCCTCCAGGGCCATCACCGGCTCCCGGTTGGAGCGCTGGTTGCAAGCGACCACCACCCCGTTGAGCGACAGGGGGTAGCTGTTGGGGGTGGTGCGCTCCTTCTCCATCAACACCCCGAGGACCCGCGCCTGCACCGCGTTCAGCTCAATCGGTCCGTTCTCCGTCTCCATACAACCTCTCCTCACCCCTGACCGAGGCGTGCCACTGCCTCGGCAGGAAACTTGAACCGCTTGCCGCCGCTAGGAGGGCGAGGGTCTCGCCCCCTCCCCTTCCCGGTCAACGCGCTGCGGCGAATGGACACCATGTGGACAACCCGCGGGTGAGATCGTGAGGCGGCCGGGGCAAACCCCGGTGCGCCGTGGTGCGCCCGGCAGGACTCGAACCTGCAACCCCGAGGTTCGAAGCCTCGTGCTCTATCCAGTTGAGCCACGGGCGCGGCGGCTGGCGGCGGATATTGGACGGCGGCGGCGGCCGGGGTGTCAAACGGCGGCCCTGTTGCCGGATCGGCGGCGAACCGAATTTGACCACGGGGGGCTTGCCTCCGGCGACGGGCTCGGGCGAGATGGGGTGTGGCGGAGTGGCTTCTCTATCTCGTGGCCGGCGGCGGGGCCGGGCTTCTCGCCGGCCTCTTCGGGGTGGGGGGTGGGATCATCATGGTCCCGCTCCTCTACTTCTGCTTCCGCGACCAGGGGTTCGCGGCGGCCACCCTCTTCCAGTGCGCCACCGCCACCAGCCTGGCGGCGATCGTCGCCGGCGGCCTCTCCGCCCTCGTCGCCCACGGCCGACGCCACAACGTCGACCGGCGCCACGCCGCCCTCCTGGCGGCGGGAGCGGCGGTGGGCGCCGCCGCCGTCGCCCGGTGGGTGGCGGAGCGGCCCGGTCCCGGCTGGCGGGTCGCCTTCGGCCTCTTCCTCTGGGCGGCGGCGTGGCTGGCGGTCCGCCGCGATCTTCCACGGGCCGTCGGCCGCCCGCCGGCTGGGGCGACCGGCCGCTGGCTGGTGATCGGCGCGGCGAGCGGCGCTTTGTCGGCCGCCTTCGGGGTCGGCGGCGGGGTGGTGGCGGTGCCGCTCATGCGCACCCTCCTCCACCTCGACCTCAAGCGTGCGGTGGGCAACGCCACCGCCGTCCTCGCCGCCTCCGCGGTGGTGGGGAGCACGGTCTACCTGGTGGAGGGCCGCCGGTGGCTCGCCACCAGCGGCGCCTCCCTCGGCCTCATCCACCTCCCCGCTGCCCTCGCCCTGGCCGTTGCCGCCCTCCCCGCGGCCCAGGTGGGCGGCTGGCTCGCCCACCGCCTGCCGGAGCGGTGGCTGCGCACCCTCTTCGTGGTGTTACTGCTTCTCACCGGCGGCCGCATGGTGGTGGGGTAAATGGGCTGGAGGAGCCGAACCACGAAGGTCACGACGATGCGCTCAAGCGGTGGAGGAGTCGCGAGAAGCGGCGGAGGTCGTCGAGGCGACGTTCCAGAATGGCGCGCACGACCTGCATGTTGAGCTCGGTATAGTCGTGAATCGAGACGTTGCGGAAACCGACCATTTTCTTCAACACATCGCTCAACTCCACATCGATGATCTCGGCGCCTTGTAGCAAAGAAAATGCATCACGGCTCCGTTGGGGGACGCCCAGCTTGCGCGTACGGACGAGGTGCATCGCTGCATCGATGGTGGCTTCGCAGGCGCGTTGCAGGTTGAGGATGATGGCATCCTGGCGGGTGTAGTTCGTCTCCAGCTCACTCTCGTGGCCGATGTACTCCTCACCAATTCGAACAAGACAACGATCGATGTGGATCGCCTTGTTCAGCAGCACGTCATCCATAGGCGCTCCCTCGCTCGCGCACCTCGTCGAGAATGGCCTGCCTCTCCTCATTCAGGAGGGCGTAATGGGAAAAGACGAAGTCTTCAAAGGTTTCAGCCGCCATGGCATCTTGGCAATGGATCCGCTCTCCGCGGCTGATGACCTGCATGCGCATGACCGTGGAGACCGCACGCAGATCGAGGAGATCCACCTCCCGGCCGACGACATCGGCGATCTCCTGTGCCGTTTCCCACAGGAGAACGGGATCCACCTCCCGCTCCCCGAGAATCGCCAGATCGACGTCACTCTGCGCCCCCGCCTCGCCACAGGCCACCGAGCCGAAAAGATAGATTGCCTGAACCGCGGGGAACACTCCGGTAATCCGAGCGATGGCCTCCTCTCGAAGCCGGCGTGGAGCACCGCGGTCAGGGGTTTCTTGAAGTTCCATCGTGGGTGCGGCGCAAGCCGCGAGGGTTAGGACGGGGCCTCACCGCGTTGGCAAACACCGTTTTTTACCATGAAGAGCGTGAAGGAGATGAAGGGGAGGAATCACGACCCTTCGAGGATCAGCGGAAATTATGACGGTCGAGAAATCCGGTATTTCCGAGTCCTCGCGCGAGTGGGAACACGAAAGCGCGAAAAGTGGAAAACACGAAAGAACTCAATCGGTTGTTTTTCGTGCTTTTCCCCTTTCGTGTTTTCGTGTTCCAGCGGTGTAAAGGGTGGCGGAACGCTCGGGGTTATTTCCGCTGATCCTCTTCGTGGCCTTCGTGGTTGGGCCGGCCTGCTGCGCCTCAAAAGTCCGGGAAGAGGCGGATCTCCAGGGGCTCGCCCGGGGCGAGGTCGCGGCGGGCGGTGAGGATGCCGCCTTCGACGTAGGCGAGCTGGTAGTCGCGGAAGCCGAGGCGGACGAGGTGCTTGGCGTCCGCCGGACAACCGGCCTCGCAGCCGGCGACGCCGCGGACCATGCGCGGCAGGAGCTCGGCGAGGTGGAGCTCACCCACCTTGTGGGCGGCGTCGTCGAGGAAGGCGTGGATCCGCTCGGCGAAGGAGGCACCGTCGAGGCGGAAGGGGTCTTCCACCTTCAGGGGGAGAGAGCGGCCTTTAAAGTGAACGTCGAACTCCATGTCTTATCTCCATGAAAATACTAGAAAAGAACCCTCTCGATCCCCTCTGCCTTGGCGGCGCGGATGAACTCTTTCTCCCAATCCTCACCGAGGATCGACTCGGCGAGCTCGCAGACCAGGGCGTCGGCCTCGACCCCCATCGCCTCCAGGCGGGAGAGCCCCTGGACGCAGGCGGGGCAGGAGGTGAGGATCTTGGTGTCGGTGGGCGCGGTGTGGGCGGTGGCGGCGAGGAGGTCGCCGACCTCCTCCTCCTTGCGCAGGCGGATCATCGCCGAGATGTCGGGGCGCGACAGGGCCAGCGTCCCGGCCTCGCCGCAGCAGCCCGGCGGCATGGCCACGGGCGTCCCCTTGAGGGTGGCGTCGAGGACCTGGGCGGTGGGGTACTGCTTGATCGGGGTGTGGCACGGCTCGTGGTACATGTAGCGGCGGCCGGGGAGGCCGGCGATGGAGATCCCCTTCTCCATCAGGTACTCGTGGATGTCCAACAGCCGTGCATCGGGGAAGATGCGGGCGAGCTCGTACCCTTCGAGCTGGTCCATGCAGGTGCCGCAGGAGACGATCACCGCCTTGATGTCGAGGTAGGAGAGGGTGTTGGCGATGCGGTGGAAGAGAACCCGGTTGTCGGCGTTGATCCGCTTGCCGAGGGACTCCTCGCCATTGGAGGAGGCGGGGTAGCCGCAGCAGAGGTAGCCGGGCGGCAGGATCACCTGGGTGCCCACGTGATAGAGCAGCGCCTCGGTGGCGAGGCCGATGCGCGAGTACATCCGCTCGGAGCCGCAGCCGGGGAAGTAGAAGACCGCCTCGTCGGTGGCCCGCTCCGGGTGGCGGAGGATCGGCAGGTAGCGCCGGTCCTCGATGGACAGGGCGGTGCGCGCGGTCTTCCTGTCCATCATCGGCAGGGGGGTCTCGATGAAGCGCAGGGCCTGCGCCCGCACCCCGTCCATGTTCGGGGTGGTGTAGCGGGTGCGGCCGTCGATCAGACCGATCCGGCGGGCGAGGCGGTGGAGGGTGCGCTGGACTGCGACGCCGCCGCGCATCACCACCGTGCGCATCGCCCTGACCGCCTCCGGGTTGGAGAGGGTGAGGAAGAGCATCGCCAGCTTGGTCATCGGCCGGAAGCGCGCCACCCCCTTTTGCTTGAGGAGCCGCCGGAGCCCCACGGAGACCTCGCCGAAGTCGATGTTCACCGGGCACGGCGCCTCGCACTTGTGGCAGATGGTGCAGTAGTCGGCGACGTCCTGGATGTTGCCGAACTGGGCCAGGGAGATCCCCAGGCGGGTCTGCGACTGGTAGAGGAAGGCCTCGATGATCATCCCCATGGCGAGGATCTTGTTGCGCGGCGAGTAGTGCATGTCGCTGTGCGGCGAGTGGGTGTTGCACACCGGCTTGCACTTGCCGCAGCGGATGCACGGGGCGATGGTCTCGGAGATCTCCTCCAGGTCGACCGCCTCGATGAGGATCGCCTCCTGCTCCAGGAGGCGGAACGACGGGGTATAGACGAACTCCAGGGGCGCCTCCGCGGTCAGCTTGCCCGGGTTGAGGCGACCCTCCGGATCGACCCGCTGTTTGTAGTCGGCGAAGGCCGCCAGCAGCTCCGGCGCCAGGTAAGGCAGCTTGGTGATGCCGATGCCGTGCTCGCCGGAGATCACCCCGCCGAGCTCCACCGCCTTCGCCATCACCTGCTCCACCACCTGGTGGGCGGTGCGCATCATCTGGTAGTCGTTGGAGTTGACCGGGATGTTCGTGTGCACGTTGCCGTCGCCGGCGTGCATGTGGGTGGCGATCACCACCCGCGAGCGCAGGTGTTGGGCGTGGCCCTGCTTGAGGTCGGCGATCACCTCGTCGTAGCCGTCAAACAGCGCCAGCAGCGGCGCCTCCACCTCGCGCCGGTAGGAGATGCGCAGATCCGCCCGCTGGACCACCCGGAAGAGGGTCTCGTCGCCGCGCACCACCTCCGCCGGCAGGAGGTCGATCACCTCCATCGCCGGGAGGTCGAGGGCGGTGAGCAGCCGCCGCCAGCGAGCCGCCACCCGCTCGATCACCGCCATCCCCTCGCTCAGCTTGGGGAGGAGGAAGCCGCCCTCGTCGCCCTCCTCCGCCCGCTCCAGGTGGGCGGCGAGGAGGGCGCGCTGGGCGTCGAGGATGGCCAGCTTGTTGGTGGTGGAGAGCTCAATGTTGAGCCGCTCGATGAAGTCGGCGTACTCGGTGAGCCGCTCCAGCGGGATCACCACGTCCTCGTTGATCTTGAAGGCGTTGGTGTGGCGGGCGATCGCCGACATGCGTCCGCGCACCTTCCAGAAGGCGGCGCGGTCCTCCTCGGCCACCGCCACGAACCCCTCGCCGTCGCCGGTCGCCGCCAGGCGGCAGATCTCCGAGCAGGTGCGCGCCACCGACGCCTCATCGTTGCCCGCCACGTCGACCAGCAGCACCACCCGGGCGCGGGCGCTGCGCGGACTCTTCGTGTGGTAGCCGGTCGCCTTCACGTACTTCTCATCGAAGTGCTCGAGCGAAGTGAGGAAGACGCCATCGGTCTCCTCCACCTGCCGCTTCACCGCAACGATCGCCTCGGTCGCCTTGGAGAGCTCATCGCCGAAGAACTCCAGGCAAACCGTGCGGGTGAAGTCGAAGGGTCGGTGGAGGACGAAGGTGGCCGAGGTGACCATCCCATCGGTCCCCTCCTTCTGCACCCCGGGGAGCCCACCGAGGTACTTGTTGGTGACGTCCTTCACCAGCCCCGGAGAACGGAAGGTAGTGCCGGGGATCTCCAGGATCTCGGGCTCGCCGCGCACCGTCTCGCCGTCCGCCTCGTAGTGGGTGACACGGAAGCGGGCGAGGGTGTGCGGACCGATCTTGCCCATGTGGTGGTCGAGGCGCCGCACCTCCAGGGGGAGGCCGTCCGGGTCGACCATCCGCCAGGCGAGCAGGTTGTCAACACAGGTCCCCCACATCACCGCCTTCTGGCCGCCGGCGTTGGAGGCGACGTTGCCGCCGATGGTGCACGCCCACAGGGACGTCGGATCGGTGGCGAAGACCAGGCCGGCGGCGCGCGCCCGCTCGGTTACCCGGCCGGTCACCGCGCCGCACTGGGCGTGGATGGTGGGGATGTGGGAGGGGTGGCTCTCGGTGGCCCCCTCGTTTTCCACCGTGGCCACGTCGCCGATATGATCGAGCTTCTCGGTGTTAATCACCACCGAGCGCGAAAAGAGCGGCACGGCGCCGCCGCACAGGCCGGTGCCACCGCCGCGCGGGATCACCGACAGGCCGAGGTCGGCGCAGCCACGCACCACCGCGCCGATCTCCTGCTCCGTGTCGGGGGTGATCACCACAAAGGGGATCTCCATCCGCCAGTCGGTGGCGTCGGTCATGTGCGCCACCTTCATGAAGGGAGAGAAGTGGATGTTGGCGCGCGCGGTGGCCCGCGACAGCCGCCTGATCGCCCGCTGCCGCTCACGGCGCACCTCGGCAAAGGAGCGCTGGAAGCTCTCCACCAGGTGGCGGGTCTTCCTGGCGATGGCCAGGACCCGCTCGTTGCCGTCGGCGCGCTGCTCAATGAAGCGCAGGCGATCCTCGTGCTTCTCGCGCACCGCCCGCCGCCGCTTGGCGTGGCGGAAGAGGTCCTCCTGCAGGTACGGGTTGCGGGAGATCGCCCAGATCTGACCGAGGATCTCGAACAGCCAGCGGGCCGAGCGGCCGGTGCGCCGCTCGCCGCGCAGGGCGTTCAGATCGTCCCACGCCTCCTGATCGAGCAGGCGGAGGACCACCTCCCGGTCGGAATAGGAGGTGTAGTTAAAGGGGATCTCGCGGATCCGCGCCGGCGCCGGCGCCACCGCCGCCTCCGGCGGGGCGCTCTCGACAGGGGCGATAGGGGGCTCAGCAGTGGCCATGGGCAGCATCCTCGGGGGAGAGAGGAGCGGCCATCCTAACGGGTCGGGGAGCAGTAGGCAGTAGGAGGGGGTTCCGCGCCCCAGGCGCGGCCGGCCCCTTGGGCCGGGGGCGCGGGTGCAACCGGCTCCTACCGCACCTCGTAGCGCAGCAGCCGGCAGTCGATAGGGCCGTTTCGCAGGGGCCAGCGGCGGCTCGCCTTCAGGTGGAGGTGGCGGGTGAGGTCGCGGTCGCCGGAGAGGAGGTACGCCTCCCAGCCGCCACACCGCCCCTTGAGCAGGTGGCCGATCTCCCCGTAGAGGGGGGCGAGTGCCCGCTTGTCGCCGAGCCGCTCGCCGTACGGCGGGTTGGTGATCAAAACGCCGGGGCCGGTCGGCGCGAGCGCGTCGCCCACCGCCGCCTCCGTCACCCGCACCACCTCCCCCACCCCGGCCGCCTGGGCGTTGGCGCGGGTGGCGGCGATCGCCGCCGGATCGTTATCGGAGCCGACAATGGCGGGGCAGCGGTTCAGGTCGATCTGCTCCCGCGCCACCGCCACCGCCTGTTCCCACACCGCCGGCTCGAAGGTGCGCCACCGCCGGCAGCCATAGTCGCGTCCCGGGGCGAGGCCGGGGGCGATGCGGGCGGCGATCAGGGCCGCCTCGATGAGCAGGGTGCCGGAGCCGCACAGGGGGTCGAAGAGGGGCCGGTCGCCGCGCCAGCCGGTGAGCTGGACGATCACCGCTGCGAGGGTCTCGCGCAGGTGCGCCGGGTGGTCGGCGACCCGCCAGCCGCGCTTGAAGAGCGGCTCGCCGCCGGCGTCGAGGTAGATGGCGGCGCGGTTGGCGCGGATCCGGGCGTGGACGCGCACCGCCGGGTGGCGCTTGTCGATCGACGGGCGGCGGCCGGTTGCGTCACGCAGGCGGTCGCAAATCGCGTCCTTCACCCGCAAGACGGTGAAGCCGCCGTGCTTCACCCAGCGGTTGTCGCCGGAGAGGTGGACATCCACCGCGAGGGTGGCGTCGGGATCGAACCACCCCTCCCAGGCGATCCGCTTTACCCCGGCGTAGAGGCGGTCGTGGGTGAAGGCGTTGAAGCTGCCCACCTCCACCAGGAGCCGGTTCGCCGCCCGCAGGCCGAGCAGCGCCCGGTAGAGGTGGGCCTCATCGCACTCGAAGGCGATACCGCCGGCCACCCGCTCCGCCGACTCGATACCGAGTCCGGCGAGCTCATCGGCCACCACCCCATCGCTCCCCGCCGCGGCGGTAGCAAGACATTTCATGGTGTGGGGTAGGTAAAACCTGCCGCCTTGAAGTGGCGATCAAAGGCAAACGCGTTGCGGATACCGAGGTGGCGCATGACCTCGAAGCTGACACAATCCACCAGGCTCAGCTTACGCCGGCGCGCCACCAGTTGCGCAGCCACCGCCGCTCGATGGAGGTCGGGGGAGACCCAGTGGGTGGAGAGGATCGGCCAGAGATCCACTTCGACCCTTTGGAGGGCCTCCATGCCCAGACGACGTTGGAGCAGTGCATTGGTTTCGACCTGGATGTAGTTATGGCTCCACAGGGCGACCTTGTGATCCATGAGTGCAACCCAGGTACGCGCGGCACGGCGGTGGTCACCATCGTCCCCGTCGACCAGCGCCAAAATTGCAGAGGTGTCGACAAAGACCGTCACTTGCCGTACGCCTCGGCAAGATAGTCATCGTGGTGTTCGGCGAGATCGCCGAGGCCACTGTGGCAACAGCCGATGACCGATAGCGCCCGCCGCCGACGCTCTTCATCGTCTATCGGGCCCTCGGTACGCAGAACCTGATCGATGCTCTTGCGAATGAGCTCCGCCATCGAGATGCCGCGCAACCTCGCAAGACGCTTCACCGCCGCTGCCTGCTCCTCCGTGATCTGGATCTGGGTACGGACCATGTCTTCACCAAACGATTACACCTACACAATACACGATAACACCCCTGCACCATCGCCATGGTGAGAACACCTGACCAGCTCGACCGCTGTGAGGGAAAAATCAGAACCGACGATCAGGGCATCCTATCGACCTGACTGTCAATAGATTCCCGCCAGACAAAGGGCTCCTCGCGTCGGAAGTCGGGGAGGCCCGACTCCGGTGCGGCGGCCGGGTCCTGGAGAAAGAGGCGGGTGAGGCCGGCAAGGCCGCAGGCGTCGATCGCCTCCTCGTACTCGGCGACGGTGATGGTGCGGGCAAGCTCGGGGAAGCGGCGCGCGAGCTCCTCCCCCGCCTCACTCTCGAAGAGCGGCGCCGGGTGGTACTGGGCCATGAGGGAGAGCCAGAGGCCGTCCCCCACGGACTCGGCCAGCAGGCGGGCGACCCGGCCGGTCGCGGCGAGCCCACCGGGGAGGCAGAGGTGGCGAACGATGAGGCCACGGTGGGCATCGGTCGTGGCGGCGGAGTCATCGAGGTGGCCCACCTGCCGGTGCATCTCCGCCACCGCCGCGGTCGCCCGCCCCACGTACCCCTTTACCCGCGACAGCTCCCAGGCGACGGCGTCGGCGCCGTACTTGAAGTCCGGGAGGTAGATATCCACGAGGCCGTCGAAGCGGCGCAGGGTGGCCACCGGGTCGGTGCCGTTGGAGTTGTAGATCACCGGCAGATCGAGGCCGCCGAGGCGGGCGAGCTCCACGGCGCGGGCGATCCCGCGCCCCTGATGGGTCGGGGAGACGAGGCCGATGGCGCCGCCCCCCTGCTCGGCCAGGGCGAGGATCCGCTCGGCGCACCCCTCCGGGGTGAGCCGCTCCCCGGCGCGCGGCGCGTGGCTGATCTGCTGGTTCTGGCAGAAGCCGCAGCGCAGGTTGCAGCCGGAGAAGAAGAGGTTGCCCACCGGCCGGCCGCCGCCGAGACACGGCTCCTCGCCGCGATGGAGACATGCAGCCGCGAGATAGACAGGGGGCGTTGCCATGGCAGAGAGGTGTGGGCTGCAGGGGATTGCCGTCACCCACCATCGTCCCATGTTGGGGATACCCACGAAGAGGGGCCATAGCCCCATGGTTCTTATCAACTCTCGTCATCAATAGGGAAAGGAAAAATCGATGGCCGAGACAGTACAGCAGGTGACCTTCGACGTCCGCGATGGACTGGGTGGCAAGGTAGTCGGCGAGGGGAAGGGCGTCCCCTTCTACCTCGGTCTGGAGAGCCCGAGCTACCCGCCGTCGTGGGTGAGCTACGAGGGGAAGGACTACTACCTCTACCGGGACGCGGGGGAGTCGGAGCGGCCCTACATCGCCCTCAAATAGGAGCGGACCACCAGCTCACCCCGCTACCTCGACGACGACACGCGCCACCGTCCGGTCGGTAACCGCCATGGGGCGTTCCCCGAGGGCGCCGATCTCGACCCACTCGCCTTCGACCGCCGGAGGCGGCGCGTCGATCTCGCCGGCAAAGGCGTGGAGGGTGATGCGAAAGTGGGTGTAGGCGTGTTCGAGGCGGGTGAGCGGCGCCAGCGTCGGGGTCCGGCCGATGACCTCGGCGGCGAGGCGGCGCGCCGCCTCCGCCTCCCCCTCCCCTGTGCCGGCGCGCGTGTGAGGGAAGGCCCACAGGCCGGCGAGCAGGCCGCCGTCGGCTCGGCGCTGGAGGAGGAGGCGGCCGCCGTGGCGGACGACCAGGGCGATCTCCCGGTGGTGGGGCAACGCGCCGCGGCGCACCGCCACCGGGATCTCCCCCACCAGGTCGAGGGCGCGGGCGCCGCACCCGTCGCGCCACGGGCAGCCACCACAGGCGGGAGAGCGGGGCGTGCAGCAGGTCGCGCCGAGCTCCATGATCGCCTGGGTGTAGGTGGCGGCGTCGGCGGCCGGGGTGAGGTGGTGGGCGCAGCTCCACAGGATGCGGCCGCCGATCGGGGTGGCCGGCGCCACCCGCAGGGCGAGCAGCCGGGCGAGGGCCCGCTTCACGTTGCCGTCGAGGACCGGCGCCCGCTCGCCAAAGCAGATGGCGGCGATGGCGCCGGCGGTGGAGCGCCCCACCCCCGGCAGCCGCGCCCAGCCGGTCGCATCGACCGGCACCCCGGCGGCGGCCATCTCCTTTGCCGCCGCGTGGAGGTGGCGAGCGCGACGGTAGTAGCCGAGCCCCTCCCAGAGGCGCAGAACCTCATCCTCGGAGGCGGCGGCGAGCCCCTCCACCGTGGGAAAGCGGGCGAGGAACCGCTCGTAGTACGGTAGGACCGTCTCCACCCGCGTCTGCTGGAGCATGATCTCCGAGAGCCACACCCGGTACGGGTCGCGGGTCCGACGCCACGGCAGGTCGCGGGCCCGGGGGCGATACCAGGCCAGCAGCCGCTCCACCAGGTCCGGGGCACGCTCGGAGAGGGGCCGGTGCGGCGCGCCGTACGGGGCGACCGCCTCGGCCACGCCATCGCCCCCGGCGGGCGGCGGGTCGAGGCGGTGGGCGAGGTCCACGAGGATCGCCGCGGTCGCCCCCCAGATCGGCGGCCGGCCGCCGGCAAGCGAATAGATCGGCCGCACGCCGCTGCCGTCCCACACCAAATGGGAGGACCATGCCCCCCGGACAAGGAGCGGCGCCGCCAGCGGCGTGAGGGTCCGTGCCACCTCGCGCTCACAGAGGGTGAGCCGCGGCAAGGTATCGATCACCGCGACAAAGGGGGTGACCACGAAACCGGAGCTGGTCACCAGGTCGTCGAGTTGCCCCAGGGGCGACACCGCCGCCGGCGGCAGCCCCACCTCCTCCTCCGCCTCCCGCAGGGCGCATCGCCACGGGTCGCGGTCCGCCTCCTCCATGCGACCACCGGGGAAGGCGATCTCGCCGCGGTGGTAGGGGACCGTGTCGCTGCGCTTAATCAGGAGCAGACGCGGCCGGGCTCCAGCCACAATCCCCACCAGGACCGCCGCCCGCGGCCGAGCGGCCGCGGCGACCGTGCGCGCCGGCGTGGCGGCGAGGGTGGCGCGGATCTCATCGACCATCGCCGCAGGATAGGCGGGCGCCGCCCAATAGAAACGCCCCGTGGTGAACCACCGCGGGGCGTCTCGGCCCTGGAGGGGGGTGGTTCTACCTGGAGCGGCGGACCACCACCACTCCCGCCAAGGCCGACGCCACAAGCAGCAGGGAGAGGGGCTCGGGCACGGCGTAGAGGTCGAGGTTGCCGTCGGCGACGACCAAGAGGTCCTGGCCGCTATCGTAGGGATGGCCCAGGACACTGGAAACGGTGGAGAGGAACTGGGCGTTGTTCGGGGTGATCTGGAGGGTGAAGACCGAGGCACCGGAGGCGATCGTGTCGGGGCTGAAGACGTCCGCGTCGTAGCCGTCGACCTGGATGTCGATGAGCGCCCCCCCGAAGCTGAAGAAGGGGGTGGTGGTGAAGTTCCCACCGCCGCCGACGATCGTGCCGCTGAGGATCGACCCGTTGTCGGTGAAACCGCTGTCCCCGGGGAAGCTGTAGTCCGGGGTGTCATCGAGGTAGAGATCGACGTGGCCACCGGTGATCGCAAAGTCGGTCTGGCCGCCGTTGATCGCGGTCACCGCCTCCGTGAAGTTCGCCGCCACGGTGAGCTCATAGCCACTCCCGTCGCCGACCGCACCCTGAGTGTTGAGGTGCGCGGCGGTGACCGTCGTCGAGTTGCGGGTGTGGGCGGTGACATAGCTCTGGAAGTAGCCGTCGAGGACCGAGCCCACCCCAGCAGATCCGGCCCCGAGGGTAAGGGCAACGCCCGGCCCGGCGTCATAGGCGTCGAAGGGACCGACGGCCTCGCCGTCGGCGGTGTCCCCGTAGGTTCCGGCGCCATAATCCGCAGAGCCGACCCACGGGACCGGAGCGGCCACAGCCGGGGCGGTGAAGAGGGCAACCGCGACCAGGGCGGCCAGAGACATCGGGAAGGTGCGCATCGGTTCCTCCTTCGAGTAAGAGCTACGACGCACCAACCGCGGCGTCGCCAAAACACGACCGGCCTACCGCCGGCTCTATCGGCACGGTGTGAACAAAAGAGAAGCCACCCACCAGGACCCCCCCGCTCGACCCCACCAGAAGTCCGGCAGCGCGGCCCCCCGAGGCCCTCTATTGCTACCGAACGTAGCAACCGACGTGCCAAGTCAGGAAAAGATGCACACAAGACGACGGGCGTCTTTATCTACAGTGCGTTACCTGGATTTACGCATGCATCGCAGGAGAATAAATGGAAACTCGTGTTTCCGTTTTTTTCGGGGGAAATGGAAACTCGTGTTTCCGTTTCCTCTGCCCTACGAGGTGGAGAGGGGAGGGGCCGCCACCTCTTGGAAGATCGCCACCAGGCGGGTGGCGACCAGCCCGGTGGCGATGCCGGTGGCCACCGCCGAGGCGACGAGCACCGGCGCGATGTGGAGGAGCCCCGGGTTGGGGAGGAGGACGGCATAGACCAGCCCCACCTGGGCCGAGATGTGGGCGGCAGCGCCGAGGACCGAGAGGCCGAGGGGGCTCAGGAGTCCGGGCCACAGGGGGCGCGCGGCGGCCATCACCGCCCACGCCGCGAGCCCCCCGGCGAGCGACAGGAAGAAGCCGGGGCCGAGGAAGGTGCCGATCAGCAGCGCCCCGATGAGGATGCGCACCACCGTCACCACGAAGGCGTCACGGGGGCCGTGCAGCAGGAGGACCACCAGGGTGACCGCGTTCGCCAGCCCCAGCTTTACCCCCGGCAGGGGGGAGGGGATGAGGGCCTCCACCGCGTGGATCGCGATCGCCAGGGCGGCAAACCAGGCGAGACGGACCTGGCGTTCGGTGGCGTGGATGGGATCTGGCGGGGCAACGACCATCGGCGGCATGAACGGGTCAAGAGACGGCCGAAAAGCGGTACCCGTGTTCCCGCCCGTTGCCGAAATAAGGTCCCCCCGGGAGTAGGGCGAGCCCTGTCGCGGCCACGGCGTCCGCGCTCCCGGGGGGATGGTGGCGCTGGGGTGCGACCCCAGGCTGCCGTGTCCTCCGCCCATCGGACGGAGGCAGCGAAACGGCGCACCTAGGGTGCCGCCACCTCACTCAACTGTGCCGTAGTGTTGGGACTGTCCACTGGACCACCTCCTTTCTCGGCGACACCCGCACCGGCGACCAGCCGCCGGCACCCCCCGGGACCTGCGCCGATCCGGCCCGGTTCGCCGCCCCCGCCCACCGGGGACTCGGAGAGGAGTGTGACCCTCCTGGACGGGACGATAACTCCGGCTCCGCGATCAGGGAAAGCGGCTTTTTCCCTGAAAGACCCGATTCGGGTAAGATCCGCGCATGTCGCTCGACCCGCCCGCTGACGCCCGCCTCGCCTCTCACCCGACCCTCCAGCAGTTCATCATCGAGGGGATGAAACCGACCCACCTCGACGAGGTGGTGGCCATTGAGGCCCTCTCCTTCGAGTCACCGTGGGCGCGCGCCTCTTTCGAGCGGGAGCTCAACCTCGGCCACGCCCACCCCCTCGTCTGCCTCTCTCACCGTCAAGTGGTGGGGTACATCTGCCCGTGGCTCATCTCCGACGAGGTGCAGGTCCTGCGTCTCGCGGTGGCGCCGTCACACCGGCGCCGCGGCGCCGCCGCCGCCCTCCTGAGGACGGTCCTCGATCAGGCGTTCGACCTCGGCGCCCACTGGCTCTACCTGGAGGTCGAGGAGGGCAACCACCCGGCCGAGTCCCTCTACCAGGGGCTGGGGTTCACCGTCGAGGCGGTGCGCCCCGACTACTACGGCCATGGTCGCCACGCCCTGGTGATGGTCCTCGACCTCACCCCCGAGTGGAACGGCGACGAGGTTTGATGTGGCGGAGCCGATCCTCGAGCCGAAGCCGGTAGCCGCGTCGCGGGTCACCGCCACCTACCTGGTGATGCCCGGCGACACCAACTACCTCGGCTCGATCTTCGGCGGCAAGGTCATGCAGTACATCGACACCACCGGTGCGATCGCCGCCATGCGCCACGCCCGGCGGGTCTGTGTCACCGCGTCGCTCGACCGCCTCGACTTTCACGTCCCGATCGCCAGCGGCCACATCGTCATCCTCAACGCCTCCGTGAACCGCGCCTTCGGCTCCTCCATGGAGGTGGGGGTGAGGGTGGAGCGGGAGGCCCCCCTCACCGGCGAGCGCGCCCACACCGCCTCCGCCTACCTCACCTTCGTCGCCCTCGACGACGACCGCCACCCGGTCCGGGTGGCACCGGTGGCACCCGCCAACGCCGAGGACGAACGCCGCCACGCCGACGCCCTGGCCCGACGCGAGGCGCGGCGGAAGTAGGGGGGCTCGCGGTCCTCGCGGGGATGGGGGATGGGGGGATGAGGGTAGGTACCGGCCTACGGCCGGGACATGTTGTTCCGAACAGACACCTCCCCCATGATCGTGGCCCGCAGGACCGTCCTTCCCCTTACCCCTCACCCCCCATCCCCGCAGCGCACAGCGCGGCTCCCCCATGCCTGACGGCGTCAAACTCACCCCCGCCGAGCTCGCGGCGATGGTCGCCGAGGAGAACCATCCCCTCTGCTTCCTCGACGTGCGCCCGGCCGACGAGGCCGCGACCTACCCCTCCCCCTTCCCGGAGACGGTGGCGATCCCCCTCGACGAGCTCGAGTTCGAGTGGGAGGAGCTGGACGAGGGAGACGAGATCGTCGTTATCGACCACAAGGGGTTCCGGGCGGTCCGGGCGATCCAGTTTCTCGAACGGCGGGAGTTCGAGCGCCTCTGGATGCTCAAGGGGGGCCTCGACGCCTGGGCCCGAGACCAAGACCCCACCTTCCCGGTTTACGAGGGGGAGTAGGAGGGGGTTGCACCCCCGATCCGCGGCCCCTGGCCGCGGCCGGCCCGTTGGGCCGGGGTCGCGGGTACAACCCGCTCCTACCAAGCACCCGCACCCAACGCCCAATCCGCCACCCACCGGTAGGAGGGGGTGTACCCCCGAGATCCGCGGCCAGAGACCGCGGCAGCCCCAGAGGGGCTGATCGCCGGCGGGAGCCGGCTCCTACCCCATTCCGGCAGCTCCCCGCGTTACCCCTCATCGCCGGTCGGCCCGCGCCGCCGCCGTTTGGTTTCACCCCGTAGCCGCTTCGCCACCAGCCGCGCCCGCCGGCTCCGGGCCGGGACCCGCGTCGCCTTCCGCCTCCGGCGGGGTGTGAGACAGGCGCACACCATGGCGATGAGCCGCGCCTCCGCCTCGCGCCGGTTCTGCACCTGGCTGCGGTGGCTGTCCGAGGCCACCACCACCACCCCGTCGCCGGTGACGTGGGCCGGGTAGCGAATGGCCAGACGCCGCACGACGCCCGGTGGCAAGGCCGTCGCCGCCACCCGCACCTCGACGCCGGTGGACGCCTTGTTCACGTGCTGACCGCCCGGCCCACGCGCACGGATAAACCGCACCCGCACCGCGTCATCGGGGATCGTCAGGGAGTCGGTGATGCGGAGCATGGGGGGCTCGCTGCGCTCGCCGGGGGTAGGGATATAGGGATTAGGGCGGGATAGCCCTGCGGACTCCCCATCATGACGTTGGGTAGGCACCTCAACAATCTCTCCGCGCCCTCCCCCCGGGAGGAGGGGGGTGCACCCCCGACCCCGGCCCGAAGGGCCGGCCGGCGCCACCGGCGCCGGATCGCGGGTACAACCCGCTCCTACCCGTACACGGTGAGGATCTTCGGTCAGCCGCGCAGGCCGAAGATGGGGTGCATGGCGCCGCCGTCTCACACCTCCCAGACATTGTCGATGCGGAGGCCCAGTGCAGCCGCCTGCCTGAGTGCCACCACCCGCCCCTGCTCGTCGCCGCAGCGGGCCGGGACGATGGCGTGGAAACGGATGTGCTCGAAGGCGGCACACTTGGCGAAGGCGCGACACGCCGCCTCGAAGGTGGGATCCGCCAGCTCCTGCTCGGTGAAGGCACGGAAGATCACGAACTGGTGGCGCCGGAAGGCGGTGATGTCGGGCAGCTCGCCGTTCACCGGTTCGGGATAGGGGGGCTCCCCGAATCCCGTCTTGATGGTGTGGTACTCGGGCCGATCGGCGAGGTAGGCGGCGAGGGTGGTCACCAGGTGGCGGTGGTCCGGATCCATCTCCATCGCCTACCCTACCGCCGGTCGGAGGGTCTCGTCACTCGCCGGTGAACCGCCCCTACCCCACCGCTACCGCCTCCCCCATGGCGAGCTGCGGCTCCTCCTCCAGGTGGACGGCGATCAGCGACGAGACACCGGGCTCGGCCATGGTGATGCCGTAGAGGGCATCCGCCGCCTCCATGGTCGACTTGTTGTGGGTGATGGCGGTGAACTGGGTGGAGATGGCCATGGTCCGCAACAGCCGGTTGAAGCGGCCGACGTTGGCGTCGTCGAGCGGCGCGTCCACCTCGTCGAGGAGACAAAAGGGGGCGGGCCGGACCCGGTAGGTGGAGAAGATCAGGGCGAGGGTGGTGAGCGCCTTCTCGCCGCCGGAGAGCAGGTTGATGGAGCCGTTCTTCTTCCCCGGCGGCTGGGCGGTGATCTCGATCCCCGACTCGAGCGGGTTGTCCGGATCGAGGAGGTGGAGCTTCGCCTGGCCGCCCTCGAAGAGGGCGGTGAAGAGCTCGCCGAAGTGGTGGTCGATCTGCTCGAAGGTGGTGATGAACCGCTCGCGGCTGGTGCGGTTGATCCGCCGGATCGCCTGGCGGATATCGTCGATCGCCTGCTCCAGGTCGGTGCGCTGGCCGGTGAGGAAGTCGAGGCGCTCGGCGAGCTCCTCGTGCTCGGCGATCGCCGACAGGTTTACCGGACCGATGCGGTCGAGCTTACGGGCGAGCTCGGGGATCTCCCGCTCCATCTCCGCCAGCTCCACCTCCACCGGCTCCCCCTGATCGCGCGCCTCCTCCGGGGTGGTCTGGTAGCGGTCCTCGAAGCGGACCCGGGTCTCGTGGGCGGTGTGGCGCACCTCCGCCGCCTCCTGCTCGGCCCGGTGGTGCCGCTCCTGCTCCTGTTCGCGGGTGGCAATGAGCTGGTGCTCCCGTTGGCTCAGGGTGGCGACCCCCTCCTCCACCCCCGCCACCCGGTCGAGGGCGAGCTGTAGCTCTGCACGCGCGCCCTCCTCCACGCTCAGGGCGGTGGAGAGCTCCCCCTCCAGGCGGCGCAGCCGTACGTGGCCCTCCGCCTCCTGACGGTCGAGGTCGGTGGCGCGCGCCGACTTGGCGCTGCGCTCGTCGCGACCACGCTGCTCCTCCTCGCGGATCGCGGTGAGCTCGCCCCTGAGGTGGCGCAGTCGCCCCTCCGCCTCGCCCACCAACACCTTCGCCGCCACCACCTCCTGGCGTACCCCCTCCAGCCGCTCCTCCGCCGTCGCCAGCGCCTGCTCGGCCTCGGTGATCCGCGCGCTCCCCGTCTCCGCCTCCGTCTCGCCGCGCGCCACCTCGGCCCGCAGACGGACGAGCTCCGCCTCCACCCCTGCGCGCCCCTCGGCGAGGCGGGTGACCTCGCCCTGGTGGTCGTCGCGCCGCCGCGCCAGCCGGCGCTGCTCAGCCTCCGCCGCCTCCCGGTTGTGGCGCGCCGACTGGAGGGCGAGGCGCGCCTCGTGGGCGGCGGTGGTGGCGGCGGCGAGCTCCGCCTCACACCCGGCCACCGCTTCGGTCGCCTCGACCACCTCGCGCTCCGCCGCCGCCAGGGCGGCGCGCGCGCCGGGCAGCGCCTCCTCCATCTCGCGCAGCTCACGGTGGCGGGCGAGGGTGCCCGACTCCTCACCGCCGGCGTGGCCGAGGTGGAGCAGGCCGTTCCCCTCCAGCCGCTGGCCGTCGCGGGCAATGCAGGTCCACCCCTCGGGCGGGGCGGCCACCGCCGCCGCCAGGTCATCGACCACCACCACCCGTCCGAGCCGCTCAGCAAGCCACGGTGCGAGGCCGTTGGCGGTGGAGACACCGTCGAGCAGCGCCGTACCGCCGGCAGGCGGCGGCGGCGGTATCTCGGCCGCGGTGGGCGGCAAGACCACGGTGGTGGGGGGGATCGACTGATCCGAGGCCCAGCGGGCGAGGGCCGCGGCCACCCCACGGTCGGAGAGGACCCGCGCGTGCAGGGTCTCACCGAGCAGCGCCTCCACCGCCCCCTCCAGCTCGGGCTCGACGCGCAGGGCGGCAGCCACCGTCGGCGCCTCCTCCCACGCCCGAGCCTCGGCGGGCAGGGGCGTCTCGCTCTCCGGCGCCGGCCGGGCCACGAGGTCCGCGAGGACCGTGGCGCGTGCCTCCAGCCGGTGGAGGATCTGCGCCTGCGCCTCCCGCGCACTGCGCGCGGTGGCGAGACGGGACTGGCTCGCGGCGAGGGTCTCACGGGCCGCCCCCACCGCGCTGTCCGCGTCGGCGGACACCTGCTCGGCACGGGTGACTGCGGCCTCGACCTCCTCCCGGCGGGCGGCGTGGCCCTCCACATCCACCTCCAGGGCGGCGCCGGCCAGGGCGAGCCGCTGCTCCTGCTCGCCGAGCTCATCAAGGCGACGGGCCAGGGACTCGGCCCGCGCCTGCGCCTTGGAACGGGCCTCGGCCGCAGCCATCGCGGCGCGGCGCTGCTCCTGCAGGGTGGTACGGCACTGCTCCCGTTCGTTCACCCGGTCGCGCAGGCACGCCTCCTGCTGCTCCAGCGCCACCACCGCCTCGCCGTGGGCCGCCTCCGCCTCCTCCGCCTCGGCGGCCAGAGCGCCCCCACGGGCGGCGAGCAGCTCGAGCCGCTCCCGCCACTGATCCACGTCGCCGGCGAGGCCGGCACGCTCCCGGTCGATCCCCTCCAGCCGGGCCCGCTCGGTGGCGATCTCCCCCTCCAGCTTGGCCGCCTGGTGGCGCAGGGTGGCGGCCCGCTCGCGCAGCTCATCCGCCTCTTGGCGCCCCTCGCGCACCCGCAGGCGGGCCGCCTCCAGCTCGGCGGTGGTGGCGGCCAGCCGGCTCTCCGTATCCTCCAGCAGACGGCGGGCATCGGCCATCTCGCCCTCCACCACGGCGGCTCGCTCATTCAGCTCCGCCAGCCGCGCGCACGACACATGGGCCTCGTAGGTGCGCAGGGTGGCGCGCAGCCGCTTGAACCGCTCCGCATCCCGCGCCTGGCGATCCAGGCGGCGCATCTGTCGCTCGACCTCGTGGACGATGTCCATCACCCGCGCGAGGTTCTCCTCGCTGGTCACCAGCTTCCGCTGCGCCGCCTCCTTCTTGATCTTGTACTTGGTGATCCCCGCCGCCTCGTCGAAGAGGGCGCGCCGCTCCTCGGGCTTGGCGTTGAGGATCGCGTCGATGTGGCCCTGCTGGAGGATCGCCACCCCACGGCCGCTCATCCCGGTATCCATGAAGATGTCGCGGATGTCCTTCAGGCGACACGGCACCTTGTTGATGAAGTACTCCCGCTCACCGTCCCGGTGCACCCGGCGGGTAACCTGGATCTCGGCAAAATCGGCGAAGGGGCCGGCGACCGAATGGTCGCTGTTGTCGATGGTCAGGGTGACCTCCGCCAACCCCATCATCTTGCGCTTCCCCGCCCCCTTGAAGATGAAATCGACCGCCGAATCGCCGCGGAGCTGGTGCGCCGACTGCTCCCCGAGGACCCACCGCAGGGCATCGGAGACGTTCGACTTGCCGCACCCGTTGGGGCCGACGATCGCCGTCACCCCGGGCTGAAAATCGACGCGCGTCCGATCGGCAAAGGACTTAAAACCGACCATCTCCAAACGCTTGAAGCGCATGGCGGTCTCCAGAAAGGGGGGATTTTGGGGGGGGAGTGGGGCAGGAGGGTGCCCCGCGGGGAGGTGGCTCCGGTTATAGACCGGAGGCGGGGGGCCGTCAACATGAGCGGCGCAGTAATGGATGGTGCGCTGCGCGACGCGCTGCGCGCGTAGGGAGGTAGGGAAATAGGGAGGTAGGGAAGGAAGGCCCTTCGGGCCGGATGAATTTGCCGAGGGCAGGCACCCCGAAACCGATTGCTGGCCGCCATGCGGCCATCCTCCCTACTTCCCTACCTCCCCATTTCCCTATCTCCCTACTACTGAATCACCTCCCGTGGCTTTGCCCCGTCCGCCGGTCCCACGATGCCGTCGCGCTCCATCTGCTCCACCACCCGGGCGGCGCGGTTGTAGCCGATCCGCAGCTTGCGCTGGACCAACGACACCGAGATCTTCCCCTGCTCGAGGGCGAAGGCGACCGCCTCGTCGTAGACCTCGTCGCGCTCCTTCACCACCGCCGCGTCGTCCCCGTCGTCCTGGTCGGCAACGGTGACCGTGAGGTCGTACTCCGCCGGCTGCTGTTTGCGCACGAAGGAGGCGAGCTCCTTGATCTCGTCGTCGGAGAGGAAGGTGCCGTGGACCCGCTGCACCTTCCCCACCCCGGGCGGCAGGAAGAGCATGTCGCCGAGCCCCAGGAGCGCCTCGGCGCCGTTACCGTCAATGATGGTGCGCGAGTCGGTCTTCGAGGAGACCTGAAAGGCGATGCGGGCCGGGAAGTTCGCCTTGATCACCCCGGTGAGGACATCCACCGAGGGGCGCTGGGTGGCGACCACCAGGTGGATACCCGCGGCCCGCGCCATCTGCGCCAGGCGGGCGATGGAGACCTCCACGTCGCGGCTCGCCACCATCATCAGGTCGGCGAGCTCGTCGACGATCACCACCATGTACGGCAGGGGCGCCAGGGGCGGCTCCCCCTCCGCCGGCTCCGGCAGGGTCCCGTCGCGCTCCATCTTCGCCACCATCCGGTTGAAGCCGGGGAGGTTCCGCACCCCGTAGGCTGAGAGCAGGGTGTAGCGCCGCTCCATCTCCTTGACCGCCCAGTTGAGCGCCACCGCCGCCTTCTTCGGGTCGGTGACCACCGGGGTGATCAGGTGCGGGATCCCCTCGTAGACCAGGAGCTCGAGCATCTTCGGGTCGACCATGAGGAGCTTTACCTCGTTCGGCCTGGCGCGGAAGAGGATCGAGGCGATGATCGAGTTGATGCACACCGACTTGCCCGAGCCGGTGGCGCCGGCGACCAGGAGGTGCGGCATCCGCGCCAGGTCGCTCACCACCGGGTTGCCGAAGATGTCCTTGCCCAGGGCGATGGGGAGCTGCTGCTTGCGCGTATCCCACACCTCCGAGGCGATCACCTGGCGAAGGAAGACGCCGTCACGCTCGACGTTGGGGAGCTCGATCCCCACCGCCCCCTTGCCGGGGATCGGCGCGACAATGCGGATCGAGATGGCGCGCAGGGCCATGGCAAGGTCGTCGGCGAGGTTGGAGATCTTCGACACCTTCACCCCCGGCGCCGGCTTGAACTCGTACATGGTGATCACCGGCCCCGGGTGGACCTCGGTCACCTCGCCGGAGACCCCGAAGTCGAGGAGCTTGCGCTCGAGGATCTCCGAGTTGACCAGGATCTCCCGCTCCGAGAGCTTGCGGGTCGAGGCCGGGCGATCGGCAAGGAGGGTCAACGGGGGGAGCTGGTAGTCGTCGCCGCCGGTGAGCTCCAGGACATCTTGGGCGGGCTCCACCTCCTCCTCGGCCGGCGGCAGCTCGGCAAGACGCGGTGGGGTGCGGCTCTTCTTCTCCTCAATCTTGCGGGTAAGCGACGCCACCCGCTCGCGCCGGGCATTCCGCTCCGCCTGCCGCTCCCGCACCACCTCGGTGAGGGCGCGCACCTCCCGCCACCCGGTCGCCGCCAGCCCCACGAGCGACAGGCGGCTCACCACCATCAGCGCCAGGAGCGCCACCGTGCCCGCCACCACGTAGCCGCCGAGGGAGCCGAAGGCGAAGGTGAGGGCCCTGCCCCCCATCTCCCCGAGCAGCCCCGCCGGCTGCGGGTGGGCCGACCCCGCCCCCCCCATGTGGACCAGGGTGGCCACCGCGAGGAGAAAGGCGAGGGACGCCGCCACATAGGCGGCGGCGCGGCGACCACGCAGGCGGTGGCCGCGCAGGCGGTTCATCGCCGCCAGCAGCAAGCCGACCGGGAGGAGATAACCGGCGCCGCCGAGCCACTCCATCACCGCCCCGGCGGTATACGCTCCCACCACCCCCACCACGTTACCCACCCGCCCCGGAGGGGCGGCGACCCCGAAGGCCGGGTCGGTGGGCGAATAGGAGAGGAGTGCGGCGAGGAGGAGGAGGAAGAGGCCGAGGAGCAGGATCGCCACCGCCTCGTCCAACCGCCGCGACCCCGTGGTCGCCTCCTCCACGAGCTTCTTTACCTTGGCCATGGTGGCCGGTAGTAGAAAGCAGGAGACGGAAAGTGGGAAGGGGGGGGACGGCAGTAGGCGGTCGGCAGAGGGGGATGACCGGCTGGACGGTGGCGAGGATGGGGCTCCGGCTTTCAGCTTTCAGCGACAACGGCTTCTCCTCCAAGCGGAAGCCGCGCGACAGGCGCACGCAACCCCTACCTCGCTCCGCCAAACCGGCGATTTCCCTCCGCTGAAGGCTGAGAGCTGAAAGCTCTCCGTGCCATGTTCCATCTCCTAGCCCTACGTCACCGCCAGCGACCCCGCCAGGATCAGCCCCGCCACCACGATCGCCAACGCCACCCGGTAGTAGCCGAAAAGGCCCAGCCCGTGGCGGTTCAGATAGGCCACCATCCACTTGACCGCCAGCACCGCCGCCAGCCACGCGCACACAAAACCGATCGCGAGATCGACCGGCCCGTAGGCGTGCAGCATTTGCGCGCCCTGCTTGAGCCCCTCATAGCCCGTCGCCGCGGTCAGGGTGACGACCCCCAGCAGAAAGCTGAACTCCACCGCCGCCGGCAGACTCATCCCCACCAGCACCCCCGCCACAATGGTCACCAGGCTCCGGCTCGTCCCCGGCCACATCGCCAGGCATTGTGCCAAGCCGATGATGAGCGCCGTCTTCCATGTCAACGCGCGCATCGCCAAGCCGCTCGTCGGCTTCTCGCTCTTCCGCCTTCGCCACCATGCCACCACCAGGATCACCGCCCCGCCCACGCCCCACGCCGCAACGATCGGCCAGAGGCCAAACAGGTGATTCTTGACCCAGTGCTCGATGGTCAATCCGATCACCGCCGCCGGCAAAAAGCCCACCACGATGCACACCGCCAGCCGCAGCCCCTCGGCATCCCTCCCCGCCAGCCCCCACAGCATCTGCCGGATCCGCCGCCAGTACAGCCCCACTACCGCGAGGATGGCACCCGCCTGAATGCAGATCACATACGCATCCGCCGCCGCGCCGTTGGCGATCCCCATTGCCCGTTGCGCGAGGATCAAGTGTCCCGTCGAGCTGACCGGCAGGTACTCCGTGAGCCCCTCCACAATCCCGAGCACCAGCGCCTGCCACCAGTCCATGCTTGAACCCTCCTCGTAACCTCAGTACCGGCGATGTCGGCCCACACCCCCAGGCCGACTTGGGTTGCTCGCTATCTCGCTCTTCCTGGGAACACGGGCAGACCTTGATTGATCACCGCCTCCACGCCACGTCACGCCTCCCCATCCCGTCCGCCGCTCGACCGCAGACCTCGAGACCCAGGACCGCCGACCCCTGAGGATCCGGTTCAGCGAGGCTCTTCACCTGCGGATTAGGGAAATCGGGATTTAGGGATTAGGGGTGGTGCCGGCCTTCGGCCGGCACGGATGGTTTCGTGGGTCGCCTCCATCGGCATCTCATCAGCCCGTAGGGCTCTCCTTCTCTAACCCCTAACCCCTGACCTCTGACCCCTAGTCCCTGCGGTAGAGGATCTTCTCTACCTTCGGTGCCCGCACCCGGCTCGGCGCCGGCATGCCGGAGCCGAGGAGCGGCCGCAGGTAGAGGATGAAGGCCTCGGTGACGTCGGTCCCCGACGGGGCGATGAACTCGTCGGGCATCAGCTTGGTCTTTGCCGCCACCTCCTCCAGGGGCGAGAGGCGGTAGTCGACCGAGTAGAAGCCGGTGCGGTGGATGGTCACCGAGCCGTCGCGGTTGTGCCACAGGGCGAACTGCGCCGCCTTCTCCCCCACCTCGCGCGCCTCGCGCTGGTCGACGTCGGAGACGCAGCCGATGAACGAACGCTGGAGATAGCCGAGGGTGTCGGCGCGCACCCGGGTGATCTTCAGATTGCCCTTCACCTGTGCCGCCAGCAGATCACCGAGCGCCGTGGTCCCGGAGAGCTGGACATTGCCGTGGGCGTCGACCTCGGTCTCGCTGGCCAGGCGTACCGCGATCGGCACCCCCTCCTTGTCCATGACCCCCTCGCTCACCGCCACCACGCAGCGGCCGTACTTTTCGTAGACCCGCTTTACGTCGGCGAGGAAGCCGTCCACCGAGAAGGGGCGCTCCGGCAGGTAGATCAGGTGCGGTCCGTCGTCCGGATACTTGCGCCCCAGGGCCGCGGCGGCGGTGAGGAAGCCGGCGTGGCGCCCCATCACCACCCCGATATAGACCCCGGGGATGGCGCGGTTGTCCATGTTCGTGCCGATGAAGGCGCTCGCCACGAAGCGCGCCGCCGACGGGTAGCCGGGGCAGTGGTCGTTCACCATCAGGTCGTTGTCGATCGTCTTTGGGATGTGGATGGCGCGGAACTCGTAGTCCGCCTTCTCCGCCTCCTCGTTGACGATGCGCACCGTGTCCGAGGAGTCGTTGCCGCCGATGTAGAAGAAGTAGCGCGCGTCGTGCGCCTTCAGGACCCGGAAGATCTCCTGGCAGTAGGCGGCATCCGGCTTGTCGCGCGTCGAGCCGATCGCCGACGACGGCGTCCCCGCCACCCGCTCCAGGTTATGGGTGGTCTCCTGGGTGAGGTCGACGAACTCCTCGTTGATGATCCCGGTCACCCCGTGCAGGGCGCCGTAGACGTGCTCCACCTCGGGAAACTTGCGCGCCTCAAGGACCGCCCCCACGAGCGACTGGTTGATCACCGCGGTGGGCCCGCCGCCCATCGCCACCACCACCTTGCCTGCCAGCTTTGTCGTCATCGCCACTCTCCTCGGTTGACCGGCGGCTGAGGGTACCCAAGGGGGGGCTGCGCCGGAAGGCGGTGGTATCGCGCCGCCGCAGGCAACATGGATCTACCGCACCGCGCCTATGGCCACAGCGGCAGATGCGAGCTCCCGCTCGTCAACCACGCCGAGGACGCCCCGTCCCCCCTGATCTCAAGATGGGGCCGGCCCCCAGCGGCGCCGGACCACCGCGTATCACCGCCGCTGGCGCTTCCACTTCCGGTACTTGCGCAGGAGCCGCTTGCGCTTCCCGGGCTCCATCTGCTTCAGCTCCCGAAAGCGGGCACGGAGGGCCGCCCGCTCCGCCGGCCCCATCTTTTGCCAAGCACGGTAGCGGCGCAGGATCGCCCGCCGCCGCCACGGCGGCATCTTGCGGAACCGCTCGAAGTTGTGCCGGATGAAGCGCCGCTACTTCGGGGAGAGGGACTGCCAGCGGCGGAAGTTGCGCAGGACCCGCGCACGCTCCTCCGCCCCCAGACCCTGGAAACGACGGTACTCCTTCAACAGCAGAGCACGCTCCGCCGCCGGAATCTCCTGCCACTGCTCCTCCACCGACGGGCTCGGCGGCGCGGTCTCCGCGGCCGACGCCGGGAGGGCGGCGGCCACCGTGAAGAGCAGCAGGAAAGTAGTCAGACGCCTAGCGATCATCGTCTACCTCGTCGGTTTGCGATTCGAGCAGGGGCAACGCCTCCACCTCCTCCATCTCTCTGAGGAGGTCGAGGCGCTGGAGGAGGGCGCGGAGGCGCAGGATCTCCGCCACCTCCGCGCGGCTCGGCGACGCCGTCGTGGTCGTCGCCGAGGCCGGTACGGCGTCACCGGCGAGGGCCGGCGCGACGCCGTGGAGGGAGAAGAGGAGGGCGACCTCAATCAAGCCGCACCTCCTGGATCTCATCGAGGTACTGGACCAGGTCGAGCTCGGCGATCAGCTCCATCTCCTCGAAGAGGGGCAGCTCCTCATAGAGGGCCACCTCCGGCGGTGGAGCGAGGAGGCGCACGCCGACCACCGCCACCACCGCCGCGGAGGCCGCCAGGGGCACCACGATCGGCAGCCAACGCCGCCTCCGCGCCGGTGCCGACGGCGAGCCGAGGGCGCGCGCCCGGGCGAGGAGTCGCGCCTCCGCGTGCGGGTCGACCACCATCTCCACCCCGCTCACCATGCTGTCGGCGGCGGCGAGCTCGGCGAGGGCGGCGCGGCACCCACCACACCGTGCCAGCCGCCGGCGGAGGTGGAGGCGGAGGAGCGGCCCCGCCTCACCGTCGAGCCACAGGGAGAGGTGCTCCCGTGGGTGGCCGCACGGCGCCACGGTGTCGAGTCGAGTCGTTCGGTCGATCATCGGTACACCTCCGGGAGGAGATCACGCGCCGCCTCCTTCAATTGGTCGCGGGCACGGAAGATGAGGGACTTCACCGCCGGCACGCTCGTCTCCAGGACCTGAGCAATCTCCTGGTAGCGAAACCCCTCCACCTTGGAAAGAAGAAATGCGGTGCGCTGCTTGTCGGTGAGCGCATCGAGGGCGGTGTGGAGACGGTCGGCGAGCTCCGTCGCCTCCGCCTCCTCCTCGGCGGTCGCCCCGGCCGGGTCGGCCACCACCACCCTCCCCTCCTCACCCTCCTCACCGGCGGCCACGTGGGCGGCGTGGTGCTCGCGTCGCCGCAGCTCGTTGAGGGCGAGGTTGGTGGCGATGCGATACGCCCAGGTGCGCCACTTGGCCCGCGGCGCATAGGTCGCCCGCGCCCGGTAGATGCGCAGGAAGGCCTCCTGCACCAGCTCCTCGGCGCGCGCACTCGAACCGGTGAAGCGGTAGAGGAACTGGGCCATGGGGTGGTGGTGGCGGCGAAAGAGGTCCACGAATCCTGCCTCATCGCCCCGCTGGAAGCGGAGCATCGCACGAGTATCGATATCGCGACCGATCACCTGGATCCTCCCGGCGTCTCTACAGGCAGCGGCCGGTCTCTCCCTATCAACCCCGGCCGAGCAACAAAGTTGCGCCCCGCCCAACGGCGGTGTCGAGGCTATCACGGAAATCGGAAGGCAAGACCACCAAGGACACGAAGGAAAAACCGAGATGTGGGCGATTCGGTAGCGGACTCCATCGCGAAAATCCGGACCCTGCGAGGAGCCTCCCCACGCACACCGGTGCGCCGCGCCTCGCTTGGCACACCCTACGCATCGCGTCCGCGTCGCCCGGGTCGGCCGTAGGGTGTGCCAAGCCAAGCGCGGCGCACCAACCCCGTGGGAGAGGCGCCCGCGTCGCGGGAATGGTGGGAGCGCCAAGACGTATTGACACCCCTCCGCCGGCGGGCAAGCTTCAGACTATGTTTCACACCATCCCAGAGATGTTCGCCTCGACCGTCGATCGTTTCGGGGGTCGGCCCGCCTTCAAGATCAAGGAGGATGGAGTCTTTCGGGCGATCACCTACGCCCAGGTCAACGAGACCGTGCGCGACCTCGCCGCCGGCCTCATCGACCTCGGAGTGAAGGGGGCCGACCACGTCGGGCTGATCTCCGACAACCGCCTCGGCTGGATCCTCGCCGACCTGGCGATCGTCCACGCGGGCGCGGCGGACGTCCCGCGCGGCGCCGACTCCACCGCCGAAGAGATCGCCTACATCCTCGCCCACGCCGACTGCAAGATCGCCTTCCTCGAAGACGCGCAGCAGCTCGCCAAGGTCGAGTCGGTGCGTGACCGGCTCCCGAAGCTCACCACGGTGATCATCCTCGACGAGCAGTTCACCGCCGACCGCAAGGGGGTGATCTTGTTCGACGAGCTGGTCCGACGCGGCGCGGCCCTGCGCGCCAAGGGCAAGAGCAAGGTGGAGGAGCGGGTGGCCGCCGTCACCGGCGATTCCCTCGCCACCCTCATCTACACCTCCGGCACCACCGGCGAGCCCAAGGGGGTGGAGCTCACCCACGCCAACCTCCTGCACCAGGTGAACATGGTGCCACAGGTGATCAAGTTCACCCCCGAGGACCGCTTCCTCACCCTCCTGCCGCCGTGGCACTCGTTCGAGCGGGCGGTGGAGTACATCGCCATCGCCGACGGCTGCTCCACCGCCTACACCTCCATCAAGGAGGTGGCCGCCGACCTGCAGCTAGAGCGCCCCACCTACATGGCGAGCGTGCCGCGCATCTGGGAGTCGATCTACGACAAGGTGCTGACCAAGGTGGCGAAGGAGGGGCGGGTCAAGCAGCTCCTCTTCCGCACCCTCCTGGCGGTAGCGGAACGGTACCGGGAGCTCTCCCGGATCGCCGCCGGCGACGATGCCCGCTTCGAGGAGCGGGGCTACCTGCGCGAGAAGGGTCGGCAGGTGTGGGCGGGGATCCGGGCGGCGCTCCTGGGCCCCCTCTACCGCCTCGCCCATACCAAGTTCGACCCCATCCGCCAGCGCACCGGCGGCCGGCTCAAGGCGGCGATCTCCGGCGGCGGCGCACTGCCCGCCCACGTAGACCGCTTCTACGATGCGGTGGGGCTTACCATCCTCGAAGGGTACGGCCTCACCGAGACCGCGCCGGTGATCGCCGTTCGCCTCCCGGACCGGCCGGTGCCGGGGACCGTGGGGCCGCCGATTCCCAATACCCAGCTCCGCATCGTCGGCGAGGGCGGCCAGCCGGTGGAGCAGGGCGAAATCGGCATCGTCCAGGTACGCGGGCCGCAGGTGATGCGCGGCTACTACAAGCAGCCCGAGGCGACCGCCGAGGTCCTCTCCGAGGCCGGCTGGCTCGACACCGGCGACCTCGGCCGCCTCACGGTGACCGGCGAGCTGGCGATCACCGGCCGGGCGAAGGACACCATCGTCTTGCTCGGCGGCGAGAACGTCGAGCCGGTCCCCATCGAGTCGGCCCTCTCCGCCTCCCCCTACATCGCCCAGGTGATGGTCGTCGGCCAGGACCAGAAACAGCTCGGCGCCCTCATCGTCCCGGAGCGCGACCACCTCGCCGCCTTCTGCGACGAGTCAGGCTTGGCGTGCGGCGACCTGGAGGAGGCGATCCGCCACGAGGCAGTGCGGGCGCTCTTTGCCCGTGAGCTGCGCACCCACGTCTCCGCCGCCACCGGCTTCAAACCCTTCGAACAGGTACGCCGTTTCCGCCTCCTCACCCGTGACTTCACCGTCGGCCGCGAACTCACCCACACCCTGAAGATGCGCCGCAACGTCATCGCCGAGATATACGCGGACGAGATCGAACGGATGTTCAAGCGGTGAGGGCAGGCCCACCATCGTCGGCAGGATTCTCGCGCAGAGAGGCGGAGAATGGTGGGGAGGGGGAGGCAGGAGGGGAGGCGGTGTCGCCGGTGGTGGGTCGGGGGATGGCGTGGGCCTTGAAGGCCGGGGACTCACGCAAAGACGCCAAGGCGCAAGGAGCTGCGTCTCACCTTCGCGACTCATCAATAACCCTGTAAGCCACTGGCTGAGGTCAGGAACACCGCCCCCGCCACCAAGGCCGCCCAGCAAGCCTTTGCGTCTTGGCGGCTATGCGCGAAAGCCGCCTTCCAGGCACTCGCCCAACTCACCGCAGAGCCACCCACAACGCCTCACTTCGGCTCCCCTCCCTCCGCCTCACTGCTCCTCCGCGCTCTTCCGGTCGCTCACGTCCACTCCGATCGTCTGCGTGGTAGCCTGCTTCATGGTCGCTCTCCTTTGCTTGTGGGCTCCGAGCCCGTGGTTAGCATTGAGCCAGGTTAGAACCTGAGCTCGCGAGGAGAGCGGCCTCCT
>JAJRSX010000011.1 GCA_024278555.1 bacterium | reverse complement strand
CCGCATCGGCGGAGTGACCGAGGCGGGCCTTACGTGGACCGCCGGCGGCCGATCGGTCGCCGCCCCCACCCCCGTTGACCACCACTTTCCCCGAAGGTCGCACCATGAGTGAGTCTTCCCCCCTCTCCCCCGAGGACGATGAGCAGGAGCCCACCTTCGAGCTCCCCGAGACCCTGCCCCTGTTGCCGATCCGCGACGTGGTGGTCTTCCCCTACATGATCCTGCCGCTGTTCGTCGGCCGCGAGGCCTCCCTGGCGGCGGTGGAGGAGGCGATGGCCGGCGAGCGGATGATCATGCTCGCCACCCAGCACGACTTCTCCGAGGAGGAGCCGTCGCCGGAGGCGATCTACCCGGTGGGCACTGCGGCGATAATCATGCGGCGCCTGCGACTCCCCGACGGTCGCCTGAAGCTCCTCATCCAGGGGTTGGAGAAGGCGACCATCACCGAGTACCGACAGACCCGGCCGTGCTACCAGGTGCGCATCGTTCCCCTCCCCGACCCGGAGGAGGTGGCGCCGACCATGGAGCTGGAGGCCTCCATGCGCACGGTGAAGGAGCAGCTCTCCAAGGTGATCGCCCTCGGCAAGGCGATCATCCCCGACATCCTGGTGATGGCGGAGAACATCGACGCCCCCGGCAGGCTGGCCGACCTCATCGCCTCCAACCTCAACCTCCGGATCGAGCAGGCGCAGGAGATCCTCGAAGAGACCGACGTGGTCCGCCGTTTGGCGCGAGTCTCCGAGATCCTCGCCACCGAGATCGAGCTGCTCTCCATGCAGCAGAAGATCCAGGACGAGGCCAAGGGGGAGATGGACAAGGTGCAGCGCGAGTACTTCCTGCGCGAGCAGCTCAAGGCGATCCAGCGCGAGCTCGGCGAGTCCGGCGAGATGGCGGACGACGTGGCACAGCTCCGCGAACAGATCGGCAAGGCGCAGATGCCGAAAAAGGTGGAGGAGGAGGCCCTGAAGCAGCTCGGTCGGCTGTCCAAGATGCACGAGGATGCCGCCGAGGCGGGGATCATCCGCACCTACCTGGAGCTGATGGTCGAGCTGCCGTGGAAGAGGCGCAGCAAGGACAACCTCGATTTGAAAAAGGCCGGCGCCATCCTCGACGAGGACCACTACGGCCTCAAAGAGGTGAAGGAGCGGATCCTCGAATACCTGGCGGTGCGCAAGCTGCGCGGCAAGAAGATGAAGGGGCCGATCCTCTGCTTCGTCGGCCCTCCGGGGGTCGGCAAGACGTCGCTGGGCCGCTCCATCGCCCGCGCCATGGGGCGCAAGTTCTACCGCATCTCGTTAGGCGGGATGCGCGACGAGGCGGAGATCCGCGGCCACCGGCGCACCTACGTCGGCGCCCTGCCCGGCCGGGTGATCCACGGCATCCAGCAGTGCAACACCAACAACCCGGTCTTCATGATGGACGAGGTGGACAAGATCGGCGCCGACTTCCGCGGCGACCCGGCCTCGGCGCTGCTGGAGGTCCTGGACCCGGAGCAGAACAACGCCTTCGTTGACCACTACCTGGCGGTCCCCTTCGACCTCTCCAACGTGATGTTCATCACCACCGCCAACTGGATGGACCCGATCCCGGCGCCGCTCAAGGACCGGATGGAGATCATCGAGCTGACCGGCTACACCCGCGAGGAGAAGGTGGCCATCGCCCGCCGCTACCTCCTGCCCAGGCAGATGGAGGAGAACGGCATCGACGAGCACCACATCGCCCTCTCCGACCGGACCATCGAGCAGATCATCGCCCAGTACACCCGCGAATCCGGGCTGCGGAAGCTGGAGCAGCGGATCGGCCGCATCTGCCGCAAGGTGGCCCGGCGGGTCGCCGAGGGCCACACCGGCTGCACCCGGGTCACCCCGGGGTCGCTTCCCCGCTACTTCAGCGTCTCCCCTTCGAGGAGGAGATGGTCCTCACCGAGGACCAGGTGGGGGTGGTCACCGGCCTGGCGTGGACCACCGTGGGCGGCGAGCTCCTCTTCATCGAGGCGACCCAGGTGAAGGGCAAGGGGGGGCTCACCCTCACCGGCCAGCTCGGCGACGTGATGAAGGAATCGGCCCAGGCCGCCTTCACCTTCGTCAAGTCACGCGCCAAGGAGCTCTCCATCCCGGCGAAGCGGATCGCGGAGAACGACATCCACATCCACTTCCCGGCCGGCGCCATCCCCAAGGACGGCCCGTCGGCGGGGATCGCCATCGCCTGCGCCATCGCCTCGGTCCTCACAGGCGCGAAGATCCACCACCGCATCGCCATGACCGGCGAGATCTCCCTGCGCGGCCGGGTCCTGCCCATCGGCGGCCTGAAGGAGAAGGCCCTGGCCGCCCTCCGTGCCGACCTCCCCACGGTGCTCATCCCGAAGGGCAACGAGAAGGACGTCGACCGCCTGCCGCCGCAGGTGAAACGGCGGATCACCTTCATCCCGGTGGAGACCGCCGACGAGGTACTGGAGCGCTGCCTGGTACGGGCCAAGGGGGCGAAGCATCCCGCCGCCGGCCGACCCGCGACCACGCAGCGCTCGGCCACCGCGTGAAGGGCGAGGCGCTTCCGGCGCAACGCCGCAGTGGTCCCAATAAATGGGTAGGAGCGGGTTGTACCCGCGATCCGCGGCCGTCGGCCGCGGCAGGCCCGAAGGGCCTGGGTCGCCGGCCAGGCCCGGATTCTAGGAGCCTGTCGGACTTTGGCCCGATCTACTGCTTGATTCACGGATCTCGGCCCGGATCGCGTCCCGTTCTTCGTTGTATAGACCCATGTAGCGCTCGAACGGGTCACAATTCGGACCCGAGCCCGCTTCCCCTCGTCACGATCACCAAAGTCCGACAGACGTCCTAGCGGACGTGCTCCTCCAGCTCCTCGCGCCACGCCGCCGACAGGGCGGCGACGGCGAGCAGCCGCCGGACCCCCGCCGGGTCGCGCTTGCGCCCCCGGTGGATGCGGTACGCCTCGGCCACGGAGATCGCCGCCGGGTGCGCGGTGAGGAGCTCGAGCTCGTCGCCGGCCTGCACCTCACCCTCCTCCACCACCCGCAGGTAGAAGCCGGTGAAACCGCTCTCCTCCACCTCCTTCACCAACCCCTTACGATCCCAGACGAAGGCGAGGGTGGAGCACGGCTGGCGCGGCTGGGTCACCTCCACCACCGCGCTACCCACCCGGAAGCGATCACCGATGTGGACCGTCTCCTCGGTCGCCCCCTCGGTGGTGAAGTTCTCGCCGAAGGCGGCGGCCGGCAGCGGCCGCCCCACCCGCGCCTCCCAGTAGGCGTAGTGCTCGTGGGGGTAGCAGCAGATCGCCTTGTCGACGCCGCCGTGGTGCTTGGTGTCGGCGACCCCGTTGCCCGCCGGCCCCTCGGGGCCGAGGTGGACCGGGCCGGCCACCGGCCGTTTGCAAAAGCCGGTGGCCTTGCTCTTGGAGCCGACCTTCACTGTCTCCGGCATACCGATCTGGAGGGAGAGAATCTTCATCGCCGTAGGGTGGACCCACAGCGGCCACGAGGCCAAGCCGTCCCCGGATCCCTTGCCGCCCGGCAGGGAAGGCCATGGTATCCACGGAAAGACACGGAAGGGGCGAGAGCGTACGGCGGGGAAAAGAGAACGAGGTGACGCCTGCTCCCCGGCCCTCTGTGTCTCCGCGCCTCTACGCGAGAGTTGCCTCTCACCCGCCGTTGCACGGCGGACGGCTCCGGGTAGACTGATCTGCGCGTTCATCCACTCCAGCGTAGGAGGTCCCCATGCGTCGTCTTGCCATCGTTGCCCTCATCCCCCTGCTCCTCGCGGCGTGCGCCACCTCGGTGAAGCGGCTGGATGTGGAGGAGATCAAGGACGTCTCCGGCCGCTGGAACGACACCGACTCGCAGATGGTCGCCAAGGCGATGATCCAGGACGCCCTGTCGCATCCGTGGGTCGACCAGTTCCGCCGCGCCCACGGCGACGCCCAGCCGGTCCTCATCGTCGGCGCGATCCGCAACCGCTCCACCGAGCACATCGACACCCACACCTTCGTCAACGACCTCCAGCGGGCGATCCTCAACTCGGGCGAGGCGACCTTCGTCGCCGCCCCGGGGGAGCGGGAGCAGATCCGCGCGGAGCGTGACGCCCAGGCCGGCTTCACCGAGGAGGAGTCCCGCTCCTCCCACGGCGAGGAGAGCGGCGCCGACTACATGCTCCTGGGGTCGGTCAACTCGATCGTCGACCAGGCTGGAAGGCGGGCGGTAGTCTTCTACCAGGTGAACCTGGAGCTCATCGACATGCGCACCAACCGCAAGGTGTGGATCGGTGACAAGAAGATCAAAAAGTACGTGAAGCGGCCCGCCGCCCGGCTGTGAGGCGGCGGCTACCGGTGAGGCTCCAGGCGGCCACGGGGCGGAGGCGGCCGGGGGGAGAGGCGATCGTGGCGGGGCGGCTCGCCCTCCTCCTCCTCCTCGTCACGGCAGGCGCCTGCGCCGGCCGTGCCACCCTGCGCGAGTCGGTGGCCGACCTCTACGGCGGCCGCACCGAGGCCGCCGACGCGGCACTCGCCCACTACGGCAAGCGGGTGGGCGCCAACGACCGCCCCCTCTACCTCCTCGACGCGGCGGTGGTGAAGCAGCTCCGCGGGGAGTACGCGGAGTCCAACCGGCTCCTTGCCGAGGCGGACCAGCAGGTGGAGGCGGCGGTCACCAAGAGCGTCTCGCGCGAGACGCTCTCCTTCCTCGTCAACGACCAGACCCGGCCGTACACCGGGCATGCCTTCGAGCAGCCCCTGATCTCGTACTACAAGGCACTCAACTACCTCCTCCTCGACGCCCCGACCGAGGCGGCGGTGGAGGCGCGGCGGCTCGCTCTGCGCCTGCAGGCGGTGGGCCGCTCCCTCAAGGGGGGCGAGCTGCGGCGCGAGGTCGGCTACCTGCGCCACTTCGCCGGCATCGTCTACGAGGCGGCGGGGGAGGCGAACGACGCCATGGTGAGCTACCGCCTCGCCCTGGCCGCCTACGAAGAGGGGGGCGGCACGCCACCGGCGTTGGTGGCGGCGGCCCTGCGCCTCGCCCACCGCCTCGGCCTCGTTGAGGTGGCCGCGGAGATCGCCACCCGCCACCCGACCATCGACCCCGCGCCCGAGGCGGCGGAGGCGGTGGTGGTGGTCCACGCCGGTCGCATCCCCTACCGGCGGAGCGAGTCGGTGATCGTCCCGGGCGGCCGCGGCTTCCCGGTACGCCTGTCGCTCCCCGGCCTCACCGGCGGCGGCGGCGGGCGGCGGCGGGTGGTGGTTCGCACCGGTGGTGCGGCCGTGGCCGTGACGCCGGCGGCAAATCTGGCGGCGGCGGCGCGCGCCGACCTCGCCGCGGCGCGCAGCCGCGACATGGCGCGCCTGGTGGCCCGGGCGGTGGCCAAGGAGGTGGTGGCGCGCAAGGCGCGGCGCGACGGCGGCGAGGTTGCCGGCCTCCTGGTGCGCGCGGTCGGCATCGCCACCGAGGTGGCCGACACCCGCTCGTGGGAGGCGCTCCCCGCCGCCCTCTATCTCACCCGCATCCCCCTGTCCCCCCCCTCTGCTACGGTGGAGGTCACCGTGGATGGCCAACTCGTGGCCAGCCGCCAGGTGGCGGTGGAGGCGGGAAAGTTTTATCTAGTGAAGGCACGTCTCTTCTAAATCCACCCTCGTCGTTGGCGACACCCTCGCACCGCCGCCCTCAGGGAGAGCCCCATGCATCCGGTCGTACCCGCCACCCGCCTCACCCTCCTCGCCGTCACCCTCGCCGCCACCCTCGCGACGGGGCTCGCCTGTAGCCACAAGCGCCCCCTGCGCGAGGGGCTGGCCATCCCGGCCCCGGACGCCACCCGCCTCACCCCCGCCACCCTCCCCGAGGTGGACGAGTCCAAGCGACCGCCCAAGTGGCTCGACCACCCACGCGAGAAGGGCGACGACCTCTACGGCGTCGGCGTCGTAAAGGGGCGCGGCAACCGCGACGTCGACCTCTACCGGGTCCAGGCGGAGGCGGAGCGGTCGGTGGCCGAGTGGCTCCGCGGCCGTGGTATGCGGGTGGAGGCGCCGCGGGGCCTGGTGGAGCCCCTCGACGTGGAGCTGCGCGCCGTCTTCTTCGACAAGATCACCCACAACAGGCGCAGCGACACCTGGTACTGCCTCGCCCGGCTGGACCGCGACGCCGAGGCGGACCACCTCAAGGAGCGGACCAAGGTGGAGAACGACCGGCTGAATCGGGCGCGCAAACGGCTCGACGCCGACCGACCGGGCGAGCGGGTGGGCGCGGCCCTGGCGATCCTCTTCCACCTCGACCGGCGCGCCGAGTACCGCGCCCAGTACCGCGCCCTCACCGGCGACGACCTCGACGTCCCGCGTAAGCTGCGCGTCGACCGCCTGGAGGGGGCGGCGCGCGACCTCCTCGCCGCCTACGGGGTGCGCCTCAACACCAGCGGCGCCCCGGTCGACGGCCTCACCGAGGCGGTCACCGCCGCCCTGGAGCGCCTCTCCCTGCGCCCCGGCTCCACCGGCAAGGGGGAGGTCTCGGTGCGCATCCACCGGCGGGAGCAGTGGGCCGGCAACCACCCCTTTGTCTACCTCGACGGTGAGATGCGCGTCGACCTGGAGGGGCCCACCGGTCCGGCCCGGATGGTGCCCCTGCACGCCAAGGGGTCGGGCATCGACCTGCCGGAGGCGGAGGTCCAGGCGGCCCGCAAGCTCGGACAAATAGCGGCACAGAGCGTGATCGGGACGGCGCGGCGCATTGCCGAATAGCCGTCCATGACCCGCCTCCTCCCCCTCCTCGCTCTCCTCCTCGGCCTGCTGCCGGCCGCGGCCACGGCGCAGGAGGTCCCCACCTGCGAGCCGCTCTTCGCCAGGGCGCCGACCATCGCCTCCATCGAGGTGGTCCACCGTCCCCCCCTCGGGGCGGACGACCGGCTGCCGCCGCCCCTCTCCCCGGCGGCCATCAACCGGCTGCACGCCACCACCCGACCCGGGGTGATCGAGCGCGAGCTCCTCGTTCACACCGGCGAGCGGCTGGACCGGGAGCGGCTGCGCGACACCCTCCGCCACCTGCGCGGCCTCGGCTACCTCCGCCGCGAGCAGATCCGCTGCGCCCCCCTTGCCGACAACCGGGTGCGGCTGGTGGTGGAGGCGCAGGACGCCTGGGCGATCGAGCCGATCGTCGATTTCGCCGCGGTGGATGCGGGCACTGCCTGGACCGTGGGGGTGCGCGACACCAACCTCGGCGGCTACGGCAAGCGGCTCAGTGCCACCTACGCCAACCGCTTCGGCGACCCGCAGGTCGCCCTCCACTACCTCGACCCACGACTGCTCGGGAGCTGGTGGCGGGGCGCCGTCGATGCGACCAACACCGGCAGCGGCGAGTCCGCGGCGGTCTCCCTCGCCCACCCCTTCTACGCCCTGGAGACCGAGTGGGCGGCGTCGCTGACGGCGGCCCACCGGCGTGGCGACGAGGCGCTCGTCGACGACGGGGTGGCGACCAGCGGCTACCGCGCCACCCGCCAGTCGGCGCGAGTCGAGTGGGCGAGGGCGCTGGTATCAGGCGCGCCGGTGGTCCACCGCGCCGGCCTCTTCGCCGCCGCCACCTCCCGCCGCTTCACCCCCACCGCCTCCACCACGAACCTGCCGACCGACCGCTCGGAGGACTCCGTCGGCCTCTTCTACCGGCGGCTCGGCGTCGGCTTTGTGACCGAACGCCACGTCGACCACTTCGACCGGCCCGAGTACATCAACCTCGCCAACGACCTGAGCGGCGAGGTCGGGGTGGCTGCCACCGCCCTGGGGAGCGACACGCCGGCCCTGCTCTTCGCCCTCACCGACAGCGACGGCCACCGGTGGCGACCGGGCCGCTGGGTGCGCGCCTCCCTCTCCGCCTCCGGCCGCCTGGAGGGCGGCCAGGCAGTGAACCTGCAGGTGGGGGCGGGGGTCGTGGGGGTCGTGCAGCACACCGGGCTGGACACCGCCGCCCTCAGCCACACCCTCATCGCCCGCGCCAACCTCCTCACCACCCGCCACCTCGACGACGACCGTTTCCTCTCGGTCGGCGCTTCCACCGGCCTGCGCGGCTACAACGACCACGCGATCACCGGCGACACCCGCCTCAGGCTCACCGTGGAGGACCGCCTCTTCGCGGCGGCCCGGATCGCCGGGGTGGTGGCGGTGGGCGGCCTCGCCTTTATCGACAGCGGCACCGTCTGGCGCCACGCCGACGGCTTCGACCTCGCCAGCCTCGCCACCGCCGCCGGCCTCGGCCTGCGGCTCGCCTGGCCGGTGGCGGCGAGCGAGCAGGTCATCCGCCTCGACCTCGCCTTCCCGCTGGATCGCATCGACGGCGACAACCACCAGCCGAAGGTGACCTTCCTCACCACCACGCGATTCTAGGGGCCTGTCGGGGAAAACCACGAAGAGGATCAGCGGAAACAAGATGGGGTTGCCAGACCGTAGGGTCGGCTTCAGCCGACCGACGCCGTCATCGCAAGAAATGCCTATTGCTCCCAGCTCATGACCGACAATGGGCAATCGGAAAGAGGGCAAGATTTCAGGAGGAGGGGAGACCGCCAACAGGGTCGAGGGAGTCACCAGGTGATCACGGCGCGAGCCTGGAAGGCGATTTCACCACAGAGACACAGAGGGCACAGAGCACTGCAAAGGAGAGGTGCGTTCCTCCTCCTGGGCCTCGCAACGGAGCGCCACGGGGTTGCCGTGCACGAGGACGGCGCAAAATCGTGTTGTTTTCTGATGGAGTTCTCTGTGCCCTCCGTTTCTCTGTGGTGAAAAATCCCTTCCGGGAGTCCTCCACCTCCCGGCCGAGGCGTGGAGCGACGCCGTACTTGGCCTGCATTGCTATTTCCGCTGATCCTCTCTGCGTTGAACCCCCACCCGCCCCGCACCGCGTTGGACGCCGGCCCCTCCGACCCCCTCCCCTTGGCGCCTTGGCCCCTTGGCGCCTTTGCGTTGAATCCTAGCCTTCAAGGCGCCTCCCTGCAACCGAACGGGCACCGGTGACGCCCGACCCGTGGCCAGATCTCTCCTCCGCGTCTCCCGCGCCTCTGCGTTGAAATCCCACTCGGCACGTGCACCCAGGCGAACACCCAGCGCCCTTTGCGCCCTCGCGCCTTGGCGCCCTTGCGTTCATGGCTCGATTGAACCATGGACCCGACGATGAGGCTTGAATCGCGGCCCGTGACGTAGGGACGCCGATCCCCCAACATGGCGCCCCTCTCTCCACCCTCCCCCCTCCGCACACCATGGTCTTCTTCCACTGGCTCTCGACGAACGGCGTCAACATCCTCGCCACCCTCTTTCTCTTGGGTCTCCTCATCGTGGTCCACGAGTGGGGCCACTTCGTCGCCTTCCGCCGCTTCCGGGTCCCGGTGGAGGTCTTCGCCATCGGCTTCGGCCCGGCCCTGTGGCGGCGGCCCCTGGCCTCGGGGACCGAATTGCGCCTCTGCCCGATCCCGGTGGGCGGCTTCGTGAAGCCGGACGAGGAGGCGGCGCGCGCCGCCCGCCCCTTCGCGAAGATCGTCATCGCCCTCGCCGGCCCGACCATGAACGCGGTGGCCGGCGCCCTCTTTCTCGTCCTCCTCGCCCTCGTCCAGGGGGAGGTCCACACCGCCCCGGAGGTGGGCAAGGTGGTGGCGGAGTCGGCTGCGGCCACTGCCGGGCTGGCGGCGGGCGACCGAATCGTGGTGGTCGAGGGGTCCCCCATCGACACCTTCGAGGCCCTCGCCACGGCGCTCCACGCGCGCCCCGGGGAGGCGACCCAGATCACCGTCGAGCGCAACGGGGTGCGGCTGGAGCTCGTGGTCACCCCGGACCCGGAGACGGGCCGCATCGGCGTCACCCACTCCGGCGCCACCTGGTCGCGCCCCCTCGGGCCGGTGGCGGCGGTGCGCTACGGTATTGCCGAGGCGTGGGACCTCACCGCCCGCACCGTCTCCGGCTTCGTCCAGCTCGTCACCCGCAAGGTGGACGCCTCCGCCGTGGGCGGGCCGATCATGATCTTCCAGATGGCGACCCAGGCGGCCCACTTCGGTGTCGCCACCCTCGTCCACTTCATGGCGGTGATCTCCATCGCCCTCTTCGTCTTCAACCTCCTGCCGATCCCGCCGTTGGACGGCGGCCACGTCCTCTTCGGCACCATCGAGGCGGTGCGCGGCCGGGCGTTGGCCAAGCAGACCGAGGAGTGGGTCCAGCAGGGGGCGTTTCTCCTGCTGATCGCCTTTATTCTTTTTGTTTCCTACCACGACGTCCTCCGCATCGTCCGGTAAGGAGGTGCGAACGCTGAGGGGACCGTGGAGCGGTCGTGTCCTCGGCCAGTATCCGGGGGCAACCCGTTCCCATCGGACGGAATAACGACGAGTACGAAAATCGCGGCAGGACGAAACGACGAACGGTCCCACGAACTTTCGGTGCCGCTTCCGGATACCTTGTCAGCAAGGTCACCGAGTGCCGAACCACCTCAAGAAGCTCTGAACCAGACCGGGTCTCTGCTCTTCGTAGTACGCGATGGCGTCGGTCAGCTCCCGCTCCGCGAGCGGATTGAACCTGACACCCCTCATTTCAGACGCGAGTCAAGGCGCTGAAATACCTCTCTCGGGCTGCGCCCGTGAGGGTGGGGCAGGCGACCGGTCGGCCGTGGGCTGAGGTGCGAACCGCCCTTGAACACCGGCGGCCGGGCTACTGGCAAGACCGCGGCACCAAGTCCCCGTGAATGGCCCGCGGGAGCGCCCCGGCGCTATCCGGATCAGCCCCGGTCGAGGAGCGGGAGGAGCTCGTCGAGGCGGCGGATCACCGGGAGGTCGACCATCGGCAGCCGCTTGCCCTCGCGGTCGATGAGGAGCGGCCGGATCCCGGCGGCGCGGGCGCCGGCGGCGTCGTCGGTGGGGTCGTCGCCGACGTGGATCGCGGCCTCGGCCTTGACCTCGCACGCCTCCAGGGCGATCTCGAAGAGGCGGGGATCGGGCTTGGCGACGCCGTGCGGGGAGGCGTAGATGGGGTGGTCGACGAGGGCTCCGATGCCGAGGGCGGTGAGGACGTCGGGGAGGCGGGAGTCGAAGTTGGAGACCACGGCGACGGTGATCCCCCGCTCGCGCAGGGCGATGAGGGTGTCACGGCTCTCCGGGTAGAGCTCCCAGGCGGCACCGCGGAAGGGCTCGTAGATCTCGGTGCGGTAGGTCTCGAAATGGAGCGGCAGGTCGAAGCGGGCGAAGGTGCGGTAGACGCGGTCGTACCACCACTGGAGCTCCATCTCCCGCAGGTGGTCGGCGGAGAGGTGGGGGAAGGCCATGGGGTCGGTGGCCGCCATCTCTTCGTGGAAGGCGGCGTCGAGGGCCTCGGGGGTGATCGACCGCCGGTGGCGTGCCGCTACCCGGTGGTAGATGGCCCCCACCGAGTCGCGCACCCGGAAGAGGGTGCCGACGGCGTCGAAGAGGATGGCTTGGATGGGGTGGGCCATGGAGGCGGGCGGCGCGGGAGATCGCCAAACGGAGTGGCTCTGCGAGCTTACCCCATTGCACCGTCCTTCTCAGCGAGCGCCTCCTGCGCCATCTCCAGAGCGGCGAGGCGCTCCTCCCAGCGCTCGGTGAGGCGGGCGGCGCGCCGCTCGACCTCCTGATGGCGGCGGATGGTCTCGTCAAAGAGGGTGGGGTCGTTGTTGTAGAGGTCCGGATCGGCGAGGCGCTCGTCGAGCTCTCCCTGCTCCGCCATCACCACCTCCAACTCTTGCTCCAGCTCGTCCACCTCGCGCTTGAGCCGGTTGACCTCCGCCTTGGCCTTCCGCTGATCTTCGCGCCGCCGGCGAGGGCGCTTCTTCACAGGCCGGTTTGGCGCGGCCGCCGGCGCCGCCTCGGCGCGGGCGCGGTTGTAGGCGGCGTAGTCGCCGGGGAAGAGGGTCACGGTGGCCGGGTCGTCGCGATCCGGGTCACGCTCCACCACCAGGATCTCCTTGGCGACCCGCTGGAGGAGGTGGCGGTCGTGGGTGATGAGGACGACCGTGCCGGTGTACTCGGCCAGGGCCGCGGCCAGGGCCTCGCGCGCCGCCATGTCGAGGTGGTTGGTGGGCTCGTCGAGGAGCAGGAGGTTGGGCGGCTGGACGAGGAGGCGGGCGAGGGCGAGGCGGGAGCGCTCGCCCCCCGAGAGGACCGCGACCCTCTTGTCTACCGCGTTGCCGGGGAAGAGGAAGCGGCCGAGGAGCGCCCGGAGCTCGGTGACCGTGCGATCCTGGGCCACCGCCCGCACCTCCTCCAGGAGGGTCCGCTCCGGGTGCAGGGTGTCGGCGCTGTGCTGGGAGAAGTAGGCGCGCTTGACGCCGGTGCCGAGGGTGACGGTGCCCCTGTCCGGGAGCTCGACCCCGGCCAGGAGCTTCATCAGGGTCGACTTGCCCGCCCCGTTCGGGCCGGCGAGGGCGATCCGCTGGCCGCGCTCAAGGGTGAGGGCGAGGTCGCGGTAGACGGCGGTGTCACCGTACCCCTTGTCCACCCCCTCCACCTCCACCACCACCCGTCCGGAGCGCGGCGGCTGGGGGAAGCGGATGTGGACCGAGGCGGAGCCCTTCTCTACCTCGATCCGCTCCATACGGGCGAGCTGCTTGACCCGGCTCTGGACCTGCCGTGCCTTGTTCGCCTGCGAGCGGAAGCGGGCGATGAACCGTTCGGTGTCGCGGATCTGCCGCTCCTGGTTGGCGGCCGCCTGCGCCTTCAGCGCCTGGCGCTCCTGCTGCTGCCGCTCGAAGGCGTCGTAGTTGCCGCGGTAGGTGACCACCGCCCCCCCCTCCACCGAGGCGACCTTGGTGACCAGGTGGTTGAGGAAGGCGCGGTCGTGGGAGATGAGGAGGATCGCCCCGGGAAAGCCCTTCAGGTACCCCTCCAGCCACTCGACCGAGGCGAGGTCGAGGTGGTTGGTGGGCTCGTCCAGCAGCAGCAGATCGGGGGCGGCGAGGAGCAGGCGGGCGAGCTCGGCGCGCATCCGCCAGCCGCCGGAGAAGGCGCGGATCGGCCGCACAAAGTCGGCGTGGCGGAAGCCGAGGCCGTGGAGGATCGCCTCCGCCCGCGCCTCCAGGTCGAAGCCGCCGAGGGCCTGGAAGCGCTCGAAGAGCTCTCCCTGCTCCGCCGCCCAGGCGCCAAGCTCCTCCCGGGTGCCGCCGTGGGCGAGCCGCGCCTCGACCGCGGCCAGGGCCGCCTCCACCGTCGCCACCTCCCCCCGGGAGCCGGTGGTGTGGACCAGCAGCGGCGTCTCGTCCGCCGCCCCCACCGCCTCCTGGCGCAGGTAGCCGAGGGTGAGGTCGCGACGGCGCGCCACCCTTCCTGCGTCCACCTCCTCCTCACCGGCGAGGAGGCGAAAGAGGGTGGTCTTGCCCGAGCCGTTCGCCCCGACCAGCCCCCACCGCTCCCCCTGGGCGATGCGCAGGGTCACCCCCTCATAGAGGAGGCGCCCGCCTGCCCGCTTTTCGACCTGATGGAGGGAGAGCATGGCGGGTTAGGAGTTTGTCGAACTTTGGCGATCGTGACCACGGAAGGCGGAGTCGAGCCCGGATTGAGACCCGTTCGGAACGCGGTAGGGGGGCCGCCCGCCCGCAAGTTGGTGCAACGAAGAACCGGGGGTGACCTCGGGTGGAGATCCGCTTTCCCGCAATAGATCGGGCCAAAGTCCGACAGGCTCCCCAAGACGGGGGTGGCACCACCCCCGCCCCATCGACCGACGGCCGCGACGGATCCACCACGCCGGGGACGGTCGTGGGGCTTCAGACGTGCGGAATCGGCAGCCCCGCTCCAGGGATGGAGCGAGGGGAGCGGGACCGGGACGGCTGCCGCCCCGGTCCCGCGACAGAAACGGCTACGCGGCCTTCGGCAACTTGGCGGCGAACTCGTCGTGGAGCTTCTCCAGCTCCTCGGTGGTCTCCGGGTTGAACTGGTACCGCTCCGCCATCAGGTTGTTGAGGACCTGGGGGAGCTCCGCCGCGGAGGCGTTCTCCAGCTCCTTGCGCCACCAGTTGAGCATGTCTTCGATTACCGGCGTGCCTTCGTAAAACATAGGAACTCCCTTTCTTTTTCGGGGGTTAGCAGGAACACGACCATCCGATGCGGCCGCGGAATGTAGCACACGGGGGAGGTGGATTGCCATACGGTACGGACCCCCCATCATCGTCGGCTGCGGGTCTTTCGCGCCGAGTGGGGCTTTCAACGCAAAGGCGCAACGAGGGGGGATAGCAGTAGGAAGTAGAAAGGGGGAGGCTGGGCGGGGGGGGAGGGTGTCGCCGGTGGTGGCCCGGGGGATGGCGTGGGCCGGGAAGGCCATTTGCGCCACGGAATCCACGGAAAGACACGGAGAGGATCAGCGGAAATAGCCCCGAGCGTTCCGTCGTCCTTCACACCGCTGGAACACGAAACCACGAAAGGGGGAAAGCACGAAAAACAACCGATTGAATTCTTTCGTGTTTTGAACTTTT
>JAJRSX010000146.1 GCA_024278555.1 bacterium | reverse complement strand
GGCGGCGAGCCCCTGCTCCAGCTCCTCCAGGGCAACCGGGCTCTCCGCCTCGATGATCATGGCGTAGACCGGCTTATCCGGGCTGCCCACCACCTCGGTGGAGAGGTCGGTGACGTTCACCTGGCGGTCGGCGAGCAGCCGGGCCACCGGCGCCACGATCCCCGGGTGGTCGGCGCCGAAGACGGTGATCAGGCACCGGGTCCGGCCACTCGCCGGCGGCCGCGCCACCTCTGCCGCCCCCAGGGGACGGAGGGCGTGGGCGAGACCGAAGGCGTCGGCCGCCGGGCCGATGTGCTCCTCCAGGCTCGCCACCCCGCCGGCGCCGAGGCGGACGATGAGGAGGATGGCGAACTCCCCCCGGAGCTGGGTCATGGAGGAGTCTTCGAGGTTGCAGTCGGCGGCCAGCAGGGCCTCGGCGATGGCGGCGACGATCCCTGGCCGGTCCGGGCCGCTGACGGTGAGGAGGACGTACTCAACATCCATGGTGGTGGCTCCGTGGTGGTGGGGGGCCATGATGCCGCGACCACCGCCCGGTGGCTACGTTCTCAGGGCGTGGCCCAGACCCTTGTGGCTCAGGTAGCGGCGCCGCACCAACACCGCCCCGAAGGCGGCGGTGATCCCGCCGATGGCGGCGACGAAGAGGGCGAGGACCACCTCGTGGCCCGCGAGGTAGGCGGCGACGCCGCAGAGGGCGGCGGCCGCCCAGGCGGTGAGGCGCACCGACCGCGCCAGGGGCGGCGGTCGTCGGGCGATGCGAGCCAGCTCTCCGGTGCGCTCCGCCTCCTCGACCACTGCCGCGTAGTCCAGGGGGGTAAGGCCGCGCTCGTCGAGGATCCGGCGGGCGATCCCTTGCGACTTCGGGCTCTTGGTCCCCGAGTGGTCGAGGACCATGTCTACCAGCTCGGCGTCGGTGAAGGCGAGAAAGGTCTCGCGCAGGCGGCTGTCCATGTCGCTCATGGGGGCTCCTTCCCGGGCGATCGGGTTCACTCCACCGTAGCCGCACCCGGCGGTGTGGGCACCCGCGCCCCGCTGGTCGGGATCCGCCCCGGATCGAAGCGGGCCAGCGCCGCGGCGAGCTGCTCGGCCGCCGTTGCCGCCCCCACCGCTGGCTCGGCCGCGCCAAGGAGGGTGAGGGCGGCATGGAGGGTCTGCTCGCGGCCGGGGGAGGTGAGGGGGATGGGGGCGGCGCCGCTCCCCTTGCTCAACTTCGCCCCGGCCGCGGTGGCCACCACCGGCAGGTGGCCGTAGGTGGGCGGCTCCAGACCGAGGCAGCGGTAGAGCCACACCTGGCGGCCGGTGGCGGCGAGGAGGTCGCCGCCGCGGACCACCTGGGTGACGCCGATCGCCCGGTCGTCCACCACCACTGCCAGGGGGTAGGCGACCGGGCCGTCGGCGCGCAGGACCACGAAGTCGCCCCCCTCTGTATCGAGGTCGTGGCCCTGGGGGCCGCACAGGAGGTCGGTAAAGCAGACCGGCTCCACCGGGACCCGCAGGCGCACGCTGCGCGCCGTCCGCCCCGGCAGAAGGCCGTTGCGACAGGTGCCGGGGTAGCGACCGCCGGCGGCGGCCACGTCGGACCGCGAGCAGGCGCAGGGGAAGGTGTGGCCGGCGGCGGCGAGCCCCTCCAGGGCCGCCCGGTAGGCCTCCGTGCGCTCAGACTGGTAGACCACCTCCCCGTCCCAGTGCAGGCCGTACGCCTCCAGGGCGGCAAGCTGGGTATCGGCCGCTCCGGCCACCACCCGCGGCGGGTCGAGGTCGTCGACCCGCACGTGCCAGCGGCCGCCCGCGGCGCGGGCAAAGAGGTAGCTCCCCACCGCCGCCACCAGGGAGCCGAGGTGGAGCGGCCCGGTGGGCGAGGGGGCGAAGCGGCCCACCGCCAGCCTGGTAGACTGGTCCCATGGCGACACGCATCGAGCCTCTCCACCCGTGGTGGATCCTCCTGGCGGCGCTGCTCCTGTGGCTCCTGGCGACATCGGTGGCCTCGGCCTCCGGCTGGGGGGAGGAAGAGGGGGTACGGTACCGCACCTACCGCTCGGGCGCGGCCACCCCGACGGCCGCTGCCGTGGCTGCGTCGGCGCCGGCGGTGGAGGCGATCCGCCCGTGGGTCCGCCTCGACGCGGGCGTGGGGGCCGATGTGTGGGTGGAGCCGTGGCTCTTCTGGCCGCCGGGCTTCACCCCCTTCGCGCCCCCGGCGCCGTTTTCGGGGATCGCGACCCCACCGCCGGCACCCGCCGACGGGTCACCGTAGGTGCCGGCTGCACCGGCGACCCAGCCCCGTCAAGGATCAGCGGAGATCATGACGGCCCAGAAATCCGGTATTTCCGAGTCCTCGCGCGAGTGGGAACACGAAAGCACGAAAAGTTAAAAACACGAAAGAATTCAATCGGTTGTTTATCGTGCTTTCCCCCTTTCGTGGTTTCGTGTTCCAGGGGTGTGAAGGATGGCGGAATGCTCGGGGCTATTTCCGCTGATCCTCTTCGGACCGGACGCGGATCGCGGGTACAGCCCGCTCTCGCCCTCTTTGAAGGAGCGATGCGGCCGGCCCGGTTCACCCGCGGGCTTACCGCGCCGATGGGGTGGAGAGAAGACCACCATCGGAGGCAGCCATGTTCTACCGAAGCAACCGGGTGATCCTTGCGGAGTGTGACGGGTGTGGCCATGCCACCACCCTGGAGATGGGCAAGATCGAGGGGTGGAAGGAGCAGCGCCTCGACAAGCGGGTCCACTGTCCCCGCTGCGCCCGCACCTACCGCGTCCGCGACCCCGCCCACCACCGCCGCTGACCCGCCCGTCAAAACCACGCCAAAAGAAACCCCGCGAGGCGTGGGCCTCGCGGGGAAGAGTTCGATCTCTTTTTTGCGGGGGCGTCGGTCTCGGCCACCGCCTCTGCCCGCAAGGGCGTGGCAAGTCCCTGAGACTCGCCGGTGGTCGGTGGCGGCCCGTCTACCCCGGCGGAAGCCGGGGGCAGGGCGGGAGGCCAGCCCCATTCATCTTAATCAGTGCCTACGCGGCTCGATCCGTCACCCCCTTTCTTGTGGGATCTACCTTCGGGCGATTGCCCACCTCCAACATAACAGAGAAGCGGGACAACGGCGGGGGTGGCGACGGCGCGTCGCAGGCTACTTCGCCGCCCCCTCCTTGATCTCGATGCGCGCCTTCGCCTTGAGGCCGTCGGCCAGGGCCTTGAGCTGCGAGCGGTAGCGATTCTGGACCACCTGCTGCGCCAACCGCCCCTTGACCTCCTCGAAGGTGGGGGCCTTGCGCTGCTGCTTCTTCTCCACCTTGATGATGTGCCAGCCGAACTGGGTCTTCACCGGCTCGGAGACCTCACCCTCCTGGAGGGCGAAGGCGGCCTTCTCAAAGGCAGGGACCATCCGCCCCTTGCCGAAGAGGCCGAGGTCGCCCCCCTTGGAGGCGGAGGGGCCGATAGAGACCTCCTTGGCCACCGCCTCGAAGGGCTCTCCCCCCTCGACGACCCGCTTGCGCGCCGCCTTCGCCTCCTCCTCGGTCTTCACCAGGATGTGGCGGGCATGGATCTGGGCCGGCGGGGCCATCTCCGGCAGATGCTTCTCGTACTCCTTCTTGAGCTCCGCGTCCGTCGGCTGGCTCTCCTCATCGACGTGCTTCTTCATGTACATGCGGGCGAGGAGCGACTCCCGCGCCTGGGCCATCCCCGCCTTGAACTCCGGTGAGCGGTCGAGCCCCTCCTTGGTCGCCTCCTCCGCCATGAGGTAGCCGAGGATCACCTGCTCGATGAGCTGCTTGCGCCGCTCCCCGGTGGCGAACTGGCCGCGGACCTGGGGTGGCAGGGACTGGAGCCGCTGGTCGATCTCGCTGGCGGTGATCGGGTGGTCGTTGACCGTCGCCACCACCGTGTCTCCGCCGTCCGCACCATGGGCGGCGGCGGCAGGGAGGACAACGGCGAAGAGGGCGGCGAGGGCGAAGGCAAACGGCTTGAGCAACATTGGGACACCTATGAATAGAGGAAGAAAACGGGCGCGCAACGTTGAAACCGCCCCCTCACGTTGTCAACGCACCGGCCGACAAAGGCAGAGAGCCCCGTCCAATGGTCCTCCTCCTCTGCCTCTTTTGCCTCCTCCTGTGGCCCGATTCGGCCCACGCCTGGGGACCGGCGACCCACGTCTCCCTCGCCGCCGCCGCCCTCGAGGAGGTTGTCTCCCTCGGGCTGCCGATCACCGCCCTCCTCCTGCGCCACCGCGGCCACTTCCTCTTCGGGAGCGTCGCCGCGGACGAGACGATCGCCAAGTCTCTGGCCCCGGCGGAGCGCCATTGCCACCGATGGGAGGTCGCCTTCCGCCTCCTCGACGGCGCCCCGGACGGGGCCACCCGCGCCTTCATGTGGGGCTACCTCTGCCACCTCGCAGCGGACACGGTGGCCCATAACCTCTATGTCCCCCACCACCTGGTCGCCCACGCGGATCAGCACACCCTCTCCCACGCCTACTGGGAGATCCGCGCCGACCAGCTCGTCCCGGATGCGGAGTGGCGGCTCCTGGCCCGCCTCACGGCGGAGGACCACGGGGACAGCGAGCGCCACATGGCGGCAGGCCTCACCCCCACCCTCTTCTCCCACGGGGTGAGCCGCCGCCTCTTCTACGGCTGGCTGACCACCGTGGCGCGGCCGCGATGGCGGCACACCGTGGCGCGGATGGCGGCCCGCTCCACCTGGCCGATCACCCCGGTGGTCCTGCACCCCTACCGGGAGCGCGCCGTCGCCCACACGGTGGAGCTGCTCGCCGCCGGCGAGCACGCCCCGTGCGTCCGCGACCTCGACCCCACCGGCAAGGCGGCCCTCACCGAGGCGAGGCGGCTGCAGCGCCTGTTGCGCCGCGGCGGCTGGAGCGACGCGGTCGCCGCCTACGTCCCCGGCCGGCTCGACACCGCGGCGACGGCCGAGCCGCGGGCGGCGTAGGGGTCGGCCGGACCGCGGCCGGTCAGCGGCTGGGTCCCGCCCACGGAAGGTGGGCCCGGCGCCAGGCGATGGAGCCGCCAAGGACGTTGTAGACCTCCTTGTAGCCGGCGCCGCGGAGCCGCGCCGCCGCCTGCGCCGAGCGGTTTCCCGAGCGGCAGATCACCACCACCGGTCTGTCCGGCGGGACGAGCTTCTCCACCTGCTCCACGAAATGGGCGTTGAGGCGGCCGCTGCCGTAGAGCCACGGCACGAGCCGGGCCCCGACGGCGTGGCCGCCGGCGAACTCCCCCGGGGTGCGCACGTCGAGGAGGAAGGCCCCCTCCCCCTGAACCTCTTGCAGGGCGGCCTGGGGCGGGACGTCGCCCCCGGCCGCCCGGGCGCAGGCGGCCACCACGAGGACGAGGGTGATAGCGGTGAGGGTCCAACGGAGGCTCTTCATGGGCGGGCTCCGGACAGTGGGATCGACACTGGGTGCCATAGAGCCGTACACGGCGACGACGATCCACGGCCGGCTCGCCTGGCCCGAAGGGCCGGTCTATACTCGCGCCCCTCGCGTCTCCGCGCCTGGTCAGGCGTCGTCGTGGCGGGACCCTGTGAACCGGGTCAGGTCCTGGCGGAAGCAGCCCTAAGCAGATCGTCTCGGGTACGGCGGTCGCCTGGCCAGACTCGGGGACACGAGCATTGCCGGCGTATTGCCGGAACCTCTCTCCCGGAACACCTGAGTGGACCACCAGGTCACCGCCCGCCGCTTCCGCCCCCAGCGCTTTGACGAGCTGGTGGGTCAGGAGGCGATCGTCCGCACCCTCCTCGGCGGCCTCGCCCGCGGCCGCATCGCCCAGGGCTACCTCTTCTCCGGGCCGCGCGGGGTCGGCAAGACCACCACCGCGCGGCTGCTGGCCAAGGCGCTCAACTGCGACGCCGCCGAGAATGGTGAGCCGTGCAACCGGTGTACCGCCTGCGTGGAGGTGGCCGAGGGGCGGTTCGTCGACGTGATCGAGATCGACGGGGCGAGCACCACCGGGGTCGACAACATCCGCGAGCTGCGCGAGCAGGTCGCCTACCTGCCGGCCATGGGCCGCTACAAGGTCTACGTGATCGACGAGGTCCACATGCTCTCCAAGGGGGCCTTCAACGCCCTGTTGAAGACCCTGGAGGAGCCGCCGCCGCACGTCGTCTTTATCTTCGCCACCACCGAGCTCAACAAGGTGCCGGCGACCATCGTGTCGCGCTGCCAGCGGTACGAGTTCAAGCGTATCCGCGAGGCGGAGATCGTCGCCCAGCTCCAGCGGGTGGCCGCCGCCTACGAGGTGGAGGCGGAGGATGCGGCCCTGTGGGAGATCGCGGTGGCCGCCAGCGGCTCCCTGCGCGACGCCGAGTCCCTCTTCGACCAGGTGGTCGCCTTCGGCGCCCCCACCAGCGCCTCCGTCCACGAGCTCCTCGGCCTGGTGGACCGCGGCATCCTCAGCGAGGCGGTCGCCCACGTGGCAGCCGGGGACGGCGCCGCCCTCCTCGCCCTGGTGGACGAGCTGGTGGCCGCCGGCTACATGCTCGAGTCGTTCCTCAAGAGCCTCGCCGAGCAGTTCCGCCACCTCCTGGTGATGCGGGTGGTGGGGGAGGAATCGACCCTGGTGCCGCTGGCCGAGGGGCAGCGCCGCACCCTCCTGCAGGCAGGTGCGACCCTCGCCGACGACCAGCTCGAACGGGCCCTCCTGCTCCTCACCGAGACCGGTCAGGCCCTCCACGCCTCCCCCTTCCCCCGCTTCACCCTGGAGGCCGGGCTCCTGCGCCTGTTGCGCCTGGAGCCGGTGGTGGCGATCGAGGCGGTGCTCCAGCGGCTGGCCGAGGGGGAGGGCGCCGCGCCGGCCGCGCCCCGCGTACCCGCGCCGGTGGCCGCACCGCCGGCGAAACCGGTGAGGGCAACGCGACCGGCCGCGCCCGCCCCACCGGATCGCGCACCCGCCACCCCCCCCAGACCGCCGCGCCCCGCCGCCGCGATCACAGCAGAGCCGGCGGTCGCGACGCCTCCGCCTGCCGCGCCTGCCGCTGGAGGGCGTGGCCCTGACGAGAGGGCGTGGCCGGAGATCATCGCCGCCCTCGCCGACCTCCATCCGGGGGTGGCGGCGCTCCTCGAGCGCGCCCACCTCGGCCGCTGCGACGCCGAGACCGTGGAGCTCCTCTTCCCCCCCAACTCCTTCGAGGTCTCCCAGGTCGAAGAGCGGATCGCGGTGGTGGAGGCGGCCGCACGCCGGCGCCTCGGGCCACAGGCGAAGGTAGTCGTCCGCGAGGGGGAGGGCGGCGCGCCGTCGGTGGCGGAGCAGCACGATACCCACCGGGCTGAGCGGAAGCGCCGCCTGGTGGAGGAGAACCCGCGGGTGGTGGAGGCGGTGGCGACCTTCGAGGGCGACGTCGTCGGGGTGGAGCTCGCCCAGGAAACCGAAGAGGAGGCCCTGGATGGCTGATCAGAATCCGATGCACGGCCTCCTGCGCCAGGCGCAGGAGATGCAAAAGCGGCTCCAGGAGCTCCAGGCCGAGGCGACCCGGGAGCGGGTGGAGGGGGCGGCGGGCGGCGGCCTGGTGCGGGTGACCGCCACCGGCGGCCAGGAGATTGTGAGCATCGAGATCGACCCGTCGGTGATCGACCCGGCCGACCCGGAGCTCCTCGCCGACCTCGTCGCCGCCGCTTGCAACGACGCCCTGCGCAAGGCGCGGGAGCTGATGCAGGCGAAGATGGGGTCCGCCACCGGCGGCCTCGACCTCTCCAAGCTCTCCGGCCTCTTCGGGGGCGGTGGGTGAATATCGGGAATATCGGGAGATCGGGAGGTAGGGGAGGATGGCCCTTCGGGCCGGCGACGATGCCGATGGAACCCACCCACATGAACAAAATGCCGGCCCCCAGGCCGGTTCCACCCCTACTCCCTACATCCCGATCTCCCTACCTCCCTGGCGAGCACGGCGAGCCATGAAACCCGACCACCCCATCGAGGTGGCGGTGCGCCAGCTCACCCGGCTGCCCGGTATCGGGAGGCGCACCGCCGAGCGCCTCACCTTTCACCTCCTCGCCCAGCCGCGCGAGGAGGTGGCGGCCCTGGCGAGGGCGCTCACCGACCTGAAGGGGCGCCTCGGCTTCTGTCGCCGGTGTGAGGGGCTCGCCGAGGGGGAGGTGTGCGCCATCTGCCTCGATCCCGAGCGCGACGCCGGGCTGATCTGCGTCGTCGAGCAGCCGCGCGACGTCTTCGTGGTGGAGCAGGCGGGCTGCTTCCGCGGCCGCTACCACTGTCTCCACGGCGTCCTGTCGCCGGTGGAGGGGGTGGGGCCCACGGAGCTGCGCATCGACTCCCTGGTACGGCGGGTGGAGGCGGGTGAGGTGCGCGAGGTGATCGTCGCCACCAACCCGACCCACGAGGGGGAGGCGACCGCCGCCTACCTCGCCCGCATCCTCACCGGCCACGGGGTCACCGTCACCCGCCCGGCCCGCGGCATCCCGGTGGGCGGCGACCTGGAGTACATCGACCCCCTCACCCTGTCGCGCGCCCTGGCGGGGCGCGGACCGGTCTAGGAGCCTGTCGGACTTTGGCCCGACAGGCTCCTGGCCCCCCCCCGATCGATCGCCATGGTCCGCCAGAGAAGAGAACGGTAAGAGTCGCCTCCCCCCCGGCGAATCGACGGCAGGTCGCGGGCGCCCAGATAACGCCGCCCCTACGCTAGTGAAAACCCGTGTGCTAAACACGCCCCCCTGCTCTTGATCCATCCCTCACGACTCGACCCCCACAGCTTAAGGATCTTGCGATGGCCTCTGACTCCAGATTTCCCTTCCCCGGCATCCCCGGTACCGGCGACGGCAGCGCCATGGTCGCCTACGCGGAGACCCGCGCCACCGACGCCGCCGCCGCCTACCCGATCACCTCCTCCACGGTGATGGGGATGAACTACCAGGCGGCCCAGGCAAACGGCTTCAAGAACGTCTTCGGCCGGCCGATCGGCTGGATGGAGCTGGAGAGCGAGCACTCCTCCATGTCGGCGTGTGAGGGGTACGCCATGGCCGGCGGCCGGGTGGCCAACTTCACCTCCGGCCAGGGGCTGGTGCTGATGAAGGAGGTGCTCTTTACCTGCGCCGGCAAGCGGCTCCCCATCGTCCTCAACGTTGGTGCCCGGGCCCTCACCTCCCAGGCGCTGAATGTCCATGCCGGCCACGACGACGTCTTCGCCTGCGCCGACACCGGCTGGGGCATCCTCTTCGCCAAGAACGTCCAGGATGTGGGCGACCTCGACCTCATCGCCCGCCGCACCGCTGAGGAGACCCGCACCCCCTTCATGAACGTCCAGGACGGCTTCCTGACCACCCACACGATCGAGAACTGCCTCTTCCCCGAGGACGACCTCATCCGCGACTACCTGGGTGACTCGCAGGAGAAGATCTACCGCCTCTTCGACCCGGATACGCCGCTGCAGATTGGGGTGGTCCAGAACCAGGACGCCTACATGAGCGGCAAGGTGGCGCAGCGGATCTTCTACGACCGCCTCCCCGGTCAGCTCAAGGAGGCGATGGACGAGTTCTACCGCCTCACCGGCCGCCGCTACGGCCTCATCGAGACCCACCAGATGGAGGATGCCGACTACGCGATCATCGCTATCGGCTCCACCGCCGAGACCGCGATCGGCTCCCTCGACCACATCCGCCGCCACGAGGGGGTCAAGGTGGGGGCGATCGCGATCACCTCCTACCGCCCCTTCCCGGCGCGGGAGATCGTCGAGGCCCTGAAGAACGTCAAGGCCTTCTCGGTCCTCGAACGGCTCGACATCCCCCTCGGCCCGGACAACCCCCTGACCACCGACATCGAGGCGTCGCTGGCCAAGGCGGCGATGGGCAGCGAGGGGTTCCCGAAGCTCGACCGCATCCCGGTCTGCTACTCGGGCTCCGCGGGCTTGGGCTCGCGCGACGTCACCCCGGGCCACATGGTCGCCATCTGCCGCAACATGGTGGGCGACGGCGGCAAGCGGTACTTCACCATCGGCATCGACCACCCGGCGGCGCTCACCGTGGATACCGAGCCCGATGTGCGGCCGGCCGGCTCCTTCTCCATCCGCGGCCACTCGGTGGGGGGCTACGGCTCGGTGACCACCAACAAGGTGATCGCCACGATGATCGGTGACATCTTCGGCTTCCCGGTCCAGGCATCGCCCAAGTACGGGTCGGAGAAGAAGGGGCTGCCCACCAACACCTACCTGACCACCACCAAGGAGGGGAAGATCCTCACCCACTCGGAGCTCCAGCAGGTGGAGTTCGTCCCCCTGATGGACCCCACCACCTGGAACATGGGCAACCCGTGCGTCGGCCTCCAGGAGGGCGGCGCCATCTTCCAGCACACCGACGTGGAGGATCCCCAGGGGCTGTGGGACTCCCTGCCGGCCTGGGCGCGCTACTTCATGGTGGAGAACCACATCCGCTTCTTCGGGGTCGACACGGTGCGCATCGCCCGCGCCTGCTGCAAGTCGGACGACTCCCTGATCCAGCGCTTCCAGGGGGTGGTGCTCCTCGGCGTCTTCCTCCGCGTCACCCCCTTCCAAAAGGAGGCGGGGATGAGCGACGACGAGCTCTTCGCCAAGGTGGAGGCGCCCCTGAAGAAGTACTTCGGCAAGAAGGGCGACGCGGTCGTCCGCGACAACCTGAACGCGGTGCGCAAGGGGTTCGACGAGGTCTTCGAGGTCCCGCGCGCGATCATGGAGGCGACCCCGCGCGAGCTCCTCGCCCAGGGCAAGGAGGAGTGGGACGCCAAGGGCAAGGACGTGAACGCGTTCTTTATTTGAGGTGTAAAGCCGATCCCGAGATACCGTCGATCCCCGAGCAACCCCCTGACCTACAACCAGGGGATGGGGGGTGAGGGGTGGGGGATGAGGGCCAGACAGCCCTTCGGGCTGATGAGATGTCGTTAGAAATCCCCACGAAATAGTCCGATGGCCGCAACGCGGCCAACCACCCCCTCCCCCCCCATCCCCCACCCCGCGAGCGAAGCGAGCCCATCCCGCCGGCCGCAGGCTGGCCCCCACCCCCGCGAGCACAGCGAGCCAACCATGAGCACACCCGAGACGAAGAAAAACAACTGGTACGACTACAAGCGCGCCGACGAGGTCCTCGACGCCTACAACCGCGGCGGCGGCTCCTCCCTGCCGGCGGACGAGTTCGTCGCCCAGTCGGTGGTGCCCGCGGGCACCGGCGCGCAGCGCGACTTCTCCTACATCGCCCCGGAGGTCCCGGAGCTCACCGCCGCCAACTGCGTCGCCTGCATGGAGTGCGTCCAGAACTGCCCGGACACCGCCATCCTCGGCAAGGTGGTGCGCACCGCCGACCTGGAGGAGGCCCTCGCCGCGATCGACGACCCGGAGGAGCGCGACCTCGCCCGCGCCCAGCTCGTGCGGACCACCAAGTTCTACAAGACCTACCAGAAGAAGCACGACAAGGACCCGAGCAAGCCGGAGGGGGCGGAGTTCGGCATCTTCATCGACCCCACCAAGTGCAAGGGGTGCGGCGAGTGCGTCGAGGTGTGCGGCGACCACGGGGCCCTGAAGATGATCAAGAAGACGCCGGACAACCTCCCCGACTTCTTCCGCCTGTGGAAGCTCCACAACGACCTGCCGGCGACGCCCAAGGAGTACATCTCCCCGAAAATCAACATCGACATCATGCTCAAGCCCACCGCGCAGCAGTACACCGGCGGCGCCGGCTCGTGCATGGGGTGCGGCGAGGCATCGGTGATCCGCCAGATCATGGCCGCCACCCACGAGTACCACGGCAACAACTACGGCATCGTCGCCGCCACCGGCTGCTCCACCGTCTACGGCTCCACCTACCCCTACAACCCCTTTGTGGTGCCGTGGGCCAACTCCCTGTTCGAGAACGCCTCCACCTTCGGCATGGGGGTGCGCCGCTACTGGGACGACATGGGCCACACCGACCGCGGCCTGTGGGTCATGGGCGGCGACGGCGGCATGCTCGACATCGGCTTCCAGGCCCTGTCGCGGCTGCTCTGCTCGGGGATGAACATCAAGGTCTTCATCATGGACACCCAGGTCTACTCCAACACCGGCGGCCAGACCTCCACCTGCTCCTTCATGGGCCAGGAGGCGAAGATGAGCGTCCACGGCAAGACGGTCCAGGGCAAGCCGGAGCGGCGCAAGGAGGCGGCGCAGATCTGCATGATGCACCCCAACACCTACGTCGCGCAGACCGTCGGGCCGATGACCACCCACCTCTACAAGTCGGTGCGCGGGGCCCTGGAGTACAACGGCCCGGCGGTGGTCCTCGGCTACACCACCTGCCAGCCGGAGCACGGTGTCGCCGACGACATGGCCGCCCACCAGGCGCGCCTCGCGGTCGAGTGCCGCGCCTTCCCCCTGATGATCTACGACCCCTCCAAGGGGCGCACCATCAAGGAGCGGCTGTCGCTCCAGGGCAACCCGTCGGTGAAGCGCGACTGGCACACCAAGGAGCGCAAGGACGGCTCCGTCGAGGTCCACGATTTTGCCCACTTCGCCCGCACCGAAGGGCGGTTTGCCAAGCACTTCGACAAAGACGGCAACCCGTCGGAGATGATCCTCAAGAGCCAGCAGGAGCGGCTGGAGAACTGGTGGCAGCTCCAGGAGCTCGCCGGGATCGTCAACGAGGATCAGGAGAAGTAGACGCGGAACAAGGTCGCCTCTCCGCTCCAACACCCTGTGAGGCCCCGGCGAGCACCTGCTCTCCGGGGCCTCATTGCGTTAGGATTTGGCCCGACTTCTTACGGAGACTAGCGGTTCCCCGCCGCCAACAGAGAAGATTCCATGATCCCGTTTCTCGATCTAAAGGGCCTCAACGCACCGCATAAAGATGAATTGATGGACGCCGTTTCGCGCGTCATCGATTCCGGGTGGTACATCCTGGGGGACAATGTAGCCTCTTTTGAGCGCGCCTTTTCCGACTACTGTGGGGTCCGGAATACCATTGGCACCGGCAATGGGCTGGACGCCCTTACGCTCATTTTTCGCGCCTACAAAGAGCTGGGTATCTTCCACGAAGGCGACGAGATCCTCGTCCCTGCCAATACCTATATCGCCAGCATCCTGGCGATCACCGAGAACCGCCTGACCGCGGTATTGGTCGAGCCGGACATGGGTACCTACAACATCGATTGCGATCTCCTGGAGGCATCCATCAGCGAACGGACAAAGGGAATCTTGACGGTACATCTCTACGGCCTGGTCAGCTACGGCGACAAGATGAGATCGATCGCAGATCAATATGGTTTGAAGATTATCGAGGACTCCGCCCAGGCGGCCGGAGCCGAGTACGAAGGAAGAAGGGCCGGCAGCCTGGGTGACGCCGGCGGGATCAGCTTCTTCCCCTCCAAGAACCTCGGCGCACTCGGTGACGCCGGCGCGGTCACCACGGACGATGACGAGCTCGCCGAGACCGTCCGCGCATTACGAAACTATGGAAGTCACACGAAATACCGCAACCAATACGCAGGCATAAACAGCCGCCTGGACGAGCTGCAGGCCGCTGTCTTGAAGGTGAAACTACAATATCTCGACAGCGAAAATGAACGACGACGAGAGATCGCGGCGCGGTATCTGAATGGAATCGACAACGCCAACCTGATTCTGCCGCCGAAGGGAACGGCGAGGTCCCACGTATGGCACCTGTTTGTCGTCCGGGTAGAGGAGCGCGACACCTTCGCCGCCTACCTGCGCGACAAGGGTGTCGGAACGATGGTTCATTACCCAGTTCCACCGCACAAGCAACCGGCATACGCAAGCTGGAACGATCGGCACTATCCGATCACGGAAAAGATCCACAAGACCGTGATCAGCCTGCCACTCAACCCAAGCCTTACCGACGACGACGCGCAAACCGTGATCGATGTATGCAACGCCTACAAATAGATGCCTCTCGCCTAACTGGCCGGAACGACCCTGAACTCGGGCAGGGGGAGAACGAAGGCGGATTTCAATCCCCTCTCGCGCCACCTCTCCATGATGAAGTCACCGTAGTGCCACGCGAGGATGACGACGTAGTCCGGCTGCTCTCGAAGGATCACCTCATTGTCGACGATGGGGATATGGGTCCCTGGCATGTATTTGCCAACCTTCTCGGAGCCCGGCAATTGAGCAACATAGGGCATGAGGTTGTGGTCAAGGCCGTAATAGTTCACCAGGACCGCGCCCCGTCCGGGGCAGGAATCGGCGACAAAGCGTAGCCCCTTCTGCCGTGCTTCATAGGCGAGTTGCATGAAGCGAGCGCGGTTCTCGGCCACCCGCCCGCGCCACTGCGCCCACGCCTCCGGCGCGAACAACCCCTTTCTCTCCTCCTCCGCCAGCAGGTCGGCGACGTTGGCGCTGATTGGGTGGACGCCCTTGCGTGCAACGTAGGCACGGATATTGCCGCCGTAACGCGATGCGCGCCCCACATCAAAGACCTCCATACCGTAGTAGGGAAAGAGGGTGACCAAAGATTTGAGGCTGTAGGTACGGATATGCTCGTGGTAGATCCCCTCGAACTGGTTGTCCTCAAGGACATCGAGGAGATACTGGCTTTCGGTAACAAAGATGCCGTCCTTGTCCAGGAGACGGTCTAACCCCCGCATCACCTCCCCCAAGGGGGCCATGTGGGCGAAGACGTTGGTCATGGTGATGACCTTCGCGCGACCCTTTTCGGCCACGATCTCCTTCGCCACGTTCTCGGTGAAGAATTTTTGGATCGTCTCCACCTGATTTTCTCTGACGGCGCAGTTCGCGATGTTCGTGGGCTCCACGCCGATGATGCGCATGCCGTTGCGTCTGAAGCCGGTGAGCAGGGTGCCGTCATTCGAGCCAATATCGGCGCAGAGCGAATCCGCGGGGATGCGAAATCGCTGAACGATGTCATCCGCAAAGGCCTTCTGGTAAATCCTCAGGGGCTCCGAGATCCCGGAACGGTAGGGATAGTCGAGCGGATAAATGGTCGATCCCTCGACCACGTGGCCCAGTTGCGCCAGCCCCGACTCCGGGCAAATATTGAGTCGCAGAGGGTAAGTAACCTCCGGCTGATCCAGCGCCGCCTTGCTCAAGAGGGCATCACAAGGTGGTTGATGGCCCAGGTCCACGGCTTCAAAAAGGTTTTCCGAACCGGTGATCTGGCAGTGCTCCAGTCTTCCTGGAGTGGCGTCATGGCAGTCAGGAGCCTTCAATATAACCCTCCTCATCCGATGGCATGGGCCATGGGATAGAGACCCGTTACTAGGAACGTCGATCCATCAATGCGCTAGTTGTGGGTCGATGGTCGAGAAATTCGTTCGAGGCGGCGAGGCGCCAGCTCAGCCGAGGTCATAAAGGGCCCCCACCTTCGCCTCCAGGGAGGCAAGGAGTGGCCGCTCGGAGAGGGGCGCGCCGGTGACCGCCTCAATGAGCTCCGCCTGGGCGAGGCGGCTGCCGGTGCGGTGGACCTTGGCGCCCAGCCAGTCGCGCAGGGGGGTGAGCTCGCCCGCGGCGATCTGCGCCTCCAGGTCCGGGAGGGCCGGTTGCGCCGCGGCGTAGAGCTGCGCCGCGTAGAGGTTGCCGAGGGCGTAGGTGGGGAAGTAGCCGAAGTCACTGGTCCAGTGGACGTCCTGGAGGCAGCCGTCGCGGTCGCTCACCACCTCGACTCCGAGCCAGCGGCCCATCGCCTCGCCCCACGCCGCCGGCAGCTCCGCCACCTCCAGGTCACCGGCAATCAGCCGCCGCTCCAGCTCCCAGCGGAGGCAGATGTGGAGGTTGTAGTGGACCTCGTCCGCGTCGGTGCGGATCAGCCCCGGGGCGACCACGTTCAGCGCCCGGTAGATCGCCTCGCCGTCGATGGTGGCGAAGCGGTCGGGAAAGACCGCCTTGAGCTCGCCGAGGAGCCACTGCGCGCCGGCGCGTGAGCGCGCCACCTGGTTCTCCCACAGACGCGACTGGGACTCGTGCAGCCCCATGGAGAGGGGCGCCCCCACCGGCAGGTCGGCGATCTCCGGGTCGAGCCCCTGCTCGTAGAGGCCGTGGCCCGCCTCGTGGATGATCGAGCCGATCCCCTCACGCAGATCCTCGCGCCGGAAGCGGGTGGTGAGGCGCACGTCGCCCAGCGACCCGGAGGAGAAGGGGTGGGGCGCGTTATCCAGTCGGCCGCCGTCGAGGTCGAACCCCATGGCGCGGACCAGGCGCTGCGCCAGGGCCCACTGGCCGCGCTCCGGGAAGTCGCCCAAGAGCGGTCCTGCGGAGAGGGTCGTGGGGGAGTCCGCCACCCGCCGGGCGAGGTGGGCGAGCCCCTCGGCGAGGGGCACCAGGAGGCGCTCCAGGGTCGCCGGGTCGAGCCCCGGCTCGTACTCCTCCAGGAGGCCGGCGTACGGGTCGCCGCCGCCAGCGAGGCAGCGGCCGCGTTCCGTTGCCAGCGCCACCACCCGCTCCAGGTGGGGGGCGAAGCGGGAGAAGTCGTCGTGCTTCCGCGCCGCCCGCCACCCCTCCCAGGCGGTGGCCGCGGCGCGGGCGAAGTCGGTGGCCAGGGCCTCCGGGATGGCCACGGCGCGCCGGTGGCGCCACCCCATCAGCTCCAGATTGCGCCGCTCCTCCCTGGTGAGCGCCTCTTCCGCCGCCGACTCGACCCAGCCGCCCACCTCCGGGTCGGTGAGGCGCCGGTGGAGCAACCCGGCCATCGCCGCGAGCTGCTCCCCACGGCGGCCGTGGCCCTTGGGCGGCAGGTAGGTCTGCTGGTCCCACGACAGGAGCTCCTCCACCCCGGCGAGGTGGTGGAGCTCGCGGAACCGATCGCAAAGCCGGTCGTAGGTACGCATCTCTCTCCGTGGATCAGCGGAAATCGTGGCTGCCAAAAAATCTGGCGCCTCCGTATCCTCACGTGGCAGGGAACACGAAAGCACGAAAAGTTCAAATCACGAAAGAATTCAGTCGGTTGTTTTTCGTGTATCCCCCCTTCGTGTTTTCGTGTTCCAGCGGTGTGAAGCGGTGGTGGAATGCTCAGGGCCATTTCGGCTGACCCTCTCCAGGGGGAAGGGGGGAGTGTGGGGGAGGGGGGCCAGCCAGGCGAGGGAGCGGGACGGCGATCACGCCGCCGGCGCGAGGCGGTCGCGCACCTCCAGGGCGATCGCCTCCAGGCGCCGCTTGTTGGGCTCCGGCAGGCGGGTGAGCGCCGCCACCCGCTCCGGGTAGTCGGCGGTGGCGGCCAGGGCCCGGCCCAGTAGGGCCGCCCGCTCGTCGCGACGGATCCCCAGAGCACCGCCGAAGCGGGCCACTGCCTCGATCAGGGTGACCGGGTGGTCGAGGCCGGCCGCCGGCTGGCCGTAGTCTCCGAAGGGCAGCGGGGTGACCATGTCGTGGAGGGAGTAGGCGCGCATCGGCGTCGGGTCGTAGACCGGCGAGAAGTGCGCCCCGCCGCCCGAGCCGCCGTCACCGCCGAGGAGGGCGAGGTTGTCGAGGTGGAGGTCGCCGTTGCCGGTGAGCAGGGCCATCACCAGGCGTAGGAAGAGGTGGCGCTTGGCCGCCCGCGGGTCGTCCACCAGGGCCAGCCGCGGGGTGTCGAGGGCGCGGCCGATCCGCTCCAGGGCACTGTCGTACGGGGTGGCGATGTCGCGGGCGCCGCCGGCAAGGAGGGTGAACCAGCTCTCAAAGGGGATGGGCGCGCCGTGGGCGTCGCGGTCGAACCGCTCCACCGCCAGGGCGGGCAGGCCGGCGACCTCGGCGACCCAGAAGCGGGGGACCGCGAAGCTGGCGTCGCGGTGCACCGCCAGGGCCATCGCCTCCAGCTCCACCAGCCCCGGATAGACGGCGGTGCGCTCCAGCTTGAGGACCACGTCGATGCGCTCTGCCTCCGCCCCGCCGCCTCGGCCCCCCGCCCCGCCTCGGTCCGCAGCCCCGCCTCGGGTGGGGACCGCCACCTCCCCGGTCCACCCGGTCGCCGGGATCGCCAACAGGAGCTTGGGCACCGCGCCGCCGACCGTGGGGGTCGGCCCGAGCAGATGCAGGAGCGGCGCGGCGTCCGCGTCGAGCCACGCCACCAGGTCGCGCAGGGTCGCCCCGAGGCGCGGCCCCACCTCCACCAGGGGGGGGGTGGGCGCCTCCGTGTACCAGGCACGCGCCGCCTCGTCGTCTGCGAAGCAGTCCACGTGGCCGATGGAGCCGTGGCCGGCAAGGAGCAGCAGGGCCCAATCCTCCTCGAAGCCGGGGGTGGGCGCCTCGCCGCGGGCGCGCAGGGCGGCGAGGAGGAGGTGGCGCAGGAAGGCGTGGCGGCCCGCCGGCGGGATCAGGGCCTGGAAGCGCGGGTGGAGGCGGCCGCCGCGCCGGTAGACCACCGGCCGGGCGCCGTAGAGGGCGGGGGGGTAGAGGAGGGAGAGGCCCGGGAGGTGGGCGTCGACGAAGGGCTCGGCATACTGGAAGCGCGCCTCCGCCTCGTTCACGTAGAGGCTCCCCATCTTCACCGGCACCCCCCCGGCCCGCGTCCAGACCACCGCCAGGTGGTCCCTCTCCGGCGTCGGCGGCGCCATCAGAAGAGCTCCCCCCGCTCCACGTCCGCCACCACCTCGTCGTCCGGGACCAGGGCGAGGCGCAGCCCCACCGCGGCGGCCAGCCGGGAGAGGGTGGTCAGCGAGGCGTCGCCCTGCCGCTTCAGGCGGCTGATGGTGAAGGGGGAGAGGGAGGCGCGGGCCGCCAGCCGCCGCTGGTCAAGACCCTGGGCGCGGGCCGCCGCGAGGATCTCCTCCAGGAGGTGGAGGGGCAGGGGAGGCGCCGGTGGGGGGGGGGGAGGGCTCATTGAGGGTTGAGTTGCATCGAAACGCAATTTCAGCCACAAGGATAGCTAATGTTGCGGTTTGATGCAATCTAAATCCGTCTTTGCATTGCGCTAAACAGCAATTTTATGCCTCTACATGCCGCATATTGCGTTATATCGCAAGTTCCTCTGCTCGAAGCGGGCCACGGGCCCCCATGGACCCTTCCGGAGGCGCGCTACCGCAGCCCCGAGCCTGTGGTACAATGGCCCCCCTTTTGTCGCGTTTCCAAGGAGATTTGCACGTCCATGTCATCCCATCCACACTTTGCCGATATCGATGGCCTCTCCTGGTACACCTCCCTCGAGGAGGGGATGCGGGCGGCGGCCAATGAGGGGAAGCTCCTCTTCGTGGAGCTGAGCCGCCCCACCTGTTCGAGCTGCCGCAACCTGTTCGAGGAGCTCCTCCCGGACCCCGACTGCTCCACCCCCCTGAAGGAGTCGTTCGTCTGCGTCTCCCTGCCGAGCCACAACCCCGACTCGAGGATCATGGAGATCGGCGCCGCCCACATGCCGTACGCCTCGATGCTGCCGGTCTGCTTCTACCTCACCGCCGAGGGCGACTTCCTCCACGGCTCCAGCGGCCGCCTCGACAAGCAGGTCTTCACCGCCGACATGCGTCACGCGAAGAACCAGGCCGCCCGTCTGGCGGAGGCGCCCGAGGGGTAGCCCCCGCCGGCCACCTACACCCTCTCGCGCCGATCCCTGGTGACCAATGCGGGCTGAAAAGGTGCCCCTCGCCGGCCGCGCCACCCCCGAGGGTTGCGCCCGCCTGGTGGCGCGGCGCCTGGCGGAGGATCCCACCCTCGTCCCGACCGCCTACCGCCCCCTCGGCGCCACCGGCCTCACCTGCTCGCAGATCGGCTTTGGCGGCTACCGCCTGGTGGCGGACGATGCAGACCATCGGGCCGCCCTGGCGGCGGCCGTCGCCGAGGGGTGCAACCTCTTCGACACCGCCGCCAACTACGGCGATGGGGGCAGCGAGGGGCTTATCGGCGCGGTCATCAGTGAGGCGATCGGTGACGGGCGGCTGGCGCGCGATGAGGTGGTGATCGTCACCAAGGCGGGCTACCTCCAGGGCGGCCTCCTCGCCCAGGTGCGCGGCCACGGGGACGCCGCCGCCGACAGCGGTGGCGTGGCGCCCCTCTCCGACGGCTGCTGGCACAGCCTCAACCCCGACCACCTCGCCCTGTCGCTGGCCGCCTCCCTCGACCGCCTCGGGGTGGAGACGGTCGACCGGCTGCTCCTCCACAACCCGGAGGCGCAGCTTACCCACCACCTCGGGAGCCGCCCGAGCGAGACGGTGGCCGACGAGCTCTACGCCGCGGTCGAGGCCGCCTTCGCCTTCTGCGAACGGCAGGTGGCGGCCGGGAGGATCGGTGGCTACGGCGTCTCCTCCAACACCCTCGCCGCGGCCGTGGATGACCCCTCCCGCCTCGACCTCGGCCGCCTCCTCCAGGCGGCCGAGCAGGCCGCCGCCGCGGTCCACGGCCCCGGCAGCCGCCCCCGTTTCGACCTCATCCAGCTCCCCTACAACCTCCTCGAAGCGGAGGCCGCGAGCCGCGCCAACACGGTCGTCGACGGCGACACCGTGTGCGTGTTGGCGGCCGCCGCCCGCCTCCGGATCGCGGTGGTCACCAACCGGCCGCTCAACGCCATGCCCCCCAGCGGCGGCATGATCCGGCTGGCCACCGCCGACCCGGAGGTCGAGCGCGACCCGACGATCGCCCTGGAGGAGGCCCTGGCGGGGGTCGCCGAGGCGGAGGCGGAGATCGACGCCCTCCTCGCCGCCACCGACTGCGAGGAGCGGTTCGCCGGCGGCAACCTCCTGTCCCTGGCCACCGACCTCCCCGCCGCCCTCACGGAGATCCAAGGAGCGAGCCAGTGGGAGCAGATCGCCCGCCAGGTGGTCCTGCCCAATATCCAGAAGATGGGCCGCTTCCTGCACCGCAACCTCAAGGGGCAGGCGGGGTGGCAGGAGGCCCTCGACCGCTACCTGAAGGCGGTGCAGGCGCTTTTGCCGCGGGTGGAGGAGGCGGTGGTGGCCCGGTCGCTGGCGCGCAACGAGGCCCTGCGGGAGCGGCTCGCCACGGCGATCGGGCCGCGCGGCGCCACCATGAGCCTGTCGCAGATCGCCCTCGCCTTTGCCACCTCCACCCCGCAGGTGGCGGCCGCCCTGTGCGGCATGCGCCAGGTCGCCTACGTCACCGACGCCTGCGCCCTGTTCGCGGAGGAGCCCCTGCTCGACCCCCTGGCGCTGGCCGCCTACGCACGCGGGTAGTGAGGGCCATGCCCCCGACCCGCTCCGCGGCGGCTGGATCGCGGCCGGCAGGCCGCGCCTACCGCACCTTCGCCCGCGCCCTTTCCAGGGCCTTCTCGACCATCGCCCGGCGACCGGCATCGGCGACCGGCCGGCCGGGGCGGGGCGGGGCCGCCAGGGCACGCTCCAGGTAGGGGATCGCCTCCTCGTACCGGTGGCGACGGATCAGCCAGTCGCCGTAGAAGTAGTTGGGGTCGATGTGGTCCGGGTGCAGCGCCAGGGCACGCTTCAGGTACCGCTCCGCCTCCTTCTTGTCGCCAAAACCGATGGGCCACCCGGGCGCCCGGGTGTAGAGGGCGCCGAGGGTGACGTAGATATCGCCGTCGAGCGCCTCCGGGTCGATCTTTTCCGCAGCGAGCAAGAGTCGCCGCGCCGCCTTGGCGAGCTTCAGGGCCCCCAGCCCCCCCTTGGCGCCCGCCTCGCTCGCCCGCACCACCCCCTCCCAGATGAGCGGCTCGGCCCGATCCGGGTGGCGCTCGGCGAGCCGGTGGGTGTCGGCGGCGATCGCCTCGAAGGCGGCGGCGCGCCCCTCCGGCTCCATCTGGTAGGCCACCTTCGCCCACCGCTGTTGCAGGTGGAGGATCTCGGTGGCGAGGTCATCGGCCGCCGCCGGGACCGCGGCGACCAGCAGGGCGAGGGGAAGGGTGAGGAGGCGACGCATCATCCTTCGAGCGTCGCACCGACCGATCGCCCGTGTCCAGCCGCCACCAACGCCACGCGCGCCGCGGTGCCGCCTTGGCGGCGGCTCAGTGGTGGCTGCGGGAGATCACCCGGACCATCTTCAGGTTGATCACCAGGAAGCGCCACGCCTGGTACAGACCGTTGGTGCGCCAGAAGCGCGTGGCGCGGGTCGGCATGGGGGGATAATACGCCTGCTGGTACGGCTTGCGGTTGGCCATGATGGACTCCCAAGCACTAGATTTCGCGACCCGAAAGGGGTCGCTATTTTTTCCCAGAGCCCATCGACAACATGGTGATTCAACCAGAAACCACTTTTTTGTCCGCTAACGAAACCTTTTCATACAAGAAAGTGAATGTCATACACACTATGAAACAATGACCCACCAAGCAGGGTAACCATTGCGCCACAAACGGTGAGAGCGGGCCGCTCACGCGACCCGCTCTCGAACACTGACCCCCACAGAGGGAGGGATCAGGGGTCAGCGATGGCTGGCGCGGATCACCCGGACCATCTTCATGTTGATCCGCAGGAGGCGCCACACCTGCCACAGGAGGTTGGTCCGCCAGAAGCGGGTGGCGCTGGTGGGCACGGGGGGAAAATAGCCCTGCTCGTAAGGCTTTGGATTCGTCATGTCGATCTCCTTTTCGGTAATTTTTGGCTCGTTGTTTTTCTACTCTGGGATCATGCTCCAGCCAAACCGCTGGCGCGCCTTGTAGAGGAACATCACGTGGAGGATGTACTTGATCCAATGGCCGGCGAGGCCGAGCTCGCCGAAGGTGAGGTTGAGGTCGCGGCCGTACTCCGGGTATTTCTTGAAGTCGGGGACGATCGGATAGACGGTCATCGAGGCGGCGGTCCCGTTGAAGAGGCCGGTACCGGCGGAGGCGACGCACGCCGCCCCCATCTCCGCCATCGAGGCGGTGTGGGTCGGCTCGGTGGCGCCGCGGTTGAGCATGTCGCGGATCGAGGCGACCACCGCCTTGCCGATCATCGCCGACGGCATGCCGGTGCGCGGCGGGGTCGGGAAGATGGGGGTGCCGTTGACGCTCTTCATCGGCTTGGAGACCGGGTGCGGCGGGGCAAAGGCGATGCCGGCGGCGAAGATGTTCGGGTAGTGGGGGTTCTGGTAGGTGCGCGGCCAATCGCTCGCCTCCCACTGCTCGAACGGCTTTGCCTGGTAGTCGCCGTCCACCCACATGAAGCCGCCCGGATTGAAGAGCCGCTCGGTGATCTCCGCCCCCTTGCGGTCGTACGCCTGCAGGCCGACCCCGGCGAAGGGGGGGATGAGCATGGTGAAGTCGAAGGGAAGCTCGTGGTTCTCCCCGTCGAGGGTCTCGTAGTGGACCTTGTGCGGCTCCACCGCGGTGGTGTGGGCGCGCAGGTGCCAGTTCACCCCCCGCTCGGCCAGCAGCGACTCGGTGAAGACCTTCGAGTGGGTGACGTAGCCGCCCCGCTTCAGGTGCATGCCGCCCATGCCGAAGTCGCCCGCCTCGTACTCGTTGGAGAGCCAGTGGAGGGTCGCCTTGTCGCGCACCCCGCGCCTTCTCAGCTCCTGCTCGACGTTGAACAGGTACTCGAAGGCGGCGCCCTGGCAGGTACACATGCCGTGGCCGGTACCGATCACGATCTCCTGGTGCTCACCCCGCTCCATCCGCTGGATCGACTCCTCAAAGGCCCGCGCCGCCGCCTCGGCGTGGCCGTAGGTGCACACGGAGAGGGAGTTGCCCTCCGGCCCGAGCCCCTCGGTGGCGCCGAAGTTGAGCTTGGGTCCGGTGGCGTTCACCAGGTAGTCGTAGGCGATCTCCTCCCGCTCGCCCCGGCGCGCCGGATCGGTGCATTCAACGGTGACGTACGGCTGGCCGCCGCTCTCGCCCCCCTCCGGGTGGATGGAGAGGCAGCGGGCCTGGCGGAAGTCGATCCCCGCCTTGCGGTAGATGGGGGCGAGCTCGACGACCACCTTCTCCGGCTTCATCCGTCCGACCCCGACCCAGATGTTCGACGGGATCCAGTTGTACATCGAGTTGGGCGACACCACGACCACCTCGTGCTTCTTACCGAGCCACCGCTGGGCGAACGAGGCCGCGGTGTGGCCGGCGACACCCGCACCCAGGATCAAGAGACGCGCCATGACAAACCTCCTTGCAAAACAAGATGGAATTCGAGCGACCCGAACGAGCCGCCGCGCCACCCTAAGCAAGAGACATGCCATGTTCCGCCGTCGCCGCCGGCTATCGCCGCAAACCCCCGCCGGCCGCCCCCGCCGTCCCGACCGCCGAGTCGCGGCCAGGCGCCGGCCGGGCCCGCCTCTGCGCCACCCTGGCAGCGGTGGCACATCTTTGAGCCATCCTGTCAGGCCCACCGACGCCCCCAAGGACGAGCTCGAAAAGGCAGTGACACGAGGTCAAGCTTTCTTGCAGCGGAAGAGTGGTGATAATGGGACGGACGCCACCCACCGATGACGCCGAGCCAGGCCCATGCCCAACCACATCGACTTCACGAGCTGGCTGGAGACCCACGATCAACCCTTTGCGGTGATCGATGAGTCGTTCCGCATCGTCGCGGTAAACCGCGCCTACGAGGTCGCCTACCACGTCCACGCCGACGATGTGGTGGGACGCAACTGCTACAAGGTCTCCCACCACCACGACCACCCCTGCTTCGAGCACGGTGAGGAGTGCCCCCACCGGCAGGTCTTCGAAGGGCAGGAGCGGCGGAGCTGCCTGCACACCCACTTCGACGGCCGCGGCGCCACCCGCTGGGTGCGGGTCACCGGCCACCGCCTTACCGCCGACGGCGGCGCCACCTTCCTCGGCGAGGGGATGTGCGAGATCGCCGCCCAGGACCACGACCTGGAGCGATCCCCCGACGGACCACGGATGGTCGGCCGTACACCGATCTTCCTGGCGATGGTCGAACGTCTGGAGCACGCCGCGGCGACCACCAGCCCGGTCCTCATCCAGGGCGAGACCGGCACCGGCAAGGAGCTCGCCGCCGCCTTCATCCACCGCCAGTCGGAACGTCGCGACAAGCCCTTCATCTGCCTCGATTGCACCACCCTCACCGAGTCGCTCTTCGAGAGCGAGGTCTTCGGCCACGAGCGCGGCTCGTTTACCGGCTCGGTGGGCAGCCGCAACGGCCTCTTCGAGCTCGCCGACGGCGGCACCCTCTTCCTCGACGAGATCGGCGAGATGCCCCTCGCCACCCAGGCAAAGCTCCTGCGGGTGCTGGAGACCCACGAATTCCGCCGGGTCGGGGGCGAGGCCACCCGGCGGGTCGACGTACGGGTGGTGTGCGCCACCAACCGGTCGCTCTGGGAGTGTGTCCACGCCTCCACCTTCCGCGAGGACCTCTACTACCGGATCGCCTGCTTCACCATCCACGCGCCGCCCCTTCGAGAGCGTCTCGACGACCTGCCGCTGCTCGCCGCCGAGCTGGTCGCCACCCTGCCGCCGGTCGCCGGCGGCCGGGCGGTCACCGTCACCCCGGAGGCGATCGCCCTCCTCCAGCGCCACACCTTCCCGGGCAACATTCGGGAGCTCAGAAACCTCCTCCAGGTGGCCGCCGCCACCTGCGGCTGCAACCGCATCGACGCCGACGCCATCGAGCAGGTGGTCGCCCGCTTCGAGGCGTGGCGCGCCCCCCTCGACCCGCCGCGACCCGCCCACGCAGCGGCCACTTCCGCCACCGTCGTCGCCCCCGACCAGGGTGACCCCCCCTCCATCGCCGAGGTCGAACGGCGCTACATCGCCGAGCTCCTCGACCGCTACCACGGCCACCGCCGCCGCGTCGCCGACGCCCTCGGCATCAGCGAACGGACCCTCTACCGCCGCCTCAAGGACTACGGGTTGCGGTAGGGGGCCGGCGGGGTATCACCGGCCCGAGGTCGCCGTCGCCCGCCTACCCCTCGACGGCGGGATGCACGGGAAGAGGCGAAGGCCCCGAAGGGCTTCGACCCGTTGCGCTCCCTTGCGTCCGTGGCGTCTTTGCGGTGAGTACGCCTTCAAGGCCCGCACCACGGCGCATGTTTGGTCACGAGAGACACCCCAACGCCGGCCCGCACCACGAACGACACCGCACTCCCAACCCAACATTCGGCCAGCGCTCCCCTGCTGCACCCCTCGGCGGCCCTCCCTACGCCCCCTGCGGCTGCGGCTGCGGCTGGACCGCCATCTCATGCTCGCGCACGGCGATGGCGATCTTGAAGCCGAGGGTGAGGACCAGCAGGCCGATCGACCAGATGCCGGCGACGATGGTCAGCTCCGGGCCGGTGGGCCAGTACTCCACGACCCGCTCCAGGGGGTTGGGGACGAAGCCGGCGACGATCAGGCCGAACCCCTTCTCCAGCATCAGGGAGAAGAAGAGGCAGACACAGGCGACCACCAGGGCGGTGGGGTTGTTGCGGGTGCGCGACGGCACCAAGAGGACCACCGAGACCACCCCCAGGACCACCGACAGGCGCATGAAGGGGACCAGGAGGTTGTGGCCGTCGATCCCGGCGAAGAGGTAGGCGAAGGGGGTCATGTGGCCGGGGATCTGGCTGTAGAAGGCGGTGAAGACCTCGAGGACGAGGAAGAAGAGGTTGGTCACCATGGCGTAGGTGATGATCTTCGCCAGGGTCCGGATGGCCTTGTCCCCCGGGTCGAAGCGGCTGAAGCGCTGGACCATGAGGAGACAGAGGAGGAGGAAGGCGGGGCCGGCGGCGAAGGCGGAGGCGAGGAAGCGCGGCGCCATGATCGCGGTGAGCCAGTAGTGGCGGCCCGGGAGGCCGGCGTAGAGGAAGGCGGTGACCGTGTGGATGGAGATGGCCCACGGGATGGAGAGGTAGATGAAGGGGTTGAGCCACTTGGGGTGGTGGTCGCCGCGCGCCTGGTAGTAGAGGCTCACCGAGGCGATGAGGAGGTTGAGGGTGAAGTAGCCGGTGAGGACGGTGGCGTCCCAGAAGAGGATCGAGTTGGGGCGCGGGTGGAGCATGACGTTGAGGACCCGCCGCGGCATCCCCATGTCGGCCATGATGAAGAGGATGCACATGGTCACCGAGGCGACCGCCAGGATCTCCCCGAAGACCACCACCTTGCCGAAGGTCTTGTAGTCGTGGAGGTAGAAGGGGATGACCAGCATCACCGCCGAGGCGGCGACCCCGACCAGGAAGGTGAACTGGCCGATGTAGATCCCCCAGGAGACATCGCGCCCCATGCCGGTGAGCCCCAGCCCCACATGGTACTGGTGGGTGTAGGTGGCGGCGCCCGCCAGCGCCAGGAGGGTGAGGAGGGCGACCCACGCGTAGTACCGCGGCCCGCCGGTAAGTGCCTTAGCCAACATGTTCTTCCTCCCCGCGAACGACGTCCTCATCGACGATATAAAAGACATTCGGCCGCGCCCCGAGCTGCGGCTTGCGGGTCAGCGTGTAGTGGCGCGCCAGCAGCCGCGAGACCTCCGAGTCGGGGTCGTTGAGGTCACCGACGACGATCCCACCGCCCGACGCCGCGGCGCAGCGCACCGGCAGACCCCGTTCGAGACGGTCGACGCAGAAGTTGCACTTCTCCACCACCCCGATGTTGCGGGTGGGGAACTCCGGGTTGACGTGGTCCACGTGGGGGCGCGGGTCGACCCAGTTGAAGGAGCGCGCCCCGTACGGACAGCCGGCCATGCAGAAGCGGCAGCCGATGCACCGGTGGTAGTCCTGGGCGACGATGCCGTCGGCCAGACGGTAGGTGGCGTCGGTGGGGCAGACCCGGGTACACGGCGGGTTGTCGCACTGGTTGCACAGGAGCAGGAAGGGCCTCTCGGTGAGCGCCTCCGGCAGGCGGGTGTGGGTCTGGTCCGGGAAGGTGTGCTCGAAGGTGTCGGTCCAGATCCACTTCACCTCGTGGCGCACGTTGTCGATGTGCGGCACGTTGTGCGCCTTGTGGCAGGCGTCGATCACCCGCTGATAGTCCTCGGCGGTGTTGAACCGGCGCATGTCGATGACCATCGCCCACCGCTTTGCATCCTCGGCGCCGTCGACGGTGGTGTAGCGGCTCCCCGGGCCGGCGACCCGGCGGGCGCAGGCGGTGCCGGCGGCCAGGCCGATGAAGCCGGCCAGCTTGAGAAACCCTCGGCGGTCCATGGTCATCGCCACCCCTCCTTCGCCACCTGCTCCGGCGCGTAGTGGCATTGCCAGCAGTACGGCTCCACGGCGGCGAACTCGTGGCACCGGTCGCAGAACTCCTCGCGGTTGGAGTGGCAGCCGAGGCAGGTGCGCATCAGGGAGATGTCGTAGCGCTCGCCACGGCCATTCACGTAGATGCGGTCGGTGTCGCGCAGGGCCGCGTCGCGCCACGACAGCAGGAGGTTCATGTGGTTGCGCCGCATCCACCCCTCCGACTCGATGCACTCCTTGTCCGCCATCGCCCGGATGCGCGGGGTATCCTCGGTGGGACCGGTCCACGCCTTGGCGTAGACCAGGTTGATCAGGTGCGGCGAGGCGATGATCAGAAAAAAGATCGCCACCGCGGCCAGGTTCTTGCCGGTGCCTTGCATCGTGATGAGCTCCCCCCGTCAACGAAATACAGACAAAAACATCCACTGCCGAACCGCCCCGCGCCTCCCGTGCTGCCTCCTCGCGAACGGGTCGATCTCCAACAGGAAGCGGACCCTAACGGAGTTCATCCGAGCAAACAACAATAAATCCCTTGTCTTTTACAACTTGGGATCACACCCCGGCCCGCCGGCTCCGGCAGGGCGAGAGCCGCTCACACCACCACCGACTCCAGCTCGGCGAGGTCGACGATGTGGTAGCCGCCGCAGGAGAAGAGGAGCTTGATGAAGCCGCTCACCACGTTGATCCCCCCCTCGCGGAGGTAGAAGTAGTCGTCCTGGTAGCGGAGTTTGCGGACCATCTTGAGGAGCGGCGGCAGGAGGTCGGGGGAGATCTCCGCCCCATCGGGGTAGGGCTGGTCCGGGAGGGAGGCGAGGTCGAGGTCGCGGAGCTGGGCGGTGGTGTAGACCGAGTAGTAGAGGGGCCGGTCGAGGAAACGGACGATGGTGGTGTCCGGGCCGAGGCCGAGGTCGATCTCGTACGCCCCCTTGTCCCGCAACAGCACCAGGGCCTGGTCCAGCAGCCGGTCGATGCAGGCGTCCGACTCGCGCGGAGTGCGCGGCCGGTCCTTGGTGACGCAGTCGGACTTGAAGTGGAACTGGTACATGGGTGGTCTCCCCGAAGGGCTCCGCGCGGCGCGATCCATCCTCGCCGCGGCGCCGTGGCGGCCACTGTAGCAGAGGCGGCCCCCGGATCATCCGCCCTGCGCCGCCTGCCCGCCTGTCGTCCGAACGGGGGGGCAGGAGCCGGCTCCCGCCGGCGATGCGGCCGGAGGGGCCGGCCGCGCCACGGGCGCGGTTGGCGAGCGGGGTCGCTCCCACCCGCCGCGCAAGGTCCCGCACTCCCGCAAGCCACGCCCGAGAGCCCTCACGTCACCGCCCCCAGGTCCGGAACCGCTGCTTGCAGTAGGCGAGGAGGCTGTCGTAGTCGGGGAAGAAGAGCTCGAAGCCGTCCTCCGCCCGGGCGTCGCGCTCGCAGTAGTCGGCCTGGTAGTCGCGGCACGCCTGGGGGCGGCTGTCGTAGATCCCGCAGCCGCCGTCGGCACGCAGGTGGGTGCAGCGGTTCTCCACCAGGAGGTACCACCGCCCCTCGTCCTTGAAGAGCTTGGTGCGCTCGTGGGCGATCGCCCACAGCAGGTTGTTGAAGTCGAGCTTCGAGCGGGGGGTGTCGATCTCCTGGGTGAAGTAGGTGCAGCAGAGGTCACCGGGACAGGTCGCACACTTCTCTTGCAGGTCGATGGGCTCCATCGCCTCTCCTCTCTGGCACGGCGCCGCTACTGCGGCGCCGTCTCCACCGCCACCCTCAGGGGGTCCACCGCCGCCGGCCACCGGTAGCGTGTGGCCGGGCGGCCGTGGTCGAAGCGGATCGCCGAGTCGGCGCCGTAATAGAAACAGTACGGGGCGCGCGCCACCGCCGCCGCCGACGCCCCCCAGTAGAGGCCGACGAAGCGGCCGGGCGCCCCTTGCCGCGGCCAGGTGGCGAGGATCGCGGTGGCGGCGGTGGTCGGTTCCCCCCCGAGGGTGACCCCCTCGGGGGCGACGGTGAGCTCCGCCGGCCGGCCGACGACCAGCGGCGCCGCCTCCGGCGCCACCGCCGCCCGCCCGAGGAGCCAGACGCTCGCCTCTCTCTCCACCGCGGCGAGCCCGGCGGGGGCGACGATCCGGCCGCCGTGCTCCTGCTGCGCCATCTCCGCGAGCCGCCGGTAGACCGGCAGGTCGCCGTCGGCGACCACGTAGACGACCGGCGGCCGGGCGAGGAGGGCGTCGAGGCCGGGGGCCACCTCCGCGAGGGTGAGCTGGCGGAAGAGATGGTGGTCCGGGTCCACCAGGAGGCGCACCGGGCGGGCGGGGAGGGGGAGGTCGAGGTCGAGGCGCCTCCCTCCCATGCGGCGGCTCACGGTGACCCTGCCCTGCGCCGTCTCCACCGCCACCTCCACGTCGACCGGGTAGGGTCGTCCCGTCTGGGCGAGGGTGGTGTGCAGGTGCCAGCGACCGCCACGCAGGACCGCGCGGGCCCGATCGATGCGCACCATCGGCCCCCCCTCGTCGTCGAGCCACCGGCGAAAGAGGGGGGCGAGCTCCTCACCCGAGGTCGCCGCAAAGGCGGCCTCGATCTCCCTCCAGCCGGCACGGCGGCCGAGGAAGTCGTGGGCGAAGCGCCGCAGGGCGGCGAAGAAGCGGTCGTCCCCGATCCGCCGCCGTACCTGGTGGAAGAGGGCCGCCCCCTTGGCGTAGCCGATCGCGTCGTCCGCGCGGCTCTGCTTGTAGCGGAAGCGGCGCAGGGGGTAGGCGTGGCCGGGGGAGACGTCGAGGGCAAAGCGCTGCGACCACCGCTCCCGCGCCCATTGCGCCGCCGCCGCCCCCTCCCGCTCGCGCGCCAGGTAGTTGGCGCAGTAGGTGGTCAGGGCCTCACACCAGTTGCCCCCGGTCCGGTCGAGAAAGACCCCGTTGCCCCACCAGTCGTGGGTGATCTCGTGGTCGAGGTAGCCCGGCTTGAGGGCGCGTGCGCCCATGGCGATCACCCGCGGCCCGAGGAGGGTGAAGCCGGGCATGCCGTAGCCGGAGGAGAAGAAGTTCTCCACCACGTCGAAGCGCGGGTAGGGGTACGGCCCGAGCCGCCTCTGGAGGGTGTCGAGGTAGCGGGCCGCGGCGTCGAGGTAGAGCTTGGCGGTGGCCGGGTCGTCACGCATGAGGTAGCAGCCGAGGTCGATGGTCCCGGCGCGGCCGTGGAAGGCGTGGTACGGCGCCGCCACCACCGTCAGGTCGTCCGCCGGGAGGGTGGCGCGCCACCGGCTCACCCCCTGGTGGCGCCCGGCGAGACGCCCCTGGCTCACCGCCACAAACGGCGGCGGCAGGGCGATGTCGAGGTCGAAGAGGGCCATCCCCCCCGGGTCCGGGTACCAGCCGGTGCCGCCGTCGAGGAAGACCCCGGCCGGCGAGATGGTACCGCCGGTGGCGTCCCCGGCGAGAAAGCGGATGTGGCCCGAGGGGCGCGGCGGATCAAAGAGGGTGCCGCGATAACGCACCACCACCTCCGCCCCCGGCCCGTACACCAGGAGCGGCCCGGTACCGTCGCGCCGCCACCTGGCCGCCCCCTCCACCGCACTCACCGCCAGGGTGGGGGCGAGGCGCAGGGCGAGGCGGGGTCCGGTGAGGCCGGTGATCCGGTCGGCCGCCTCGATCCGGTGGGTGGCGGGGTCGAGGTGCGCCTCGATCCGGTGGCGCACCGCAGCCGACGCCGGAGAGCCGGCGGCGAGGACGACGGCGACGAGGAGGGCGGCAACAGGCGAGACCATGGGGGCGCAGACCAAACCACGAACCGCGCCACGACGAAAGGGGGCGGCGACGCCCAAATCGTCGACTTTGATTTCTTCGTCACGGCCATGGTGACGGTCTCACAAGCCCATGGCTCCATCCCTGGCGGCAATCGGGTGCCCCCGGATCCGATCCCGCCCGGCATGGAATTGGCCACGGAAACCACGGATCCACGCTACCGTGGCCACCGGGAGTGGGAAGTAGCCGGTAGCAACCTCCACCGCGCAACCGATGACACCCGCCGGCGGGGGTGGTTCAATCGGCACGCCGTCTACGACCGCCATGAAGCTCCTCACCTTCTACTGCGACCGCTTCGCCTTTCGCACCGAGGCGCCCTCCCTCGCGGAGGTCGAGCCGGTGGACCTCGACGAGGCGGTCGAGCAGGCGGTGGTGGCGTGGTTCCACCTGGAGGCAGGGGACGATGCGCGCCTGGGGAAGATCACCACCGGGGCGATCAAGCACCTCAAGTGGCTCGCCCGGAAGTGGGAGACCCGGACCATCGTGCTGCACTCCTTCGCCCACCTGGCGGAGACCACCGCGGAGCCGGAGGCGGCGCGCACCTTCCTCGCCGACGCCGCGAGCCGCCTTTCCGGCGCCGGCTACACCGTCCACCAGACCGCCTTCGGCCACACCCACCGCCTGGAGATGGCGGTCCCCGGGCCCTCCCTGGCGAAGGTCTTCAAGAGCCTGTAGCAATCCCTCGTCATCCCCTCGCCCGGGACAAGCGTCGGACGAATTGGGCGGTCATCATCTGGGTAAATGTATGGCATATTTGCCATCCTTTGATAGGATTGGGGATGACCCAAGCGCGATTCGAGTGGGACGAGCGCAAGGCGCGCGACAATGAGTCGAAACACGGGGTCTCCTTCCACCTCGCCCAGTACGCCTTCCTCGATCCCCATCGGGTGATCGCGCGCGACAAGAGACATAGCAAGAACGAGGCCCGGTACTACTGCTTCGGACGCGCCGGAGGCGGCATCCTGACGGTCCGTTTCACCTATCGTGGCGACACCATCCGGATCATCGGCGCCGGCTACCGGCGCAGGGGCAAGAAGATCTATGACGCGGAAAACCAAGTACACAAATGAGCCGTTGGGTTCGCTGCAGGTGGTGCCCGACTTCCTCCCGCCACCCGAGGAGCTGGTGCTCAAGGAGGAGCGGGTGAAGGTGACCATGGCCCTGAGCCAGGCGAGCGTCGACTTCTTCAAGCGCGAGGCGGCCCGTCACCACACCTCCTACCAGGCGATGATCCGCCGCCTCCTCGACCTCTACGCGGCGCAGCACACTGGCCGCTCCCGTCGCCGATGATCGTCGTCACCGGGAGCGAGATGGCGGCGCTCGATCGGCGGACGATCGACGAGCTCCACCTCCCCTCTCTGTCGCTCATGGAGCGGGCCGGGGAGGGGGTGGCTCGGGGGATCCGGGAGCGGTTTCCTGTGCGCGGCCGGCGGGTGGCGGTCCTCTGTGGCGCCGGCAACAACGGCGGCGACGGCTTCGTGGTGGCACGCATCCTGCACGCCGCTGGCGCCTTGGTGACAATCATCCTCGCCGCCGACCCCACACGCACCACCCCGGACGCCGCCCACAACTGGCAGCGGGTCGAAAAGCTGCCGGCGATCCACGCCTACCGCGACGGTGAGCTCGCCGCGGCGGAGCAGGCGATCGCCCAGGCGGCGCTGTTGGTGGACGCCCTGCTCGGCACCGGCGCCCGCCCCCCCCTGCGGCCCCCCTACGACGCTATCGTGGCGGCGGCGAACCGGGCGGCCGCGCCGGTCGTGGCGGTGGACCTGCCGTCGGGGCTCGACAGCCACCGCCACGACCAGACCAACGGCGCCATCGAGGCGGCGCTCACCGTCACCTTCGCCTTCCCCAAGGTGTGCCTCTGCCAGTACCCGAGCCGGCGCTTCGCCGGGGAGGTGGCGGTGGCGGAGATCGGCATCCCCGCGACCCTCGGCGAAGAGATCGCCACCGCCCCCCGCCTCCTGGAGGCGGCGGCCATCGCCGCGGCCCTGGCGCCAGCCGCCGCCGACCAGCACAAGGGGTCGGCCGGGCGGGTGGTGGCGGTGGCGGGCCATCCGGGGATGGCGGGGGCCGCCGCCCTGGCGGTGAAGGCGGCGTACCGCTCCGGGGCCGGCTACGTCACCCTCGCGGCGCCGGCGTCGGTGGTGGCGACCCTCCAGGGGTGGGTGCCGGAGGTGGTGGGGCGGCCCGACGTGGCGCCCGGCGACCCCCTCTTCGATGGGGCGGTGGAGCAGGCCGGGGCGCTGCTGGTGGGCCCGGGGCTCCCCCCGGAGCGGGCGAGCGCCTGGCTCGCCCACCTGTTGCCGCGCGCCCGCTGCCCGGTGGTGGTGGACGCGGGGGGGCTGGCGGCGATGGCCGCGGAGCCCGCCCTGTGGGAGCTCCGCGGCGACGCGCCGCTGCTCATCACCCCCCACCCCGGCGAGTTTGCCGCCCTCACCGGCGACTCGGTGGCCGCGGTCCAGGCGGATCGGCTCTCCGCGGCGCGGGCGCTGGCCCGGGAGCGCGGCTCCTTTGTCCTCCTCAAGGGCGCCCTGTCGGTCATCGCCGACCCGGACGGCGCGCTGGCGATCAACCCCACCGGCCAGCCCGGGATGGCCACCGCCGGCGCCGGCGACGTCCTCGCCGGGCTCCTCGTGGGGCTCCTCGCCCAGGGGCGGGAGCCAGGGCCGGCCCTGCGCGCCGCCTGCTTCCTCCACGGCCTCGCCGGCGAGCTATGGGGCCGCGGCCGCGACCCCCGCTGCCTGATCGCCTCCGACCTCATCGAGGCCCTGCCCGCGGCCATGGCGACGGCCGCCGCCCCCGAGCCCCCACCGCCCGGCCCACTCCGCTGGCTCTCGCGGTACCCTGGGTGAACCGGCAGAATCACTCCGAACCCCACGCTCAGGCCACCCATGACTAATGCCCGCGACATCATGCAGACCGAGGTGGTCACCGCCGACCCCGAGACGAGCCTGGAGGCGCTCGGCCGTCTCATGCTCGACCACGCCATCTCCGGCGTGCCGGTGGTGGACGGCGCCGGCACCGTCCTCGGGGTGGTGACCGAAAACGACATCATCGAGACCCACGAGGAGCTGCGCTTCCCCACCGTGGTGGCGCTGTTTGACGCGATCCTCTACGTGGAGAGCTCGCGCCACTTCGAGGAGCAGGTGCGCAAGGCGGCGGCGACCACCGCGAAGGAGCTGATGCACACCCCGGTGGTGAGCGTCACCCCCGACGCCACCCTGCAGGAGATCGCCTCGATCATGACCTCCAAGGGGGTCCACCACCTGCCGGTGATCGAGGCGGGCAAGCTGGTGGGGATGGTCGGCAAGGCGGACGTGGTGCGGGGGATCGCGGAGGAGGGGTGACCGGTTCAGCCGGCCCCGGGGCGGGCGAGACCGCCGTCACCACGACGCCGGAGGCGAGCGAGGCGGTGGGGCGCCGGCTCGCCGCGCAGCTCGCGCCGGGCGACGTGGTCCTCCTCGACGGCCCCCTCGGGGCGGGGAAGACGCGGCTGGTGACAGGGATCGCCGCCGGCCTGGGGATCGACCCGACCGAGGTCCACTCCCCCTCCTACACCCTGGTCAACGAGTACGAGGGAGCCGACGGCCGGCTCCTCGTCCACGCCGACGGCTACCGCCTCGCCGACTCCGCCGCCCTCGACGATCTGGGGCTGGAGGAGGCGGCGGCGGAGGGCGCGGTGGTGGCGATCGAGTGGCCGCGCGCCTTTACCGCCGGCGGCCGCGTCTGGCGGGTGGTGATGGAGGTGGCGGGCGAGCAGCGCCGGATCCGGATCACCGCCCCGGCACCGTGAGGCCCGCCGGCTCGTGGATGGTGGTGGCCAACGAGTCGCCCCCGGATCCCTTGCTGCCCGGCAGGGAGTTGGCCACGGAAGCACGGAGAGGGTCAGCGGAAATAGCCCCGAGCATTCCACCATCCTTCACACCGCAGGAACACGAAACCACCGGTATCGCCCTGAAGGGGTAAACCAGAGCCAACGATCCAGGCTACCCCTCCACCCACCCCGCCTCGACCAACCCCTGCCACCAGAGGCGGCGGATGGCGTCGGCGCCGCGGCCGTTGGGGGCGACGAGGTCGCCGAGCCATGGGGTCGGGTCGTCCGGGTGGTGGTGGGGGTTGGCCGGGTCGGCGGCATGGGAGCCGTGGCCGAGGAAGGCGGCGTGGAGGTCGACGAGCTCGGTCCCCTCGCTCTCCGCGGCGATCTGGCGGATCTGGTCGTTCACCCGCCCCAGGACGTCGAGGCCGCGGTTCAGGGGCTGCCCCGGGGCGAGGAGGTCACCGACGCCGTCGGTCGGGTCGACGAGGGTGGCGAGGAGGACCAGGGGATCGTTGAAGCGGGTGTGGATCGAGGCGACGGTGGAGCGCAGGCGGCCGACCAGCGCCTCACCGTCCTCGTCCAGCAGGGTGCCGCGGAGCTGGAGGGTCAGCAGCAGGTCGTTGGAGCCGGCGGTGAAGGTGACCACGGTGCGGCCGCCCAAATCGTTGGGGAGGCGAAAGACCTGCTCCTCCAGGACCCCGCGGGTGGTGGCGCCGTCCCGCGCCAGGGGCTGGAAGGAGAGGTCCGGGTTGCGGGAGGTGAGGTCGCGGCCGGCGAAGTCCGGGAAGGCGTCGTCGCGGTTGCGGGCCAAGAGCGAGCAGGCGCCGCACCCGGGACCGCCGGCATGCCGGTCGACGGAGAGGGTGTCGCCGAGGCCGAGGTAGAGGCGGATCGGTTCCATGGGGAGAAGGACCAGGGGTCGGTCAGACGTCGAGGTTGACGACGGTGAGGGCGTGGTCCTCGATGAACTTGCGCCGCGGCTCGACCACGTCGCCCATCAAGACGGTGAACATCTCGTCGGCGGCGATGGTGTCGTCGAGGCGGACCTGCAGGAGGGTGCGCCGCTCCGGGTCCATGGTGGTCTCCCAGAGCTGCTCCGGGTTCATCTCCCCGAGCCCCTTGTAGCGCTGGATGGTGAGCCCCTTGCGCCCCACCTCGAGGATGTAGTCGGCGACCTCGTCGAGGGTGGTAAAGAGCTGCTCCTCGCCCCTCTCCCCCTCCTTGGAGGCGCGGCTGACCCGGTAGGGGGGATCGCCCACCGCGTCGAGCTCCTCCTTGAGGGCGAAGAGGCGGTGGAACTCGGGGGAGTCGACCACCGCCTGGGTGATCTCCACGTTGGTGCCGTTGCGCACCACGATGGTGAAGGCGCCGTGCTCCTCGTCACGCACCAGCTCCAGGGTGAGCTCCGGGTCGTACGGCGCCAGGGCGGCGAGCGCCTTGAGCAGCTTCGCCTCGCTGGTGAAGTCGAGGTTGGACCGCACCTCCTTGGCGAGGAGCCCCTCAAGCAGCGCGTGGCCGATGCCGCGCCGCTCGTAGCGCCGCTCGGCAATCCTGAGCTCACCCACCCCCTTGAGGATGCGGATCAGGCGGGCCTGCTGCACCGTGCGGCCGTCGACGCTCACCCGCACCCGGTCGGCGGCGAGGGTGAGGAGGTGGTCGGTGAGCTCCAGCTCCGACTGGAGGTAGCGCTCCGACTTGCCCCGCTTCACCTTGTAGAGCGGCGGCTGGGCGATGAAGAGGTGGCCGCGCTCGATCACCTCCGCCATCTGGCGGTAGAAGAAGGTGAGGAGCAACGTGGCGATGTGGGCGCCGTCCACGTCGGCGTCGGTCATGATGATGACCTTGTGGTAGCGCAGCTTGGCGACGTCGAACTCGTCCTTGCCGATACCGGTGCCGACGGCGGTGATCAGGGCGCGGATCTCGTCGGAGGAGAGCATCCGGTCGAAGCGCGCCTTCTCCACGTTGAGGATCTTGCCCTTCAGCGGCAGGATCGCCTGGGTGTGGCGGTCACGCCCCTGCTTGGCGGAGCCGCCGGCGGAGTCGCCCTCGACGATGAAGATCTCCGAGCGGGCCGGGTCGCGCTCGGAGCAGTCGGCGAGCTTGCCGGGCAGGGTGGAGACCTCCAGGGCCGACTTGCGGCGGGTGAGCTCGCGCGCCTTGCGCGCCGCCTCCCGCGCCTCCAGGGCCGACACCGCCTTGGAGAGGATGGCGCGGGCCACGGCCGGGTTCTCCTCCAGGAAGCGGCCGAGGGTGTCGTTGACCGCCGCCTCCACCAGCCCCTTCACCTCGGAGTTGCCGAGCTTGCCCTTGGTCTGCCCCTCGAACTGCGGGTCGGAGAGCTTCACCGAGATCACCGCGGTGAGCCCCTCGCGGCAATCGTCACCGGACAGGGCGCCCCCCTTGAGCTTCTTCAGGAAGCCCGCCTGGCCGGCGTAGGCGTTCAGGGTCCGGGTCAGGGCGGCGCGGAAGCCGGAGAGGTGGGTGCCGCCCTCGTGGGTGTTGATGTTGTTGGCGAAGCTGTAGATCTGCTCCTGGTAGGCGTCGGTGTACTGCATGGCGATCTCTAAGGCGTAGCTCTTGCCGTCGCGCGCCACCTCGGTCTCCAGGTAGATCGGCTTCGGGTGCAGGCGGGTGCGGTTCTGGGTGAGGTGCTCGACGAAGGAGACAATGCCGCCCTCGTAGTGGAAGTCGCGGTGCTCGCCGCTGCGCTCGTCGTGCAGCCGGATCCTGAGCCCCTTGTTGAGGAAGGCGACCTCGCGCAGCCGCTTGGTGAGGGTGTCGAGGGAGTAGGTGGTGGCCTCGAAGATGTCCGGCGACGGGTGGAAGGTGACCTTCGTGCCGGTCACCTCGGTGGTGCCGGTCACCTCCAGCTCGGTCTCCGGGATGCCGAGGGCGTAGCGCTGCTGGTAGACCTTGCCGCCCCGCTTGATCTCCAGAAAGAGGTGGTCGGAGAGGGCGTTGACGCAGGAGACGCCGACCCCGTGCAGACCGCCGGAGACCTTGTAGGTGGCCGAATCGAACTTGCCGCCGGCGTGCAGGGTGGTGAGGACCACCTGCGCCGCCGGCACCCCCTCGGTGGGGTGTATCTCCACCGGGATGCCGCGGCCGTTGTCCACCACGGTGACCGAGTCGTCCACGTGCAGGGTGACCTCGATCTCGGAGCAGTGGCCGGCGAGGGCCTCGTCCACCGAGTTGTCCACCACCTCGTAGACCAGGTGGTGGAGCCCCTCGGCGCCGGTGGAGCCGATGTACATGGCGGGCCGTTTGCGCACCGCCTCCAGCCCCTCAAGGACCTTGATCGAGCTGGCGTCGTAGCTGTTGGGCTGACTCTTGGACACGGCGGTCATCGCCTCCTCACGGCTGGAAAGGGTAGGGTCACTGGACTCGGCCCCGGCTCACCCGCAAGCGGGCGTCCGGGTGGAAGGATTCGGGGAGCTCACCGTCCACCGCGGTGACCACCACCTGGCCGCCCGCCCCGGCGAGGAAGGTGGCGAGATAGCGGCGCCGTTCCCGGTCGAGCTCGGCAAAGAGGTCATCGAGGAGGAGGATCGGGGTGGTGGTGTGGGCATCGCGGAAGAGGACAACCTGGGCGATGCGCAGGGCGATGGCCACCGCCCGCACCTGCCCCTGGGAGGCGTAGCGGCGGCAATCGAGGTCGCCGAGGGCGAGGAGGAGATCGTCGCGGTGGGGTCCAATAGAGGTCGTTCCATGGCGGAGGTCCTGCGGTCGCCGCCGTGCCAGTGCCGCGGCCAGGGAGGCCGCCTGATCCTCCCCCGTGGGTCCCTCCGCAGGGGTGCCAGTGTACTGGATAGAGAGGGGTGCAGGAAACGACGAAATCCGCGCCAGGATCGCCGCCGCCGCCGAGCCCCAGGCGGTGGCGTACCCGTGGCGCGCCCGGCGCAGGGCGGCGCCGGCAACGGCGAGCTCGTGCTCCCAGGTGAGGTGCTCCGCCTCCTCGACGGCCCGCTCGGCGGCACTCCGGAGGAGCTGGTTGCGCTGCCGCAGGGCGTGGCGATAGCGGCGCATCACCGCTACCGCGGCCGGGTCGTGGACCGCCACGGCGCGGTCGAGGAGGGCACGGCGCTCACCGGCGGCGCCGCGGATGGCGCCGAGGTCGGTGGGGGCGAAGAGGATCACCGGACAGGCGGCGAGGCCTTCGGCAGCGGTCGCCCCGGTGCCGTCGAGGTCGAGGTGGCGGTGGCCGCGGCGCGGCAGGGTGAGGCGCAAACGCAGGCGCGCGGCGCCCTCGGCCACCTCACCCCCGACGGTCGCCTTATCGCCGCCCGCCGCCACCAGGGGCTCGGCAGCGGCCGTGCGAAAGGAGGTTTGGTAGGCGAGCAGATAGATCGCCTCGATCAGGTTGGTCTTCCCCTGACCGTTGGCCCCCACCACCAGGTTGACCCCGGCGGCAAACTCCACCGTCTGCGGCGCCAGGTTGCGAAAGGTGTCGACGTCGAGGCGGGTTAAGGTAGCCACGGAGAGACAGCGTACAGCTCTCAGCTCTCAGCTCTCAGCTCTCAGCTCTCAGCTCTCAGCTCTCAGCTCTCAGCGAGAAGCTACGCCCCTTCCAAAACAAAACCGCCACGGCAACGACACTGCAACCGCTCTCACGGGGCAGGCCCGCGGCCCCTCCCCGCTGACCGCCGAAGGCGAATCGCCTGGGGTGAGTTACAACCTCATGGGCATGAGGACGCAGCGGTAGTCCGACCCCTCCCCCTCGGAGAAGAGGCTCGGACTGGCGCCGTCGTTCATCTCGATGCGCACCGCCTCGGTCTCCATGCCGCCGAGGATGTCGAGGAGATAGCGGGCGTTGAAGGCGATGCGCACCCCGTCACCCTCGAGCTTCGCCTCCATCTCTTCGCGCGCGTCGCCGAGCTCCGGGTTGTGGGCGACGATCACCAGGCGGTCGTCGGAGACCTCCACCTCTACCTGGTTGGTCTTGTCGTTGGCGAGGATCGCCACCCGCCGGCACGCCTGGCTGAGGCCATCCCGGTCCACCACCACCAGGTTCTTGCAGGCGGTGGGGATGGCACGCTGGTACTCGGGGTAGCGCCCCTCGATGAGGCGGGTGATGAGGGTGAGGTCGCCACGGTTGAGGATCGCGTGCTTGCCGGCGAAGGTGAGGGTGACCTCCTCGTCGCCCTCCTCCACCAGGCGGCGGATCTCTCCGACCGCCTTGCGCGGCACGATCTCCCGGAAGGGGCCGGCCGCGGCCATCGCCACCCGCCGGCACGCCAACCGGTGGCCGTCGGTGGCGACCACCTCCAGGTGGCCCTCGCCGTCGTGGGCAAAGAGGACGCCGCCGAGGGTCTGGCGGGTGATATCGGTGGATACGGCAAAGGCGGTCTGGGCGAGGACCCCGGCAAGGAGCGAGGCGGCAAGGGTCAGCCCCTCCCCCTCGGAAACCTCCGGCAGGGCGGGAAACTCCGAGGGCTCCATCCCAAGGAGGTGGGCGGTGGTGCGGCCGGAGCGCAGGGTGAGGCGCGCCTCCCCCACCTCCCCCTCCACCAGGACCCCCTCGGGGAGGGACTTCACCACCTCGTAGAGCTTGCGGGCGGCGACGCAGACGCGCCCCGACTCCGCCACCTTAGCCGGGGCACGGTCACGGACGCCGATCTCCAGGTTGGTCGCCACCACCTCGACGGCGCCATCCACCGCCTGTACCAGGCAGTTGGCGAGGATCGGCATGGCGGTACGGGTCCCGACGATCCCCTGGATCCGCTGCAGGGGTCCGAGAAAAGCGGCTCGTTCAATAGAAAATCGCATGGTTCACCTCACTCCCGCGCGTACATGGCGGGTCGATGAACTTGACCCGCGCACGCGCCAGCGTCAACCGGGGACGGACTCGAGCTTGCGGCGCAGGTTCCGCAGGGTCTGGGCGAGGCTCGGATCCTGCTCCTTGCGCTCGCCGATCTTGCGGCAACCGTGGAGCACGGTGGTGTGGTCGCGACCGCCGAAGAGTCGGCCGATCTCCGGCAGGGAGTGGCTGGTGAGGGTACGGCACAGATACATCGCCACCTGCCGCGGGGTGCTGATGGCGGCGGTGCGGCGCTTCGACTTCAGGTCGGCGACCCGGACACCGTAGTGGTCCGCCACCACCTGCTGGATCCGCTCCACCGACACCTCGCGCTGCTCCTCGTAGAGGAGGTCGCGGAGGAGCTCCTCGGCGCGGGCCAGATCCAGGGGCTGGCCGGTGAGGGAGGTGTAGGCAACGAGCTTGATGAGACACCCCTCGAGCTTGCGAATCGACGACTGGACCCGCGAGGCGATGAGCAGGGCTACCTCCTCCGGCAGGGCGATCCCCTCGCGCTGGGCCTTGCGCTTGAGGATCGCCAGACGGGTCTCCAGACAGGGCGGCTGGACATCGCCGATCAGCCCCCACTCGAAGCGGGTCTTCAACCGATCCTCGAGGTGGTCGATCTCCTTCGGCGAGCAGTCGGCGGTGAGGACAATCTGCTTGTGCGCCGCATGCAGGGTGTTGAATGTGTGAAAGAACTCCTTCTGCGTCTGCTCCTTGCCGGCGATGAACTGGATGTCGTCGATCAGCAGGACGTCGACCCGCCGGTAGCGGTCGTGAAAGGCATCCCAGCGGTGGCGACGGGTCGAGTCGACCAGGTCGTTGACGAACTGCTCGGCGGTGAGAAAGCAGATCATCCGCCGCGGGTTCTCCCGCCATGCCCGGTGGGCGATGGCGTTCAACAGGTGGGTCTTGCCCAGCCCCGAGCCGCCGTAGATGAAGAAGGGGTTGTAGGCCTCCCCCGGCTTGGTCGCTACCGCCTCGGCGGCGGCGTGGACGAAGCGGTTGCTCGGCCCGACCACGAAGTCGTCGAAGGTCATCCGCGGATGGAACGGCGGCGCATCCACCTCCGCCACCGGCGGTGCGACCCGACGCACCGGCCGCGGCCGCTCGACCGCCGTCGGCTCGCGCTCACGCACCCCGAGCTCGACGCGAAGCCGGCCGCTGGAGAGTCGGCCGACGACATCGGTAATCTGTCCCAGATAATTCTCCTCGATCCACTCCTTGGCAAAGGTGTCCGGTGCATCCAGGACCACCACCTCAGCCCCCTCATCACGTAGCTCCAGGGACTCAATCCACTTGGTGTAATTGTGGTGGGAAAGCTCCTCGGAAAGGAGATCCAGAGAGCGCTCCCAGACGCCGGTAACCGCCGGCTGCCGGTGAGAGAAGTTTGGGGTCGGCAAGGTCACGAAACGATTCCCTTTACGATCCAATACAGGCAACTCGATTGCTCAATTCTGAAAGCTATCTCTGAACCACTAAAAACGTCGATATAGACGCCCGTTTTTTCTTTTTTCACCCTTGGTTCAATCAAGACCAATCCCCTCCAACACCTCTCGATCGCGGCGTAACCCCATGAAAAACAAGTAAATCCCCCATCACAGGCCGCCGATCGCCCCACCTCCATGCCGGTCGGTCGGTTATAGCAAAGCGGCCAACGGCGGGCAAGGGATCGCAACCCCTTGAAAGAACGTGGAAACGCATCTTCACCCCACGAGTTTTGAACGACGATTCCACAATCGGTCACCCTCGGCATGTGGATGAATTCGGGGAAAACCCTTGAATATCAACGTGGAGTGGTGTGCGGAGTTGGGCGGCCGAGGCGACCGGCGGCGACCACCGGGGAGCAGGTGGATCGCTCTCCACCCGGACGGTCCGGAGTCAATCGCTTCATTTTCAATAGGATGGTCTCCCTTTCAACACCTTCCACAACACAGAAGGTGGGAGATGATTTTTTTGATTGTATATTCATTTCACTACTACCAGGGCTCCCACCAGTTGTCGCCGTTGCCCTCGTTTGACACCACAACGGCTCCCCCCTAGAATCCGCCGCTCGTCTCTTCGGGGAACTACCCAATGTCTTTCACCTATCAGCCCAACCGTCGCAAGCGTAAGGTCACCCACGGGTTTCGTGCCCGGATGGCCACACCCGGGGGGCGCAAGGTGCTCAAGCGCCGGCGCGCCAAGGGTCGCAAGCGCTTGACCGTATAGGCGCCGGTCTCCCGACGGGTGTCGGCGGTGCGGGTGTCCGGAGCGGGTGCGCCGGTAGAGAGCGGGGCGCCGGATGTCGCACCCTCTCCCTCGGCCACCGGTGTGGAACCTCTCGCTACCCGATGGCGCTCCGTTCACCCCTGGAGATCCTTCGTCGGTCGGCGGAGTTTCGCGCCGTCTACCGAGGCGGTCGGACGGTGCGCAGGCGGTGGGTTGAGGTCCGCTACCGGCGCCGCGACGGCGACGGCGACGGCGTGAGGCTGGGGATGACCGTTTCTCGCAAGGTGGGCAAGGCGGTGGCGCGCAACCGGCTGCGGCGGAGGATCCGCGACTTTGCCCGCCTGCAGCCGCGCGACCTGCCGCCGGTGGACGTGGTGGTCCACTGTCGCCCGGGGGCCGCAGAGCTTTCGGGAGAGGTCCTGCGGCGGGAGCTTGCGGCACTCTGGGGAGAGCTGCGGAGACGGCTGTCGTGAACCGCCTGGTGCTCCTCTTGATCGCGCTTTACCGGCGGCTGGTGTCGCCCCTCTTACCGGCGACCTGCCGCTACTATCCGACCTGCTCTGCCTACGCCGAGGAGGCGGTGCGCCGCTTCGGCTGGTTGCGCGGCGGTGGTCTGGCGGCCCGCCGTCTGCTGCGTTGCCATCCGGGCCGCCCGGGCGGCTTCGACCCGGTGGGGGCGGGGCATCGTGGGCCAACTTCGGCCCCCGGCCGCCGTCACACCCTCGTTTTTCCCAGGGAGCAACAGTAATGGATCGACGAACGATCTTGGCGATCGCCCTCTCGATTATCGTGGTGGTGGGCTATTCGGCGGTGATGAAGCGGCTCTATCCGCAGAGCCCGATAGCGGAGCAGGGGGAGGAGTCGGCCCCGCCGGTCGGCGCGACGACACCGAGCCGGGGTGCGAAGGAGGCGGTGCCGCCCACACCGGCACCGGCGCCAACGGCGGCGGTCGGAGGAACGGCGACCCCGCTGGTGGCGCCACCGGCGGAGCGTGAGGCGGGGATCGAGCTGGCCAACGACTGGGTGACCCTCACCTTCGGCCGGCGTACCGGCGGCCTGCTGAGCGCCCGTCTCAAACGGCAGGTCGACGAGGAGGGTCAGCCCCTCGAGCTGGTGGCGGAGGTGGCGCGCTTCCACTCGGGTCAGGTGGTGGCCGGGGACGGCCAGGTGGTGGAGGTGGTGGAGGCACGGCCGGCCGGCCGCGCCCTCAACGTGCGCCTCGCCGACGGTACGACCCTCAGCTGGAGCCTCGAGGACGACAGCTACTTGGTGCGGTTGAAGGTGGTGGCGGTGGCGCCGATCCGCCTGGTCGGCCCCACCGGCTTCTCCCACAAGATCCTCAGCACCCGCTACTACGGCAACCGCGGCTTCGCCTACGGCACGGCAGAGGGGGACGAGAAGGCGCCGTTCAAGAAGCTCAAGGCCGATCGCTATATCGACGGCCCCATCCCGTGGCTGCTCTCCGAGGACAAGTACTTCCTCCAGGGGTGGATCCCGTCGATTCCAATTCCCCATGCGGGGCTGCTGGTGCGAGCCGGTGAGGAGCCGGACTACACCGCCCTGCTCAACCTCACCGCCGGTGAGACCCGCTTCCGCGTCTACATCGGCGCGAAGGAGATGGACGCCCTCCAGGCGGCCGACCCGATCTTCGCCAAGAGGATCCACTTCGGCTGGTTCCGGGTGGTGGCGGAGCCGATGTTCTACCTCCTGCGCTTCATCCACCGGATCATCGGCAGTTGGGGGGTGTCGATCATCCTGGTCACGGTGCTGATCAAGCTCGCCTTCTTCAAGCTCACCCACAACCAGCAGGTCTCCATGAAGCGGATGCAGGCGCTGCAGCCGCAGATGCAGGAGATCCGCACCAAGTACAAGAAGGACCCGCAGCGGATGCAGCGGGAGATCATGGAGCTCTACAAGCGCAACAAGGTGAACCCGATGATGGGGTGTCTGCCGATGGTGGTGCAGATCCCCGTCTTCCTCGCCCTCTACAACGTCCTCCTCAACGCCATCGAGTTGCGCCACGCCCCCTTCCTCTACCTCCCCGATCTCGCCGCCCCGGACGCCCTCTTCGGCCACGTCGCCGGCTTCGCGGTCGGGCCGCTGCCCCTGATCATGGGGGTGACCATGTGGCTCCAGCAGCAGATGACCCCGACCACCATGGACGCTACCCAGGCGCGGATGATGAAGTTCCTCCCCATCGTCTTCACCTTGATGTTCTTCAACTTCCCCTCCGGCCTGGTCCTCTACTGGGCGATCAACAACCTCCTCACCATCGGCCAGCAGATCATCGCCAACCGCGAGGTGGCGGCGGCGGAGGCGGGGTAGGAGCACGAAGGGGGAAGCCGGGGGGAGCGGTCGGTCGGAGCCACGGCGGCACTTGGGGCGTTCAGCTCCCAGCTTTCAGCGGGTGGATCTGTGCGGGGGAGTTGACGGTCGGGGTACCCTCTCCGCCATGGGTCTGGAGCGAGACACCATCGTCGCCATCGCCACCCCGGCCGGCCGCGGGGCGGTGGGGATTATCCGCCTCTCCGGCGACCAGGCGGTGGCGATCGCCACCCGCCACTTGGTATGGCGCGGGGCGTCACCGGCGGCGCGGCAACTCGGCCGCGCCCGCTTCGTCGATGGTGCGGGGGAGGTAGTCGATGAGCTCCTGGCGGTCCGCTTTCCGGGACCGGCGAGCTACACCGGCGAGAGCGTGGTCGAGCTCCACGGCCACGGCAACCCGCTGCTCATGGAGCGGATCGTGGCAGAGCTGGTGCGCTCCGGGGCGCGGTTGGCCAGGCCCGGGGAGTTCACCGAGCGCGCCTTTCTCAACGGCAAGGTCGACCTCACCCAGGCGGAGGCGGTGGGGGCGCTGATCGCGGCGCGTAGTGAGGGCGCCGCCCGGCTCGCCCGGAGGCTTTTGGCCGGCGAGCTCGGTGCGGGACTGGCGGCACTGAGGGAGGCGATCGTAGCGGTGGAGGCGGAGGTGGAGGCGGCGATCGACTTCCCGGAGGAGGAGATCGATCCGGCCGGCGGCGCGCGGCTGGCGGCCCGTTTGGCGCCGGTGGAGGCGGAGGTGGCGCGGCTGCTCGCCGGCCACGCGGCGGCGCGCCACCGGATCGACGGCGTTCGGGTCGTCCTCGTCGGCGCGGTGAACGCTGGAAAATCGAGCCTTTTCAACCGATTGCTTGAGGAGGAGCGGGCGATCGTCACCCCCGAGGCGGGGACCACCCGCGACTACCTGGAGGGGAGGGTGGAGTGGGCGGGGGTGGAGGTTCGGCTGGTGGACACCGCCGGGATGCGCGAGGCCACGGGGGCGGCCGAGCGGGCGGGGATCGAGCGCAGTCGCGGCGAGGCAGAGGGGGCGGACCTCCTCCTGCATGTGGTGGATGCCACCGGTGGCCCAAGGGCGGTATCGCTCCCGGAGCGTCCCACCCTGGTGGTGTGGAACAAGGTGGATCTCGGCGCCCCGCCGCCGCCGGCCGAGGTGGGCGAGGCGGTGGCCTGCTCGGCGCGCACCGGCGCCGGGGTGGCGTCGGTGCGGGCGTGGATCGTCTCCCGGGCGCAGGCGGCCGCCGCCGACGAGTCGGTCGCCTGCCTGCCGCGCCACCGGCTGGGGCTGGAGGCGGTGGCACGGGGCCTCCGGGCGGCCCGGCAGGGGCTCATCCAGGGGCTGAGCCCGGAGCTCATCGCCTTTGAGCTGCGCGCCGCCCAGGAGGCCCTCGGCGAGCTCATCGGCGAGCGCCCCCCCGAGGCGGTCCTGGAGCAGATCTTCAGCCGCTTCTGCATCGGCAAGTGACGCGCGGGAGGGAGGAGAGAGGCGGGTGATCGTAGGGGTCGGTGAGGTGAAAATCACTAATGTTGCAAATTATGGAATCTGTCTCCAGAATTGCATGAATGGTTCCGCGACGTCTCCTTACCAAGGTGGTACAGCGGTTGGATGAGGTCCCCGCGGTGGTCCTCCTAGGACCCCGGCAGGTGGGCAAGACGACCCTCGCCCTGGCGGTCCATGGCAAGGGCGGCGGGGTCTACCTCGATTTGGAGTCGGACCAGGATCGTGCGCGTCTCGGCGAGCCCGAGCTCTACCTTGCAGACCACCCCGAAGAGCTTGTGATTCTGGATGAAATCCACCGGGTTCCCGGCCTCTTTCCGCTCCTTCGTGGGGCGATCGACCGCGGTCGCCGCGCGGGGAGGGGAGTCGGGCTATATCTACTCCTTGGATCGGCGTCCATGGAGATGCTCAGGCAGTACGGAGAGAGCCTGGCGGGGCGGGTCAGCTATCTGGAGCTCTACCCCTTCGATCTTCTTGAGGTGCGCGCAGCAGGGGGGCCGTTGGCACAGGATCGGCTCTGGGTTCGTGGCGGTTACCCGGAGAGTTTCCTGGCGGCGTACGATCGGCTAAGCGTGCGCTGGCGTAACGATTTTATCCGCACCTATCTGGAGCGTGATGTCCCCCAGTTTGGCCGGCGCATCGCGGCGGAGACCCTGCGCCGCTTCTGGCAGATGATCGCCCACCTGCAAGGGTCGCCGGTGAATGTGTCGATGTTGGCGCGCAACCTGGGGGTGGACGGGAAGACGGCCGCCTCCTATATCGATCTCCTCGTCGACCTCCTCCTCGTCCGTCGCCTTCGCCCGTGGCACGCGAATATCGGCAAGCGGCTGGTCAAGTCCCCGAAGATGTACGTGCGCGACAGCGGCATTGTCCATGCCCTCCTCGCCATTGGTGACAAGGAGGCACTCCTTGGCCATCCGGTGGTGGGGGCGAGCTGGGAGGGGTTCGTCATCGAGAACCTCCTTGCGGTCGCGCCGGAGGGGTGCGACGCCTACTACTACCGCACCAGCAGCGGGGCGGAGATCGATCTCCTGCTGCACCTCTCCGGCGGCTCCCTGTGGGCGGTGGAGATCAAGCGCAGCCTCGCCCCGCGCCCGCAACGGGGCTTTCACTCGGCGTGCGAAGATGTCAAGCCGGAGCGCCGTTTCGTGGTCTACCCCGGCGAGGAGCCCTACCCCCTCAGCCGCGAGGTGCAGGCGGTGCCCCTGGCCCGGCTCATGGAGCGACTGGCGTCGCATGGGGCGTGAGGCGGGCCACGGATCGCGCAGATGGATCGCCATCTCCTGTTCTTCCCAACCCACGCGCGGGATCCCCGGGCCATCCTCCCCGGGCGCCGCAGGCGGCCCCTCGGGGCGCGCGCAGGGCGGCTCGTCGTGTTTCACGTGGAACAATCGTGCCCGTCGGTCCATCCTGCCGCGCCATGAACCATCCGACCCGCTACGAGGTGATCGTCGTCGGCGCCGGCCACGCCGGCTGCGAGGCGGCCCTGGCGGCGGCGCGGTTGGGGGCGCGCACCGCCTGCTTCACCCTGTCCCTCGACACCATCGCCCTCATGCCGTGCAACCCGGCGATCGGCGGCATCGCCAAGGGCCACCTGGTGCGCGAGATCGACGCCCTCGGCGGGGAGATGGGGCGGGCCATCGACGCCACCGGGATCCAGTTCCGGATGCTCAACACCTCGAAGGGGCCGGCGGTCCAGGCGGTGCGAGCCCAGGCGGACAAGTACGCCTACAAGCAGCGGATGAAGGCGGTGCTGGAGGGGCAGGCGGGGCTCGACGTGAAGCAGGAGCGGGTGGTGGCGATCCGGGCGCAGGGCGGGCGGGTGGTCGGGATCACCACCGAGCTCGGCTGGGAGTACCGCGCCGCGGCGGTGGTGGTCACCACCGGTACCTTTCTCAACGGCCTCCTCCACACCGGCGAGGTGCGCCGGCCGGGCGGCCGGGTGGGGGAGGAGGCGGTGAGCGAGCTGGCGGCCTCTCTGGCCGCCCTCGATCTCCCTCTGGTGCGGCTGAAGACCGGCACCTGCCCGCGGGTGGACGGGCGCACCGTGGCGTGGGAGCGGACGGAGGTCCAGCCGGGCGATCCCCGGCCGACCCCCTTCTCCTTTGCGACGGTGGCCATCGAGCGCGACCAGGTGCCGTGCCACATCACCCACACGAATAGGGCAACCCACGCGGTGATCGAGGCGAATGTCCGCCGCTCGCCCCTGTTCAACGGCCAGATCCAGGGGGTCGGGCCGCGCTACTGCCCGTCGATCGAGGACAAGGTCTTTCGCTTTTCCGACCGTACGAGCCATCAGCTTTTTTTGGAGCCTGAGGGGGTGGATACTTGTGAGGTCTACGTCAACGGCCTCTCCACCTCGCTCCCGGTGGAGGTGCAGATGGAGATGGTGCGGACCATCCCGGGGCTGGAGGGGGCGGAGATCATGCGCCCCGGCTATGCGGTGGAGTACGACGCGGTGGCGCCGACCGAGCTCTCCCACGCCCTGGAGGTACGGCGGGTGGCGGGGCTGTTTCTCGCCGGCCAGATCAACGGCACCTCCGGCTATGAGGAGGCGGCGGCGCAGGGGATCATGGCGGGGATCAACGCGGCCCGCCGGGTGGGCGGCCAGGCGCCGGTGGTCCTCGGTCGCGACCAGGCGTACATCGGCGTCCTCATCGACGATTTGGTGACCCGGGGCATTGACGAGCCGTACCGGATGTTTACCTCGCGCGCCGAGTTTCGCCTCCGGCTCCGCTTCGACAACGCCGACGCCCGCCTCACCCCCCTCGGCCATGAGCTCGGTCTCGTCCGGGAGAGGGACCACGCGGCCTTTCTGGAACGCAAGGCGGCGCGGGCGGCGGAGGTGGCGCGGTTGCGCTCGGTGCGCCTCACCGACGAGGGGCGAAAGGAGCTCGCGGCGGGCGGGGTGGAGGCGCGGGTGGGCGCGACCCTCGCCGACCTCCTCCAGCGGCCCACGGTGGGCTACGCCGGGTTGGCCCCGGCCGACCCCCACCGTCCCGGTCTCGATCCGGCGGTGGCCCGCGGCGCGGAGATCGACATCAAGTATCAGGGCTATATCGAGCGCCAGACACGGCAGGTGGCCCGCCTCCACCGCCTGGAGGGGGTGGCGATCCCGGAGGGGTTCGACTACCAGGCAGTCCACGGCCTGGCGACCGAGGTGCGCGAGAAGCTCGCCGCCCGGCGGCCCGCGACCCTCGGCCAGGCGGGGCGGATCTCCGGGGTGACCCCGGCGGCGGTGTCCCTCCTCGCCGTCCACCTCAAGGGGGGGGCGGGTGGCTGAGGCGTGGCGGGGGCGGCTCGCCGCGGTGGTGGCGGCGGCGCGGGTCGAGGCGGAGGCGGGGGCGCGGCTCCGCGCCTACGTGGCGGAGCTGTTGCGCTGGGCTTGCCGTCTCAACCTCACCGCCCTGGACGGCGTAGGCATTGTCGAGCGGCTCATCGCCCCCACCCTCCCCTTCGCCGCCACCCCGCCCTACACCGGTGTCGCCTCGTTCGCGGACCTCGGCAGCGGCAACGGCATCCCCGGCGTCGTCCTCCAGATCGTCGCGCCGCGCCGCCGCTGCCTCCTCATCGAGCCGCGCGAGCGGCGCGCCGCCTTCCTCCGCCACCTCGTCCGCACTGTCGGCCTGACCCGCACCGAGGTGGTCGAGGGGCGCGCCGAGGCCGTGAGCTGGACGGCGGCGGCGCGGGTCGACCTGGTGGTGAGCCGTGCCGTCGCCGCCCCGGCCACCCTCTTGCCGTGGTGTGCGGGGCTCCTCGCCGCGGGCGGCGCGGTCGCCCTGTGGGGCGAACCGGCGGAGGTGGACGGCTGGCAGGCAAGCCCCGCCGGCAACGGGGTAACCCTCTACCGCCCATGTTTCACGTGAAACAGGGGCGCGGGGGCGCGCCCCCCTCCGCCCCAAAGGGGGGCTCCCCTCGGGGGTGGCCTCCTCGGCAAAGGTCCCGGGGCATTTGTCGGCCGGGATGGAAACCGCCCGGAAGGGGAATGCACCACACCGGGCACAGGGGACGCGCCGCCTAGATGGTGGGACGGGCGAGGTGCGTGAAGCACCGGACTCCATCCCCGACACCGCTTTCACCCCCCGTGGCTGGAGGGCTGACGCCCTGCAGAAGACCGCGTGGAGGATCAGCGGAAATCGCAACGCGGGCCAAGTACGGCGTCGCTCCACGCCTCGGCCGGGAGGTGGAGGGCTCCCGGAAGGGATTTTCACCCCAGAGACACAGAGGACACAGAGAACTCCATCAGAAAACAACACGATTTTGCGCCGTCCTCTTGCACGGCAACCCCGTGGCGCTCCGTTGCGAGGCCCAAGAGGAGGAACGCACCTCTCCTTTGCAGTGCTCCGTGTCCTTCCATGAGGAGGCCGCTCCCTGTCAACACCGTGGAGGCCGGGTGGCGGGATACCGGAGGGGGAGACGAGATGCGCGACCGCGCAGCGAGTCGTCCCCCGAGAAGGAAAAGAACTTCTCCTCCGTCGCC
>JAJRSX010000145.1 GCA_024278555.1 bacterium | reverse complement strand
GGCCAACAGATCATTTTGTCGATTGTGGCCATCGGCTTCTCGATCACTCGTTGAAATCTGGTAGGAGCGGGTTGTACCCGCGACACACGCCCGCAGGGCGTGCCGCGCGGCGGGTACAACCCCCTCCTACCGTGCGAGCCGCCCTCATTTCGTGGGTAATCTCCATCGGCATCTCATCAGCCCGAAGGGCTGTCCATTCCCTATCTCCTGTCTCCACGTTCCAACCTATCTCCCCGTCCCCAGAAACGCCTTCAAACAGTCGTAGACCTCCTCCTTCGACTTGATCGGGGTCAAGACCATCCGCTCGCCGGCCTCGCCGGTGATGTGCTGTTCGAGCTCGTGGATGAAGCGGCCGGAGCCGTACGGGGAGCGGACCTGGCCGTAGCCGTAGAGGTTGAGGTGCGGCAGGAGCTCGTCGCGCAAGAGGGCCAGGGCCTGGCCGTTGTCCGCCTCCCAGTTGTCGCCGTCGCTGAAGTGGAAGAGGTAGAGGTTGTACTCACTCGGCGGCAGGTCGCGCTTGATGAGCTGCGCCGCCTGGTCGAAGCCGGAGGAGATGATCGTGCCGCCGCTCTCGCGGGTGTGGAAGAAGGTGTCGCGGTCGACGATCCTCCCCTTGGCGTCGTGGATGATGTAGCGCTGCTCCAGGCCGTCGTACTGGCTGGCGAGCCAGGTGTCGATCCAGAAGGCGGCGGTGCGGACGATCTCTTTCTGCTCGGCGCCCATGGAGCCGGAGACGTCCATGATGTAGAGGACCGCGGCGGCGGTCTCCGGCTCGTCGATGGTGTGGTAGGCGCGGTACCGCTTGTCGCGCCGCTCCGGGATGATCCGGGGTCGCTGCGGGTCGTAGGTGCCGGCGATGAGCTGGTGGCGCAGGGCCTGGCGGTAGGTGCGCTTGAAGTGGCGCAGGGACTCGGGGCCGGTGGTGCGGATGGAGGTGTAGCGCCCCTTGCGGGCGCTGATCTGCGCCTTGCCGCGCGGCTCGATCCTCGGCAGCTCCAGCTCCTCGCCGAGGATCTCGGCGAGCTCGTCCATGGTGAGGTCGACCTCGAGGATGTGCCGCCCCTCGGCGTCCCCCGCCTCGCTCGCCCCCTCGCCCACGCCGTCGCCATGCTCCCCTTCGCCCTGGCCGACGCCGTGGTCGTTGCGGCCGAAGCGGAAGCGCGGCAGGTCGATCTGCGGGATGGGGATGGAGACCAGTTCGTCACCCTTCTTGCCGATCATCTCCCCGTGGCTGATGTACCGGCGCAGGTCCTCCTTGACCCGTCCCTTGACGATGTCCTTGAAGCGGCTGACGTTCTGTTGGGACTTGGAGGTCATGGGGGGGCTCGCTGCGCTCGCGGGGGTGGGGGATGGGGGGTGAGGGATGAGGGGGGTGTTGGCCGCTGTGCGGCCAGCGATTTGTTTCGTGTTCAGCTTCCATCGTCATATCCATTCGGCCCGAAGGGCCGTCCTGCCCCCCCCTCATCCCTCACCCCCCACCCCCTTTCTCAATACTCCTTTAAGTTTCGTCGTTTCAGAATCGTCGCCGTGGCGGCGCTATCCCCCCTCACTCCTCCCGCTTCACGTCCCCGCGGGCGAAGATGGAGGAGACGTAGTTGAGGACGTCGGTGGCGCACACGTCGCAGTAGCCGTAGTGCTGCTTCAGCCGCCCCTTGACCACATCGATCTTCTCCTGGGTCTTCTCATCCACCGTGCCGGAGACCAGGGAGGAGAGCTTGATAGTGTCCTTCTGGTCCTCGAAGAGCTTCAGCTCCAGGGCCTTCTGGAGGCGGGCGTTGGTGGTGTGGTCAAAGGACTTCCCCTCGATGGCGAGCGCCCCGATGTAGTTCATGATCTCGGTGCGGAAGTCGTCCTTGCGCGATTCGGGGATGTCGATCTTCTCCTCGATCGAGCGCATCAGCCGCTCGTCCGGCTCCTCGTCCGCGTCGGTGTAGGGGTTCTTCACCTTCTCCTTCTGGGTGTACGCCTTGACGTTGTCGATGTAGTTGGAGCAGAGCTGGGCGATGAGGTCGGTGTCGGCGGAGATGGCGCGCTGGACGTCGGACTTCACCAGGTTCTCGTACTCCTCCTTCACCAGGGCCATGAGGTCGATGTAGCGCTGGCGCTGGTCGTCGCTGGTGATCAGCGAGTGGTGCGACAGGCCGCGTTCGAGCTCGTTGAGGACCATGAAGGGATTGACGCACCCCTGGTGGTCCTCCTTCACCAGGGCGTTGGAGATCTTGTCCTGGATGTAGCGCGGCGAGATCCCCTCCATCCCCTCGCGCGGCGCTTCGCGCTTGAGCTCGCGGACGTTCTCCTCGGTGTAGCCGGGCAGCGACTTGCCATTGTACAGCTTCAGCTTCTGCATCAACGACAGCTTCGCCTTCTTCGGCTCGGTGAGGCGGGTGAGGATCGCCCACATGGCGCCCACCTCCAGGGTGTGCGGGGCGATGTGCTTGCCGTGCACCTGGGCGGCGCCGTAGTCCTTCTCGTAGATGTGGATCTCGTCGGCGAGGCGGGTGATGTACGGCACGTCGATCTTAACCGTCCGGTCGCGCAGCGCCTCCATGAACTCGTTCGACTGCAAGCGCCGGTACTCGGGCTCGTTGGTGTGGCCGATGATCACCTCGTCGATGTGGGTCTGGGGGAACTTCTTCGGCTTGATGCTGTGTTCCTGGCTGGCGCCGAGGAGGTCGTAGAGGAAGGCGACGTCGAGCTTGAGGACCTCGACGAACTCGATCACCCCGCGGTTGGCGATATTGAACTCGCCGTCGAAGTTGAAGGCGCGCGGGTCGGAGTCGGAGCCGTACTCGGCGATCTTGCGGAAGTTGATGTCGCCGGTGAGCTCGGTGGAGTCCTGGTTCTTCTCGTCCTTCGGCTGGAAGGTGCCGATGCCGACCCGGTCCTGCTCCGAGAGGACCATACGGCGGACCTCCACATGCGACAGGGTCTTCGCCAGGTCGCCGTCGTAGCGGCGCATGAACTCGCGGAAGACGAAGCGGCAGGCCGGGCAGAGGTCGCCCTCCGGGTGGATCTGGGCCGCCTCCGGCAGCTCCCGGTTGATCTCCGCCACCAGGGCGGCGCGGGCATCGACCGGCACCAGGTGCAGGGGGTCCTCGTGCATCGGGCACGGCATGTCGGTGTCGCCGTCCTCGTGGACCATCTCCTCGGGCAGGTGCCAGGTGTAGGTGTAGAGCGCCCCTTCGGGGGTGGTGGAGTAGTGCTCCAGCCCCTTTTTCAGCATCCGCACGAGGGTCGACTTGGCGGAGCCCACCGGGCCGTGGAGGAGCAGGACCCGGTGCTCGGTGCCGTAGCCGCGCGCCGCCGCCTTGAAGATGTCCACCAGGTGCATGAGCGACGGGTCGAGGCCGAAGACCGCGTCGCGGCCATCCTCGATCGGGTCGTCGAAGAAGTGGTAGTGGACGTGCGGCAGCTTGTTCTCCACGTACCGGGTCTCCCCGAAGGAGACGATCATGTCGTAGAGCCGCTGGAAGGCGGAGCGGCCGATGGCCGGCTCCTGCTTTAAGAGGTCGAGGTAGTCGGCGAAGGAGCCGTGCCAGTTGAGGTCGCGGAACCGTTGCGGGTCGTTGGCGGAGAGGACGAGGTCGAAGAGGGACGCGCTGGGCTCGCTCATGGCTGTGCCTCCTTGGGGACGCGGGTGGGCCGGGGGGG
>JAJRSX010000144.1 GCA_024278555.1 bacterium | reverse complement strand
GGATCTGGTTGTTGTCCGTATAGCGTCCGTGATCGTTCGTTCTGGATTTACGGTAACTCTTTGTATTCATTCTTTGTGGGTTGTCCCGCGGAAGTTCGAAGGGGGGTTTATGCGGGTCGTCATAGCATGCCTCCTTCCGGACCCCACAGTCCGTCTACAGGGCTGCGAACCGCCGCCGGTCCACGGTTGAGGATATGGGTGTAGATCATCATGGTCTTGACGTCGCTGTGGCCCAACAGCCCCTGGACGGTGCGGATGCCGTAACCGGCCTCGAGCAGGTGGGTGGCAAACGAGTGGCGAAAGGTATGGCAGGTGGCTCGCTTGGCCAATCCTGCCTTGGTGACGGCACCGCGCACGGCTTTCTGGATCAGAGATTCATCCACGTGGTGGCGGCCCTGTTCTTGCGTCTCGAAATTGATCCACCGGGTTCCCTGCGGAAACACCCACTGCCAGCGCCATTCGGTAGGGGCATTGGGATACTTCCGATCCAGCGCGGTCGGCATGGACACGCGACCCCACCCATCGGCCAAGTCCTGCTCGTGAATCGCCTGGACCGTTCGTAAGTGGTCACGCAACGGACCGAGGAGGGATTGGGGCAGCAGGGTGACCCGGTCCTTGCCGCCTTTACCGTCGCGGACGGTGATCTCGTGCCGTGCGAAGTCGCGGGCACGGGCTCGGCGACGAAGCAGGGCAGTCCCCGGAGGTCTCTGATCGGTCCCTGCGGGTACGTGGCGCCCATCGCTCCCCTTCCCTGCTAAATAGTGAGTTAAAGTTAGCCATAAGGGTCATCTACGTCAAATCCGGCCATCCGCATGGAGCGTGGCGACCCTCCATGCAGCTCGCCCTCCCATCTCCCCCTCCACATCATGCCCCAGTCTCCGTGCCCGCTCCGGGGGCCGCTTGCTCATCCGTTAAGGGGGCATCCTTATTCACCATGAAGAGCATGAAGGACACGAAACCCCTTGATCCCACCCCTTCATCTCCTTCGAGGTGAAATCGCCTTCAGGGCCAAGCCCCACCCCACGCATCACCACCGATGACGCCCTGGCCATTCGCGTCAGATTCGCGTCCATTTGCGGCTGGCGGTTCTGCTACCGGCCACGCCCAAACCTCTCCGCAGCTCACTCGCCGCCGGTCCCGCGATCGCCACCCATGTCCCCGATCCCCGTCCCTTCGGGCCGGCCGCGCCCTTGGCGCGGATCGCGGGCTTGGCCCGCTCCTACCTGATTCCCCCTGCCGGGCGGCAACCCGAGCCGGGAAAACCGCCCACGCCGTCCATGGCTCCCCAGCAAGCCTTTGCGCCTTTGCGTTGCCCCCCGGCCTTCAAGGCCCCTGCTCTCCACCGGCTCGCCTCCAACGACACCGCACCCCCACCCCATCGCCCCCTCCGCGTCTCCCGCCCCTCCGCGTCTCCGCGTCAATAACCCACTCGGCACGGTCCCTCCGGCCACCACCGTCGACACCTCTCCCCCAGCTACCCCCTCCTTTGCGCCTTGGCGTTGAGAACGGAGACCGGGAGCCCCCGGAGCCGCGGTTAGCCGCGGTCTGCCAGGACCGCCTGGGCGGCGGCCAGCCGGGCGATGGGGACCCGGAAGGGGGAGCAGGAGACGTAGTCGAGGCCGACCTGGTGGCAGAACTCGATGGAGGAGGGCTCGCCGCCGTGCTCGCCGCAGATCCCCACCTTCAGCTCCGGCCGCGTCGCCCGGCCCTTTTCGACCGCCATCCGCACGAGCTGGCCGACGCCGTCGCGGTCGAGGACCTGGAAGGGGTCGACCGGGAGGATCTTCTTCTCCACGTAGTCCGGGAGGAAGACGCCGGCGTCGTCGCGCGAGTAGCCGAAGGTCATCTGGGTGAGGTCGTTGGTGCCGCAGGAGAAGAACTGCGCCTCCTCGGCGATCCGATCGGCGGTGAGCGCCGCACGGGGGATCTCGATCATCGTCCCGATGAGGTAGTCGAGGGCCACCGATTCGCGTGCCTTGACCGCCTCCACGACCTTGACGATCCGCTCTTTGAGGTAGCGGAACTCGGCCACCGTCCCCACCAGTGGGACCATGATCTCAGGGACGATCTGCTTGCCCTCCTTCGCGAGGGTGGCGGCGGCGAGGGCGATCGCCTCGGCCTGCATCTCGTAGATCTCCGGGTAGGAGATGCCGAGACGGCAGCCGCGGTGGCCGAGCATCGGGTTGAGCTCGTGGAGGTGGTTCACCTTCGCCAGGAGCGCCTCCCTCTCCGCTAGGGTGCCGTCGTTGTTGCCGTTGGCGCGCAGGGTGGCGACCTCTTCGATGAGCCCCTCCCGTGACGGCAGGAACTCGTGCAGGGGCGGGTCGAGCAGGCGGATGGTGACCGGCCGGCCGTCCATGGCGCGGAAGAGGCCGAGGAAGTCGTCACGCTGGAAGGGCAGGAGCTTGGCGAGCGCCGCCCGCCGGGCTGCCTCGTCCTCGGCGAGGATCATCTCCTGGACCACCGGCAGCCGCTCCTCCCCGAAGAACATGTGCTCGGTGCGACAGAGACCGATCCCCTCGGCGCCGAAGGCAACGGCGTTGGCCGCGTCCTCCGGGGTATCGGCGTTGGTGCGTACCTTCAATGTGCGAATCTTGTCGGCCCACCCCATGAGGGTGTTGAAGTCGCCGGAGAGCTCCGGGACGATGAGCTTCGCCGCCCCGAGGATCACCTCGCCGGTCGAGCCGTTGAGGGAGAGGGTGTCGAACTCCCGCACCACCCGGTCACCGACGGTGATCTGGCGCGCCTCCGCATCGACGGTGATGGCGGAGCAGCCGGCAACACAGCACTTGCCCATGCCCCGCGCGACCACCGCCGCGTGGCTGGTCATGCCGCCGCGGGCGGTGAGGATCCCCTCGGCGACGTGCATCCCGCCGACGTCGTCCGGCGAGGTCTCAGCGCGCACCAAGATCACCTGGCGCCCCTTGGCCACCTCCTCGATGGCGGACTCGGCGGTGAAGACGACCTCGCCGACCGCCGCCCCCGGGCTCGCCGGCAACCCTTGGGCGATCACCTCGACCGGCTGGTCGGTGTCGATGCGCGGGTGGAGGAGCTGGTCGAGCTGTGCCGGCTCGACGCGCGACACGGCGGTGGCCTCGTCGATGAGCCCCTCGCCCACCATCTCCACGGCGATCCGTACCGCCGCCTGGGCGGTGCGCTTGCCGGTGCGGGTCTGGAGCATGTAGAGCTTGCCCTCTTCGACGGTGAACTCCATGTCCTGCATGTCTTTGTAGTGGGCCTCCAGCCGCTGGTAGATCTCCACCAGCTCGCGGTAGATCTCCGGCATCTGCCGCTCGAGCTCGGCGATCGGCAGCGGGGTACGGATGCCGGCGACCACGTCCTCACCCTGGGCGTCGACCAGGTACTCACCAAAGAAGATGCGTTCACCGGTGGCCGGATCGCGGGTGAAGGCGACGCCGGTGCCGGAGCTCTCGCCGCGGTTGCCGTAGACCATGGAGACGACGTTCACCGCCGTGCCCCAGTGGTCGGGGATGTTGTTGAGCTTCCGGTAGGTGATGGCGCGCGGCACGTTCCACGAGTCGAAGACCGCGTTGATGCCGCCGCGGAGCTGCTCCATCGGGTCCTCGGGGAACGGCTTGCCGGTGCGCTCGAGGACCAACGCCTTGTAGGGGGCGATGAGCGATTTGAGGTCGTCGGCGGAGAGCTCCGTGTCTAGGGTTACCCCAACCTCCTCTTTCTTCGCGTCGAGGATCTCCTCGAAGGCCGAGTGGGGGACCCCGAGGACGACGTCGCCGTACATGGTAATGAAGCGGCGGTAGGCGTCGTAGCCGAACCGCTCGTTGCCCGACTTGGCGATCAGCCCCTGCACCGTCTCGTCGTTGAGGCCGAGGTTGAGGACCGTGTCCATCATCCCGGGCATGGAGACCCGCGCGCCGGAGCGCACCGAGACCAGGAGCGGGTCGGCGGGGTCGCCGAAGCGGTGGCCCATCGCCTCCTCGGTCTGGCGCATGGCATCGAGGACCTCCTCCCAGAGACCCGGGGGATACTCCTTGTTGTGCTCGTTGAAGTAGGTGCACACCTCGGTGGTGAGGGTGAAGCCGGCGGGGACCGGGATGCCGAGGTTGGTCATCTCGGCGAGCCCTGCCCCCTTGCCGCCGAGGAGCTCCTTCTGGTCGCCGCGCCCCTCGGCGTGGCCGTTCGCGTAGACGTAGACGTATTTGGGTGTGGTCACGGGTGGTGCCTCCGTGGTGGTTTTAGACAAGCGTCGGTGGTCGCGAGTGCGGTCTACCCCTCCACCGCCAGCTGGCTCATATCTGCAATGCCGTCGAAGAGGGCGCGAATACGCGCCAGCAGCGACAGCCGTGCGGTACGCAGTGCCTCCTCCTGGGCCATCACCAGGATGTCGTCAAAGAAACGATCAACAGCAGGGCGCAGTGTAACCAGACGGCGGAGAAGCTGGCCATAATCGCCCGCCGCCCGCAGGGGCGCGGCCTCCGCCTCCACCGCCGCGCACGCCGCCAGCAGCTCTTGCTCCGCCGCCTCCACCAGCACCGCCGCCTCCACCGCCACCGGCTCGAAGCCGTCGGGGATGATCCGGTGGACCCGCTTGAAGGAGGTGGCAACGTCAGCAAAGGAGTCCTCCCAGCGCAGCTCGGCAAGGGCGGCGGCGCGGGCGCGGGCGTCCACCGGCCGGCTCGCCCCGGCGGCGAGGACCGCCCGCACCACATCTTCCGCCACCCCCTGAGAGCAGAGGGCGTAGTGGAGGCGCCGGCCGAGGAAGTCGAGGGCCTGGGCCGCGGCGTCCTCCGCCACCTTCACGCCGTCGGCGGCGAGGAGCTCGAGGTCGCGTGCCACCCAGGCGGCAAGGTCCACCCCCCAACCGCCGTCGAGCACGATCTGGATGAGGCCGAGGCCGGCGCGGCGCAGGGCGAAGGGGTCCTGGGAGCCGGTGGGGATGAGCCCCACGGCGAAGCCGCCGCACACCGCGTCGAGCCGCTCGGCCACCGCGACCAGGCGACCGACCTGCGACGCGGGCAGGGCGTCGCCGGCGAAGCGCGGTCGGTAGTGCTCCTCGATGGCCACACACACCGCCTCCGGCTCGCCGTCGTGGGTGGCGTAGTAGCGGCCCATCACCCCCTGCAGGGAGGTGAACTCCACCACCATGTGGCTGGTGAGGTCCGCCTTGCAGAGCTGCACCGCGCGGCGCACCGGCCCCTCTGCCGCGCCCCCCACCTCAGCGGCGAGGCCGGCGGCGATCGCCTCCATCCGGCCGACCCGCGCCCGCACCGAGCCGAGGCGCTCGTGGAGGGTGACGCCGTCGAGGTCGTCGAGTCGCGAGATCAACGGCCGCTTGCGGTCCTCGTCCCAAAAGAAGCGGGCATCGGCCAGCCGCGCCCGGAGGACGCGCTCGTTGCCGGCGCGCACGTTCGCCTCTGCCGCCGGACCCGAGTTGGTCACCGCCACAAAGCACGGCAGGAGCGCCCCCCCATCGCCCGCCGCCTCCACCGGGAAATAGCGCTGGTTCTTCGCCATCGAGGTGACCAGGACCTCCCGCGGCACCTCCAGAAAGGCGTCGTCAAAGCGACCGAGGCAGCACCCGGGATGCTCCACCAGGTGGGTCACCTCGTCGAGGAGGGCATCGTCGACCACCGCCCGCCCCCCTGCCTCGACTCCGAGGGCCTCGGCGCGCTCCCGGATCAAGGCCGCACGGCGGCCCGGCTCGGGCTCCACCGAGGCTTCGCGCAATGCCGCAAGGTAGCCATCCAAGTCGCTGACTTCACAGGCATCCGGAGCAATGAACCTATGGCCATACGTGAACTTTCCAGAGGCCACACCGTCCACCTCGAAGTCGACCACCTCGCCCCCGAGGAGAGAGAGGATCCAGTGGACCGGGCGGGCAAAGCGCCAGGCGCCCGTGCCCCAACGCATCGACTTGGGGAAGGGGAGGGTCCGGACCACCTCGGAGAGGCGGGCGGCGAGGAGGTCGCGGGTCGGCGCGCCCCCCTCGCGGATCCGGGCAGCGATGTAGTCGCCCTTCTTGCCGGCGATGCGGATCAGCTCCGCCTCCGCCACCCCGGTGGAGCGGAGGAAGCCCTGCCCCGCCTTGGTGAGGTCGCCGTTGTCGTCGTAGGCCACCGAGACCGCCGGGCCGCGCCGCTCCACCTCGCGGGCCTCCTGCACCTCGGCCACGTCGGCAAGACAAATGGCGAGCCGCCTCGGCGTCTCGTAGGTGGTGAGACCGGTGGCCGGGACGTGGAGGTCGGAGAGCAGCTCCAGGACCCCCTCGCCGAGCGCCCGCACCGCCGGCGCGATGTACCCCGCCGGCAGCTCCTCGCAACCGATCTCCAGGAGCAGCTCAGCCATGGATGGCTCCCACCATGGGGGACACTCCGTTTCTCAACGCAAAGACGCAAAGACGCAACGGCGCAAAGGGTGACGTCGCCACCCTCCTCCACCGCGCACTCGTGGCAGTGACCCCGCGCCCGGACGTCTCCCTTTCGACGCTCACCCGCCACCTCCACAACAAGCCCATACCCCTTGCATCTTGGCGCCTTTGCGTCTTCGCGTTGAGCGTTCTCACGCCACCTCCTGCGGCTGCATCAGCATCGGGAAGCCCAGCTCTTCGCGGCTCGCCAGGTAGGCCTTGGCCACCTTGCGCGCCAGGTGGCGGACCCGGCCGATGTAGTCGGTGCGCTCGGTCACCGACACCGCGCCACGGGCATCGAGCAGGTTGAAGCAGTGGGAGCACTTCAAGACGTAGTCGTAGCCGGGCAGGACCAGCCCCGCGTCGATCGCCCGGTTGGCCTCCCGCTCGAACTCGTCGAAGTGGCGCCGGACCATCGCCACCTCCGCCACCTCGAAGTTGTAGTGGGAGTGCTCCACCTCGTTCGGGTGGTAGACCTGGCCGTAGGTGATGCCGCCCCCCCAGGCGAGATCGAAGACCGAGTCGACCCCCTGGAGGTACATGGCGATCCGCTCCAGGCCATAGGTGATCTCCACCGGGATCGGCGACAGCTCCACCCCGCCGACCTGCTGGAAGTAGGTGAACTGGGTCACCTCCATGCCGTCGAGCCACACCTCCCAGCCGAGGCCGGCGGCGCCGAGGGTGGGCGACTCCCAGTCGTCCTCCACGAAGCGGATGTCGTGGGCGAGGGGGTCGATACCCAGCGCACGCAGAGAGTCGAGGTAGAGCTCCTGCACCTCCAGAGGCGACGGCTTGAGGAGCACCTGATACTGAAAGTAGTGCTGCAGCCGGTTCGGGTTTTCCCCATAGCGGCCGTCGGTGGGGCGCCTGGACGGCTGCACATAGGCGGCGCGCCACGGCTCCGGGCCGAGGGCGCGGAGAAAGGTGTGGGGCGAGAAGGTCCCCGCCCCCACCTCCACGTCGGTCCCCTGGGTGAGGCAGCAGCCGCGCTCCCCCCAGAAGGTCTGCAACCGGAGGATCACCTCCTGAAAGGCGAGGGCATCGGCCATGCTACTCCCGAAAATCGCGTGCAACCCACTGAAACAAAAAGAAAAAATGCCGCAACAAAGCGGCGGTGGACGCTACCAACGCCCCCCTGCCGTGTCAAGGAAAACGGCCGGCCACCATTCTCACCGGCTCTGGTCTTCCCCTTCCGGACAAGGACCCCGATCGACCACGGATGGGGCTCACCCAGCGGGTAAAGGGTGAACCTCCCGACGCCGTGGAGGGCAGGACCCCGCGGCGAGTCGCCTGGCAGGGGGATCGTCCACGAAGAGACACGAAGGGGCTCTGCGCGCCCGACACGAAGGGGGAGGTGGGGCGGCGCTGCGGCGGCGCGATCCGCGGGGGGATCCGGTAGGAGCGAGCTCCTGCTCGCGATCCACGCCGCGTGGTGGCCGACCACCCCTAACCCCTGATCCCTAGCCCCTGGATCGCGCAGCGAGCCCGTGCCTTCATGCCACTCACGGTTGGATCGGCCCTTCCAGGCCCGCACCGTCCCTCAGGATAGCTCCACCGACACCCGCTCTCCTCCTCTGCCACCTCCATCCGTGTTCATCCGTGTTCATCCGTGGTTCCAACAAAAGCCCCGACGAGGAACCACGGATGAACACGGATGAACACAGATCCCCTTTCGGCACCCCGTGGTTCCACGTCCCCTCGTGCCCCCCCCTCTGCGACTCCGCCCCCCTGCGCCTCTGCGTTGAGGCCCTCCCACCCCTCCTCGCGCCGCGTTGAACGCCGCACCCGCCGAGCGGCTCCCCCTTCGTGGTCTTCGTGGTTTGGCCCCTCGCCGTGATGCCCCCCGCTTTCCATGCCGCCATATGCTGGACCGCCGCCGGCGCCCGGGATGGATGCGGGGCGTCCCACCGAACGTCCGGAGAAAAAAAGGCGGGCCGGCCCGAAGGCCGGCCCGCCGATCTCACCCGTAGCGGAGGAGGGCTACGAGGTGAGGCTCTCTACAGGGTCGCCAGGTAGGCGGCGATATCCGCGGCGCTGCCCACCAGGGCCGGGAAGGCAGGCATGCCTCCCTTGCCGTTCGCCAGGACGTTGCTCACCTTCGCCTGGCTCGCGCCGACGATGTTGGGACCGAAGCCGCCCGTGGCGGTGGCACCGTGACAGCCGGCGCAGCTCGCGGCGTAGGCCGCCTGCCCCGCGGCCGCGTCCGGTCCGGGCGTCGGCGTGGGGGTCGGCGTCGGGGTGGGGGGGGGGGTGGGCGCCGGGGTGCTGGTGTCGAAGGCGGGCGCGGTCGCCGCCTCTACCGTGCCGTCCGCCGGGTTCACGGTAATCCGCCCAACCGCCACGGTGGTGGTCCCAGCACCGATCTCGATGGCGGTGGCGCTGCCGCCGCTGCCGTCCGGGTAGGTCATCGTCCCGATCACCCCCTCGTCGTCGGAGACCACCAGCTCATAGGTGCGACCCGTGGGAACGGTGAGGGAGAAGCCGTCCACCACCCCCTCGGCGACCGCCTGGGTCGCGCCGCTCTCGTCCACCGCGGCGATCTCCACGCCATGGGGGAGATCCGCCGGGTCGAGAGACTGGGTGGCCACCGAGTGGACCTCCACGTCGCCGCTGATCAACGCCAGGATGTCCACGCTGCCGGTGATGGTGGCGGTCCCGGCGGCCGGTACCGCGGCGCCGTCGCCGTCGTCGTCTGCCTCGCTATCGTTGCCGTCAGCCTCGTCGCCGCCAGTGGTAGCGCCGTTACCGGAGAGGAAGGTAGCGATCGCGGCCACCTCATCCGCGGTAACACTCACCGACGCCATTGCATCCACCTCACCGAGGGCCTCGGTGAGCTCGTCGGCGGAGGTGCCGGTGATATCCGGCGCGATGGTGGTGCCGCTGCCGTCGGCGCCGTGACAGCCACCGCAGTGGGTGGCGTAGGCGTCCATCGCCGAGGGCGTCCCCGGGGTGGTGTTGCCGCCGCTCCCGTTGCCGCTGCCGTTGCCCGTCGTCGTGTCACCGCCGCTGCCGCTATCACCGCCGCCGGCTGTCTCGCCGTCGCCCGCGGGCGCGCCCGTGTCGCTGAGGAAGGCGGCAATGTCCGCCGCATAGCCCACGAGGTCGGGGAAGGTGGGCATCCCCCCGTCGTTGCCGTTGGCCAGGACGCTGGCGACCTCGTCGCTGCTGGCACCCCGGATGGAGTCGCCGACCACCGCCCCGCCCGAGCCATCGGCGCCATGGCAGCCGACACATGAGGTGGCAAAGCGCGCCGCCCCCACCGCCGGATCGCCGGCGGGCAGGTCGATGGAGGGATCGATGGAGTCGGGGATGTGGTCCCCGTCCACGTCGACCATGGGGATCTTCGGGGTCGTGGGCTCGGGCACCATGCTCGGGTCGTTCACCACCACCCGCTGGGCGGCGCGATCCACGGTAATCGTCCCCAGATCGACCCGGGTCGTCCCGCGTGGAATGGCGATGTCCGAATGGTCGCTGCCGTCGGCGCTACGGTAGACGAGGGTGGAGATGATGCTGCCTCCCTCGGAAAAGATCAGGGCGTAGTCGTGGCCCGTGGGCACCGCGAGGCGGAAGGTGGAGGTGACCCCGAGCTCCTCCGCCTGCTTGTCGCCGTGCTCGTCGACCGCGGCGATGTCGATGCCGGTGGCACTGCCCGCGTCGACACTCTGGGCGGCCACCGTGCCGGCGGCCAGGGTGCCGGTAATATCTGCCGTCTCAATGGGGGCTGCCGTCTCAATGGGGGCTGCCGTCTCGGTGGCGGCCGGCGCCCGGTCGAGGGAGGCCTGGGCGTCGGTGCTCGAGGTGGAGCCGGAACCCCCGCCTCCACAGGCGAGGAGGGTTGCCAGGAGGATGGCGACCCCAAGGTGAGGGATGAGGGGAAGGGGATGGCGCATGGAAGATCCTCCGATGGGAAGGGGGTGATAGCCAGGATTTGGGATTTCAAGACCAATTGCAATCGCCATGCCACCCGCCGGAGGAGACCAGATGGCCCCCATGGAGAAGACCGCTAAAACTCTAATTCTTCTACGAATTTACCCCCACTAAGGTGCCGCCCCACAGGGTGATACCGGCGACTCGATATTGCCGCCCGTCGACACACAGGGCAGCGAAAGAGCGACACCTTGAGCAAATAATTACCCAGTTGAGTCAACGATCACCGATCACCCAACACACAGAGACCACCGCAGCCGCTCCCTTGTCGCCATTGTCCGATTGCGACCCATTACTATTCAGAACATTTTCGTACCTGCCATCTATCGCCTAGTAAGACGCTGCGGCCAACGCTACCGACCCCAAGGGACTCCTCCTCGACCGCGACAGCCACCCCCACGCCAGGGCCAGGCTCACCGCCGCCAATGCCGCGTAGCCGCGCCCCGCTCGCGAGGAGCAAGAGAGAGGGGAGCCGCCGCGCCATCGCGCCACGGTACCGGAAATCGGGATTCAAAAGAGCGGCCACCGCTCGCGCCGCCAGCGCCGGTAGTCGGCGAGGATCGCCGCGTGGTCGAAGCAGAGCGGCGCCGGCAGCTCGTCCGGGTCGACGAGGGCGATCCCCTTGGCGTCGTCCTCGGCCCGCGGGGTGCCGGTGGCACGGGCGACGAAGACCGTCGAGCAGGTATGCAGCCGCGCGTCGCGGGCCGGATCGGAGTAGGTGTGGAGCTGGCCGACGAGGGTCACCGTGAGCGACGTCTCCTCCCGCGCCTCGCGCACCGCCGCCTGCTCCAGGGACTCGCCGTCGTCGACGAAGCCGCCGGGCAGGGCCCACCCCAGGGGCGGGAAGCGGCGCTCGATGAGGCAGATGCGGCCGGCCTCCATCTCGATGATGATGTCCACCGTGGGGAAGGGTCCGCGCTCGGGAAGGGCCATGGCCGGGAGGATACCCCGCCGGGGCAGCGCCCCGCGAAGGCGGGGCGGCGGAGCGGTCGCGCGATCCGCGGGGGGATCGGGAGGCATCTGTTCCCCTTCGTGGCCCTCATGTTCTTCCTGGTTGGATCGGCCTTCCCGGCCCTCACCGTTGCTTGCTCCACCACCCCTCGTACCCCCCTCTGCGACTCTGCGCTGAGCCCCCCCTCCTCGCGCCGCGTTCGACGCATTACCCGCGGGCCACCTCCCCTTTGCGCCCCGGCATCTTCGCCCCTTTGCGTTGAGCCCCGGCCCTCCCCAAAGGGCCACCGGTGACGCCCACCCTCGTCGGAGGCGGTGTCGGTGCGCCGCGCTGCGCTTGGCGCACCGGCCGGCCCCCCTCCCCTCCCCCCCCTGCGCCGGCGCCCCCCCTCACGCGGGGTCTTGCACCACCCCCTCATCCACCAGGAGTGGCGCCAACCCGGGGATGGGGGCGAGGTCGAGGTCGTGGCGGACGCCGGCGCGAAAGCGCGCCTCGCCGAGGGTGGCGACCATCACCCCGTTGTCCGCGCACCAGGCCGGGCGGATGAAGTGGACGTCGAGGCCGGGGAGCGCGCCGAGGGCTGCGCGCAGGCCGCGGTTCGCGGCCACGCCACCCCCCACCACCACCCGGGTCAGCCCCTCGCGGGCGGCCGCCCGCGCCACCTTCGGGGCGATCGTCTCCACCACCGCCTGCTGGAAGGATGCGCACAGATCAGCGAGGGCCCGACCGGCGGGCGGCACACCGCCGGTCTCGGGGAGCTGGCCGTTTCGCTCCAGGTGGGTGCGCACCGCGGTCTTCAGGCCGCTGAAGGAGAGGAGGAGGTTGTCGCGTCGCGCCATGGGGCGCGGCAGGGCGACTGCGGTTGCGTCACCGGCCGCGGCGAGGCAGTCGATCTCGGGGCCGGCCGGGTACGGCAGGCCGACCATCTTTCCCACCTTGTCGAAGGCTTCGCCAGCGGCGTCGTCCACCGTGTGGCCGAGGAGGGTGAACTCCACGGGGCCGTCGACCCGGAAGAGGTGGGTGTGGCCGCCCGAGACCACCAGGCCGAGGTAGGGATAGGCGCCCCCCCCCTCCGCCACCGCCACGTAGAGGTGGGCGAGGCAGTGGTTGACGCCGATGAGCGGGATCGAGAGCCCGGCGGCGAGCCCCTTGGCGTACTGGACCCCCACCAGCAGCGCCACGAGGAGGCCGGGGCCGCGGGTGACCGCGATGAGGTCGAGATCGGCCAGGGCCACGCCGGCGTCGGCGAGGCAGGTAGTCACCAGGGGGTCGATCGCCTCCAGGTGGCGACGCGAGGCGAGCTCGGGCACCACCCCGCCGTAGGCTGCGTGCTCCGCCACCTGGCTCGCCACCTCCTCGGCGCGCACCACCCCGTCCGCCACCACCGCCACCGCGGTCTCGTCACACGACGTCTCGATCCCCAGGACCACCATCCGGCCACTGTGCCGTAGTGATCGGGGGGACGAAACCTCCGGACCGCTTTTCACCACGGGGGACACGGGGAGACTTGCGGGGCAAGGGAACGACTGCGCGCCATCACAGTGGGGCGCAATAGCGACTGGCCGATGGACGATGCCCGCCATTCCAGAAACGGCGGTAAGACGATTTCACCACAGAGAGGATCAACGGAAATAGCAATGCAGACCAAGATGGGACCGTCCGTAGGGCGGGCTTCAGCCCGCCGAGTACCGTAACTTCTTGAGAACTCCCTATCCCCCTTGCCCATGACGGACAGCGTGGTTCGTCCTGAACGCAAGAGGTTGAGGATGGCGAGTGGCATCCTATCCACCAGGGAGGGGGGAGCCGTTTTCAGGTACGGCGTCGCTCCACGCCTCGGCCGGGAGGTGGAGGGCTCCCGGAAGGAATTTTTCACCACAGAGAAACGGAGGGCACAGAGAACTCCATCAGAAAACAACACGATTTTGCGCCGTCCTCGCGCACGGCAACCCCGTGGCGATCCATCGCGAGGCCCAAGAGGAGGAAAGCACCTCTCCTTTGCAGTTCTCCGTGTCCTCCGTGTCTTCCATGAGGAGGCCGCTCCCTGTCAACACCGTGGAGGC
>JAJRSX010000143.1 GCA_024278555.1 bacterium | reverse complement strand
TGCGATCGTTGCGAGGGAAAGCGGGCTCGAGTCCGGATTGCGACCCGTTCGAGCGCTACGCGGGCCTATGTAACGAAGAACGGGGCGCGATCCGGGCCGAGATCCGCGAATCAAGCAGTAGATCGTGCATAAGTCCGACAGGCTCCTAGGGAGATAGGCAGTCAGGTGCAAGCGGTGGAGGGAGGCCCGAGTATGTTGGCGCCCCCCGTCCCCGGCAAGCGGTGGTAGAGTCGCGCCCGGCTCACAACAAGGGGGCACCATGGAGCGGGCGGTGGCGGACTTTTGTACCTACCTGGAGCGGGGGCGGCGCGCCTCGCCCCACACGGTGCGCGCCTACGCCACCGACCTACGCCAGCTCCTCGCCCACCTCGACGGCGGCGGGGTGGCCGACCCGGCGGCGGTGACCCACCGCCACCTGCGCGCCTTCCTCGCCACCCTGGCGGAGGCAGGGGTGGGGCCGCGCAGCCGGGCGCGTAAGCTGGCGGCGATCCGCTCCTTGTTCCGCTTCCTGGTGCGCGAGGGGCGGCTGGAGGCGAACCCGGCGCGGCTGGTGAACACGCCGCGCGTGCCCAAGCCCCTGCCGCGGGCACTGACCATCGACGACGTCCTGCGCCTCCTGGCGGTCCCCGACCCGGCCACCGTCAAGGGACGGCGCGACAGCGCCATCCTCGAGCTCTTCTACGGCTGCGGCCTGCGGATCTCCGAGGTGAGCCGCCTCTCCGAGGCGGACATCTCCGACCGGCGCGGCTGGGTGACGGTCCACGGCAAGGGGGGCAAGGTGAGGCGGACGCCGGTGGTAGGCACCGCCCGCGCCGCCCTCGCCCGCTACCTGGACGATCCCGAGCGGCCGGTGCCGGTCGCGGACGACCATGGCACCCCCCTCTTCACCACCGCCGCCGGCGACCGCCTCACCGCCCGCCGACTCCACCAGGTGGTGAAGGAGGCAGTGCGCATTGCCGGCCTGCCCGCCGCCACCTCCGCCCACGCCCTGCGCCACACCTACGCCACCCACCTCCTGGAAGGGGGCGCCGACCTGCGCTCCATCCAGGAGCTCCTCGGCCACGCCTCGCTCTCCACCACCCAGCAGTACGCCCACGTCGACCTCCGGCACCTCCTGGAGCAGTACGACCGCGCCCACCCGCGCGCCCACGGCGGCGACAAATAGGGCGGCCCCGGCGCCCGTCATCCACTGCCGCAGGCGCGGTGGACGGCGATGGCGACGAACAGGGCCAGGAGGGCCAGGGAGATGGAGGCGGCGACGATCCACGGCCGGTGCTCCGCCACCAGGGTGTCGACCGCCTCGTCGTCCGGCGCCCACATGCCGCCGGCCAGGGCGGCACGGGTGGCGGTGGCGCCGTCGATCTCCGCCTCGAACCGGTCGCGCTGGTTGAAGTACTCCACCACCCGTTGCTGGGTGTGGTCGTTGAAGGCGTCGGCGAAGGCAAAGAGGGTGTCCACCTGCGGGTCGTAGAGGGTGCCGCCGAGGGTGCGCTGGAGGGTGGCGGCGGTGTTGAGCTCGGTGACGAAGTCGCGGTCGGAGCGCTGGTCGTCGGTGGTCAGGGCGACCATCGCCATGGCCGGGTGGCCGAGACGCCCCGCCAGCTCCCCCAGGTGGGGCTCGACGATCAGCCGCAGGCGCACGCCGCTACCGCGGTCCTCCGCCTCGGTGATCCACCACCCCATCTGCCCGTCCCACCGTGCCGCGAACTCCCCGAGTGCAGCGTCCACCCGGTCCACCGTCGGTACCCCGTCGATGTAGAGGTAGAGGTCGTAGGTCGCCATGGCGCCGCGAGGATAGACCACTTTCCCCGTCCGGTCCGTCGTGGCCATACCCCACGCCGCCGGTTCTCCCTGCCCGCTCCCCCTTCGAGGAGCAGCGGAAATCATGGCTGGCGAGAAGGTCGATGTTCCCGAGACCTCGGGGGGGTGGGAACACGAAAGCACGAAAAGTTCAAAACACGAAAGAATTCAATCGGTTGTTTTTCGTGCTTTCCCCCTTTCGTGGTTTCGTGTTCCAGCGGTGTGAAGGATGGCGGGAGGCTCGGGGCTATTTCCGCTGACCCTCTTCATGCTCTTCATGGCAGAAAAAACAACTCAATATTTTCCGCCGCCGTCCTGCTCCCCTTTGCGCCCTCGCGCCTTGGCGTCGTTGCGTTGAGCCCGCCTTGCAGGCTGCACCGAGCCCTGGTTCCGCCCCGTAGGCCGAGGTAGGGCGGTCAGCCGCCGCCCAGTTGGGTGACCGCCTCTTTGGCGCGGTCGATCTGGGCGGTGAGCTCGTCAACGGTGGCCCAGCCCTGGGCGAACTTTACCCGGTCGGTGGCAAACAGGAGGTCGAGGAGGGTGGCGCGCATCTCCGTGGTCACCTCGTCGCAGCTGGTGAGCCACTGCTCGACCTCGCGGGTGGTGGACTCGAGGGCCGGGAAGGTGAGGCGGTGCTCCAGGTAGTGGCGGGTGATGGCGGAGAGGCGGGTGGCGACGCGCTCGGCGTCGCCCTCGGCGAGGGCATCGGAGTGGGCGAGGCGGAGCAGGGCCTCCAGGGCGACCTGGTCCGGCGGGGTGGGCGGCGGTGGGGGCGGCTGCTTGCGCGGCCGCCGGCGCCAGGCGGTGATCCCGGCGACGAGGCCGGCGGCCAGGAGCACGGCGAAGCCGGCGACCATCGCCACCAGCCGCCAGTTCACCGGCAGGGGGACCGGGTCGGTCATCGGCCGCGGCGGTTCATCTTCGGTCGCGCGTACCGAGACCACCTCGATGTCGATGGTCCGGCTCGCGGTCCGTTGCTCCTGGTGGTCCGCGTCGAGGTAGGTCACCACTACCGACGGGAGGGTGAAGCGGCCGACCTGCCAGGCGCGGAGCTGCCAGACGAGGCGCTCCACCGTGTGGCCGTTTGGGTCGGGGGTGGTGGTGCGGGCGAAGCCCGCCTGCTCGATCCCGTCCGGGAGGTCGAGGCGGGCCTCGGGGAGGATGGGCTCCACCGCCGGGTCGTGGTCGACCCGGACGGTGAGGGTCACCGTGTCCCCGAGGGTGAGGCGGGTGGTGTCGACCTCGGCGGCGACGGTGACCGGCGACGGGGCGGGTGGGGTGGCCGCGGCTGGTGGCGGGGTCACCGGTGCCGCCGCCACAAGGAGAGAGGCGAGGAGGAGGAGGGCCCCGCGCCTCCGCCCCCCCCGCGGGTCACGCAGAGCTGAGAGCTGAGAGCTGCCCCTCACCGCCGCATCCCCCGCTGGTGGAAGTAGGCGCGCAGGGGCGCCACCAGGTCGCCGGTAAGGGGCAGGTCCAGGGGCAGGAGGCGGGCGCCGCGGAAGATGCGGTCGGTCTCGGCCCGGTGGCGCGTGCGTGCCGCGGTGTAGGCGGCGCGTACCGCCGGGTTTGCCGTGTCCACCCACACCGGCTCGCCGCCCTCCGGGTCGGTGAGGCAGCAGAGGCCCGCCTCCGGGAGGTGGTCGTGGAGGGGGTCGGTGAGGCGCACCGGGACGACCTCGTGGCGGCGGCCGGCCACCCGCAGGTCGGGGCCGAAGCCGCTGGCGAGGAAGTCGGAGAGGAGGAAGACGACCGCCCGGCGGCGCACCACCCGGGAGAGGTAGCCGAGGGCCGCGCCGAGGTCGCTGCCGGTGGCGCCCACCTCCGGGAAGAGGAGGTCGCGGATGAGCCGCAGGCAGTGGTGGCTCCCCTTGTGGGGCGGCACAAAGGACTCGATCCGGTCGGTGAACAGGAGGAGCCCCGCCTTGTCGTTGTTGCGGATGGCGGAGAAGGCGAGGAGCGCGCCGACCTCGGCGAGGCGCTCGGCCACCGTCTCCGGGGCCGGGCCGACGCGGGTGGAGGCGGAGCAGTCGACCGCCAGGATGACGGTCAGCTCGCGGGTCTCGGCAAAGGTCTTGATGTACGGGTGGCCGGTGCGTGCGGTGACATTCCAGTCGATGGCGCGCACGTCGTCGCCGGGGCAGTACTCGCGCACCTGGTCGAACTCCAGCCCCTGGCCGCGGAAGGTGGAGTGGTACTCGCCGGCCACCACCTGGTCGACCAGCCGCCGGGCGCGGATCTCGATCCGGCGGACCCGCTTGAGGACCTCCTGCGGGGTGCGGCGCGCTTCGCGCGCCGCACCGGGGTGGGGGATGGGGGGTGGGGGGTGGGGGATGGATGCCGGCCTACGGCCGGCGCCATCGGTTTCGTTGGCAGCTTCCATCGGCGTCCTGCTTGCCCCGCAGGGGCGACATCTCCTCCATCCCTCACCCCCCTATCCCCACCCGTAGGCGGGCACAGCCCGCCTACGGCACCGCCACCCCGTCGAAGAGCCGGCGGACCAGGTCGTCCGGCCTCACCCCCTCGGCCTGGGCCTCGTAGGTGGGGAGGATGCGGTGGCGGAGGACCTCCCAGCCGATCGCCTTGACGTCCTCGGGGATGACGTAGCCGCGTCCCTCGATGAAGGCGTGGCCGCGGGCGGCGAGCTCCAGAAAGATGGAGGCGCGCGGCGAGGCGCCGTACTCGATCAGCCCGGCGAGCCCCTCGACGCCGAGGGCCTCCGGGTCACGCGAGGCGGCCACCAGGGCGAGGACGTAGTCGCGGATCTTCGCGTCGACGTAGACCTCGCGCACCACCTTGCGGGCGGCGAGGACCTCCTCCGGGGTGGTGGTCGGTTCGACCCACTCGGTGCGGTCGGCGACCACCATCTCCATGATCCGCCGCTCCTCCTCCAGGGACGGGTAGCCGACCACCACCTTGAGCATGAAGCGGTCCACCTGCGCCTCGGGCAGGGGGTAGGTCCCCTCCTGCTCGATGGGGTTCTGGGTGGCGAGGACCAAGAACGGCTCGGGCAAGGGGTAGGTGGCGTAGCCGATGGTGACCTGGCCCTCCTGCATCGCCTCCAGGAGGGCCGACTGGACCTTGGCGGGAGCCCGGTTGATCTCGTCGGCGAGGACGACGTTGGCGAAGATCGGCCCCTTGCGGGGGGCGAACTCACCGGACTTCGGGTTGAAGATCAGGGTCCCCACGAGGTCGGCGGGCAGCAGGTCGGGGGTGAACTGGATGCGCCGGAAGGAGCCGCCGAGGCAGGTGGCCACCGCGTTCACCGTGCGCGTCTTGGCCAGCCCCGGCACCCCTTCAAGGAGGACGTGGCCGCCGCACAGGAGGCCGATGAGGAGCCCCTCGACCATCTCCTCCTGCCCCACCACCACCCGCGCCACCTCGCCCCGCAGGCGCGACAGGAAGCGCGACTGCTCGGCGATGCGCTCGGTCACGGCGGCGAGGTCGATGGGCATGGGGGGGCTCGCTTTGCTCGCGGGGGTAGGGAGGTAGGGGGGGTGGCCGCTGTGCCTGCCGGGGGTTCTGCGTTGATCGGGGGTGCAACCCCCTCCCACCAGGGGTTGGCCGCGTCGCGGCCGGCAGTTCATTTTGTCTGCGGCGGCGGGGGCGACGGCGGCGCTGACTGCTTACTCGCCTGCACGAAGTTCATCTGTAGGGTGTAGAGGAGCTCGTCGATGACCCGCTTCTCCTCCGGGGTGAGGTTGCCCTCGGTCTTGTCCTTGACGACCCGCAGGAGGTCGATGGAGTTCCGCGCCCCACGCAGGTCCTGCGGCATGCGCGACTCGGGGAGGAGCCCCATCTGCGCCAGGGCGGTGGAGGCGAGGGTCTCGAAGAGGGAGATGATGTCCACCTCGCCGTAGACCACCGCCTTCGCCTTCTTCTTCTGCTTCTCCGCTTCGAGCTTCGCCTTGTCGCGTTCGGCCTCCTTGCGCAACCGTTCCTTCTCCTGATCCGCCTCCTCCACCGCCTCCTCGTCGAGGTGGGTGTGGCGCCGCTCTACAAAGGTGAAGCCGCTCTCGTCGTCTGTCATTGGGTGTGCTCGCTTTGCTCGCAGGGAAATAGGGAATAGGGATGTAGGGAAATAGGGGAGGATGGCCGCTGGCGCGGCCAATCAAGCCCTATCTCCCTACATCACTCAAGAGTTCTACCGCTTCACCCCAAAGTAGAGCGTGTTGCCGCTCCGCTTCACCAAAAAGAGGGTGGGGCGCTTCTTGTCGCGCTTGGCGACCCCCTTGCGGAAGTCGTCCAGGGTGGCGACCTGGTGGCGGTTGACCTCGAGGATGACGTCGCCGCGCCGCATCCCCGCCTCCCACGCCGGACCGCCCTGGTCGATGTCGGAGATGACCAGCCCCTGCTCCTCCTCCAGGTCGAGGGACTCGGCGAGCTCCGGGGTGATCTCCTGGAGGGTGACGCCGAAGTCATTGGTGGTGGGGTTCGATGCCACCTCGTTGTCCTCCTTGAGGACCCCCACCTTCAGCTTCAGGGTCTTGTGGTCGCCGTCGCGGATGACCTCCATCTCGACCGTCTTGCCTACCGGGGTGATGGCCACTATGCGCGGCAGCTCCTCCGCCTTGCGGACCGGCTTGCCATCGAAGGCGACGATGACGTCGGAGCGGTGGACCCCCGCCTTGTCCGCCGGCGACCCCTTGACCACGTCCGCCACCAGGATGCCGTCACGGTCGGGAAGCTCCAGCGACTCCTGGAGATCCTTGGTGATCTCCTGGATGTAGACGCCGATCCAGCCGCGCACCACCTTGCCGTGCTCCTTGAGCTGCTCCACCACCTCTTTGGCCATGTTCACCGGCACCGCGAAGCCGATGCCGGTGCCGCCGGAGATGATCGCGGTGTTGATCCCCACCACCTCGCCGCGGATGTTGAAGAGTGGCCCGCCGGAGTTGCCCGGGTTGATGGAGGCGTCGGTCTGGATGAAGTTGTCGTAGGGGCCGGCGCCGATCACCCTCCCCTTGGCGGAGACGATGCCGGTGGTGACGGTCTGGGCGAGGCCGAAGGGGTTGCCGATCGCCATCACCCACTCGCCCACCTTGATCTTGTCCGAGTCGCCGAGGGGGGCGGCGAAGAGCTTTTCGTGGGCGTCGATCTTCAGCAGCGCCACGTCGGTCTTCGGGTCGCGGCCGATGATCTCGGCGTCGAACTCGTGCTCATCGTTGAGGCGGACCGTCACCTTGTCGGCGTGCTCCACCACGTGGTTGTTGGTGATGATGTACCCCTCCTTGGAGATGATGAAGCCGGAGCCCAGCGCCCGCCGTTTGAACTGGCGCGGCGCGGCGCCCGGCCCCCCGGGGCCCCCCTGGAAGAAGCGGCGGAAGAACTCCTGGAAGGGGTCCTGGGGGCCGCCACCGCGCGGCATCCCCTGCATGCCCGGCATCCGCGGGTGGCGCACCGTCTCGGTGGTGGCGATGTTAACCACCGCCGAGCGGAGCTGCTCCGCGAGCTTGGTAAAGGTGTCCCAGCGGAGGGGGGTGTCCGCCTCGGGCGCCTCGGTGTCGCTGCCGTCCTGCCAGAAGTGGCGGGCGGCGGCGGGGGTGGGGAGGGCGGTGGCGGCGGCGAGGAGGAGGATCAGGAGGAGACGAGACATGAGGAGGGTCCTTACGGCAAACCGCCGGGAGAGCGGTGGGGGAGGAAAGTGAGGTATCTTACTGCCCCTCCGTCGCCGCTTGTCGAGTACGACGGCAGTCGCGCAGTGTGGGACGCTGGTGGGATTTGGCAACCCCCTTGACACCCCCCGGGAGAGGGGCGTATCTCGCGCCCCGCACATGATCCACGTTGACCACCTGAGCAAGCGGTACGGCGCCACCGAGGCGGTACGCGACCTCTCCTTCCACGTCGCCCCGGGCGAGATCCTCGGATTCCTCGGCCCGAACGGGGCGGGGAAGACCACTACCCTGCGGATGATCACCGGCTTCCTCCCGGCCACCGCCGGGACGGTGACCGTCGGCGGGAAGGAGATCTTCGACGACCCCACCGCGGTGAAGCGGCAGATCGGCTACCTCCCGGAGAACCCGCCCCTCTACCCGGAGCTGACGGTCACCGAGCAGCTCACCTTCGCCGCCCGCCTCAAGGGGGTCGCGCGGCGGCAGCGGCCCGCCGCCGTGGATGAGGCGGTGGCGCGCGCCGGCCTCACCCAGGTGCGTAAGCGGCTGATCGCCAACCTCTCCAAGGGGTACCGCCAGCGGGTCGGCCTCGGCCAGGCCCTGGTGGGGAGCCCGCCGGTCCTCATCCTCGACGAGCCCACCGTGGGGCTCGACCCGAAGCAGATCATCGAGATCCGCGACCTGATCCGGGCGCTGGCCGGCGACCACACGGTGGTCCTCTCCTCCCACATCCTGCCGGAGGTGCGCGCCACCTGCGAGCGGGTGGTGATCATCCACCAGGGACGGGTGGTGGCCACCGACACCTTCGACACCCTCGCCGCCCGCCTGCGCGACACCCAGAAGGTGCGGGTGGCGGTGGCGCGGCCGACCCCCGAGGTGGCGACACGCCTCGGTGCCCTGCCCGACGTGGTGGCGGTGAGCGAGGACGGCGACGGTGCCTGGCTGGTGGAGACGCCGGTGGCGGCGGACCGGCGCGAGCAGATCGCCAAGGCAATGGTCGACGGCGGCTTCGGCCTCCTCGCCCTGGAGCGGCAGCTCCTCTCCCTGGAGGAGGTCTTCTTGCAGCTCACCACCGAAGAGGTGGACGAGGAGGCGGCCGCGGTCGGCGCGGCCGCGGGGGGGGGGGCGGCACCATGAGGGGGGCCATGGCGATCCTCCGGCGCGAGGTGCGCGGCTACCTCATCTCGCCGGTGGCCTACGTCCTCCTCGGAGTCCTCCTGCTCCTGGGCGGCTACTTCAACTTCGACATCGTCACCTACTACGCTGCCGCGTCCCTGCGCGCCGCCCAGTTTCCCGGCATGGCGGAGCAGTTTACCGCCCAGGAGGGGATCATCGGCCCGCTCTTCTCCAACCTGGCGGTGATCCTCCTCCTCATCCTGCCCCTGCTGACCATGCGCCTGCTCGCCGAGGAGCGGGCGCGCGGCACCTACGAGCTCCTGTTCACCGCGCCGGTGAACGTCACCGCGATCGTGGTCGGCAAGTTCCTCGCCGCCCTGACCCTCTACACGGTGATCCTCGCGGTGAGCGTGGCGTGGCCCGCCTACACCGCCACCCTCCTCCACCTCGACTGGGGGGCGGTGGCGGCCGGTTATCTGGGGCTGTGGCTCATGGGGGCGGTCTTCATCGCGGTCGGGCTCCTCGCCTCGTCGCTCACCCAGCACCAGCTCATCGCCGCGGTGATCGGCTTCGCCATCCTGCTGTTGTCGTGGGTGGTCGGGTGGGCCGGCCACAACGTCGAGGGGCAGGCGGCGGACCTCTTGAAGTACCTGTCGCTCCTCGACCACCTGGAGAACTTCTTTCAGGGGGTGATCGACACCCGTGACGTGGTCTACTTCGCCAGCTTCACCGGCCTGGCGCTGCTGGCCACCCAGCGGGTCCTCGACTCCCAGCGGTGGCGTTCATGAGCCTGAAGCGAACCCTTGCCTACGGCACCACCTCGGCCCTCCTGGTGGCAGTCCTGGCGGCGATCCTGATCTTCGCCAACCTCCTCTCCGTCCGCCACTACCAGCGGTTCGACACCACCGCGAACCGGCGGTTCACCCTCAGCCCGCAGACGGTGAAGGTCCTCCACGGGCTCACCGCGCCGGTGGAGGCCCTCTGCTTCTTCGAGCCTGACGGCAAGGCGCGCCAGGAGGCGACCCAGCTCTTCGAGCAGGCGCGGGCGGTGAACCGCGACTTTACCTTCCGCTTCGTCGATCCCGACAAACACCCGCGCGAGGCGCAGGCGCACGGGATCACCCAGTACGGCACCACGGTCCTGAAGCAGGGGGAGCGCACTATCACGATCAGCGGTCACCAGGAGGCAGACCTCACCTCGGGGCTCATTCGGGTGAGCCGCAAGCAGCGGCGCCAGATCCGCTTTACCACCGGCCACGGCGAGCGGCCCCTGCACGGGAGCGACCGCGACGGCCTCGACGCCGCCGCCGGCGCCCTGGAGCAGCAGGGGTTCGAGGTGAGCGAGCTGCTCCTCCTGCAGAGCGGCGAGGTGCCGGCCGACACCGACGTGGTGGTGATCGCCGGACCCCGCAAGCCCTTCCTGAGGGAGGAGGTGGCGGCGATCCACCGCTACCTCGACAGCGGCGGCAACGTCATCCTGCTCGCCGACCCGGACGGCGACGCCGATCTGGCGCCCCTGGTCGACGGCTGGGGGGTGGTCCTCCCCAAGGAGCTGATCATCGACCCGTCGTCGCGCATGTTCGGCGGCGACTACACCGTCCCCCTGGTCTCCCAGTACCCGCCCCACGCGATCACCGAGGGGTTCAACCTCGCCTGCTTCTTCCCGGTCACCCGGCCGGTGGTGGAGGTGGAGGCGGCAGGGGTGACCCACGCGGTGATCGCCAAGACCGGCGATCAGGCGTGGGGGGAGACGGAGATCGTCCACGACCCGATCCGACTCGACCCCGCGGACCGCAAGGGGCCGGTGGAGGTCATCCTCTTGTCGGAGCGCGCCGCGGCGGCGGGGGCGACCGAGAAGGAGGGAGAGGGGGACGGGGTCGGGGAGACCGGGGCGACCGCCCACGGCGGCCGTCTCCTGGTGGCCGGCGACGCCGACTTCCCCACCAACCAGTGGTACCAGTACTCCGGCAACGGCGACCTCTTCCTCAACTGCGTGAGCTGGATGGGTAAGGAGGAGGGGCTGGTGGCAATCCGCTCGAAGGAGAACCAGGCCCAGACCCTTGCCCTGACGCCGCGCCAGGGGGAGGTGCTCCTCTTCGGCTTTGTCGTCTTTTTGCCGCTGGCCACCTTTGCCACCGCCTTCGGCGTCTGGCGGTGGCGGCGCTCCCTGTGAGGCGGCGGTGGTGCGGCCTCTCCTCCCCCTGCTCCTCGCCTCGGCCCTCCTGGCGGCGATCGCCGCCTACTACTTCGGCGTGGACGAGCCCGCCCGCCGCCGGCAGGAGGCGGCGGCCGAGGCGGAGGGCGCGCTGGTGGCGGTGGCGCGCGACCAGGTCACCGGTATCGAGCTGACCCGCGACGGCGAGACCCTGCGCCTGGAGCGCGACGGGGGCGGCCACTGGTGGCTGCGCTCGCCGCAGGTGGCGCCGGCGCGGGCGACCACCGTCGACGACCTCCTCTACGCGGTCACCTCCCTGCGGACAGAGCGGCGCATCAACGTGCAACCAAGCGAACTCGGCGAGTACGGGGTGGACGAGACCTCCCCGGCCATCCACCTCACCGGCGAGGCGATCGACACCACCGTGCGCCTCGGCGGCAAGGCGCCGGTGGGCTACGACCGCACCTATGTAGCGGCGGGCGGGACGGTGGCGATCTGCTCCACCACCCTCGGGGAGACGGTGAAGAAGCCGGTGGCGACCTTCCTGCGCAAGCGCCTCTTCTCGATCGACCGGTGGCGCGCCGCGCGGCTGGAGGTGGCCGACGGGGAGCGGCGCTGGAGCGTGGCCAAGGACGACAAGGGGGTGTGGCGGCTGGCCGACGGGACGCGCGCCGACACCGACCGGGTCGACGGCTGGCTCGCCGCGATCGACCAGGTCGAGGCGAGCCCGCTCACCGCCGGGGTGCCGCCGCCGCCGGCGGCGTGGGCCGAGGTGCGGATCTTCGGTGAGGAGAGTGGGGAGGCGGCAGCCAAAGGTAGTGCGCCGGCCCCGTCCACGGCGCCCGCCGCCCCTGCCGCGGTGGTGCGGATCGCCCGCGGCGGCGACGGGGAGCGGGTCGCCGCCCAGGTGGGGCTCGGCTTCTGGGGACGGCTGGGGGGCGAGACGGTTGCCAAGCTCCTCCCGGACCCCGACCAGCTAAAGGATCGCCACCTCGTCCACCTCCACGCCTTCGACGTCGATCGCATGGAGCTTCGCGACGGCGCGCGCCACCTCACCCTCCGCCACCAGGACGGCACCTGGCAGAGCGACGGCGGCGCGGCGGTGGACGGCAAGGCGGTCGACGATTATCTGCAAGCGCTGGAGGAAGCGGAGGCAACGGGGTATCTTGTGGGAGAACAGCCGCCCATGGAGGGGCCGGAGCTCTCTCTCTATCGAGGGGAGCAGCTCCTCGCCTCCCTCGCCTTTGGGGGAGAGGGGGACGCGCGTGCCCGGCACCTCCCGGACGGTCCCATTCTCGACCTTCCCCCCGAAACCCACCGCCGTCTCCTCCCCTCCCCCCGTCGCTTCGTGGCCACACCGCCCGAGGCGTCCCCATCTGAGACCCTGCCATGATCCTCTCCACAAAGATCACCTACTCGGTCCGTGCCCTCGCCTACCTCGCCCGTCACGCGCCGGAGGAGGGGTTCCTCTCCCTCACCCAGGTCGCGAACGGCGAGGGGATCTCGCTCAATTATCTCGCCCACCTCTTCAGCCGCCTGCGCGCCCGCGGGGTCATCGAGTCGGTGCGCGGCCGCCGCGGCGGCTACCGCCTGGCGCGGCCGGCCGAGGAGATCTCCCTGCAGGAGATCATCGACGCCGTGGACATGGGCGACTTTCTCAACCTGAACCTGCCCCCGGAGGTCGAGGATCAGTCGAGTTGCCGTATGGTGACCGACCTCCTGTGGACCGGGTTCGACCACCACGTCCGCCACTTCCTCTCCGACACCACCCTGGCGTCGGTCCTGGAGAAGGCGGCGTAATCCTCCCCATGCCACGAAGAGCCGCAGCGGACGGCCCACACGCTCCTCCCTCGGCAGGGGGCAGCGGATTGGGTCTCTCTCCCCATGACGACTGAGGCGCGGGCGAGAGTCGGGGTCATCGGTGGTGGGTCGTGGGGGACCGCCCTCGCCCACCTCCTCGCCACCCAGGGCCACGAGGTGGTCGTCTGGACCTTCGAGGAGGAGGTGGCGGCGGCGATCCGTGACCGCCACGAGAACCCGATCTACCTGTCGGGCATTCCCCTGGCACCGTCCCTGACCGCCACCTCCGACCTGGCGGCGGCGGTGGCCGGCCGCGACGTCCTCCTGTCGGTGGTGCCGACGCCGTACCTGCGGCCGGTCCTGCGCTCGTTGCAGGAGATCCTTGCGGTACGTTCCGACCCCACCCCTCCCTACCTGGTGAGCGCCACCAAGGGGATCGAGAACGACACCCTGATGCTGGTCTCCGAGATCCTCGCCGAGGCGCTCCCGGCGATTCCTGCGAGCCGCTGTGCCTACCTCTCCGGCCCCTCCTTCGCCCGCGAGGTGGCGCGCGACCTGCCCACCGCGGTCACCCTCGCCTCGACCAGCGAGCACACCGCCAAGCACCTGCAGGCGATCTTCACCGCGCCGTCGATGCGGGTCTATACTAGCCCCGACGTGGTCGGGGTGGAGCTCGGCGGGGCGGTGAAGAACGTCATCGCCATCGCCACCGGCGCCTGCGCCGGCCTCGGCCTCGGCTCCGACACGATCGCCGCGATCATCACCCGCGGCGAGGCGGAGGTGGCGGCCCTGGGGACCGCCATGGGGGCCCACCCCCTCACCTTCCTGGGGTTGGCCGGGATCGGCGACCTCGTCCTCACCTGTACCGGCGAGCTGTCCAGGAATCGCACCGTGGGGATGCGCCTGGGCCGCGGTGAGTCGCTGCGTGCCATCCTCAAGGAGATGCGGATGGTGGCGGAGGGGGTGCGCACAACCCGCTCGGTCTACCACCTGGCCAAGCGGCTCGGGGTGACCATGCCGATCTGCAGCGAGGTCTACCACGTCCTCTACGAGGGGGCCGACCTGCGCGGCGCCGTCGACCGCCTCATGCAGCGCGAGCTCAAGGAGGAGTGGGAGGATCTCACCGGCATGGGCGGTCCCACGTGGGGGGCGCCGTGAGGCGGCTATGCGCGATGGGGGCGCGGCCACGGCTGGGCGGTGGAGGACGAAAGGTGCTGGGCTCCGCCGGCACGGTGTGGGTAGCCACCTCTCTCTATGAAGGTCGGCCCGCAGGGCCGTCCCCCCCCTCATCCCCCATCCCTCACCCCCCACCCCCCTTTTCTCTCGTACCCCGCCGCTGACCCACTGCCGATGTCTCACCCCGACCCCCGCTGTGGACGCAGCCTCGCGGCGAGCGAGCTGGCCAGCCGCTCCGCCCACCGCCTCCACGGCCACCTGCACACCATCCTCGGCTTTGCCGAGCTCCTCGCCGAGGATGGGGAGGAGAGCGGCCCCCTGCTCCTGGAGGCGGCGCGCCGTCTGCGGGTGCGCCTCGACGCCCTCCTGCACCTCCACGATCGGTGTCACCGGCCGTGGCGCGGGCGCGGCGCCACCATGGATTCCCTCATCGACGACCTCGCCCTGCCCGCCGCCGGCGAGATCGACAACCGCCTGGAGCCCCACCTCCGGCTTCCCCTCGACCCGCGCGGCCTGCGGGCGCTGTTGGCGGAGATCGGCACCCTGGTCGCCCCCACCCCGGTGGTCACCGACGGCGACGCCTCGCGGGTGGAGATCGACACCTCCCTGGCCGCGGAGGCCATTGCCGACGGCGACGGCGCCGTCGCCATCTCGGTCATCGAGGCACTCGCCGCCGACCTCGGCGGCACCCTCTCTCTCACCGACGCCGCCAACGGGCGGCGTCGCCTCACCGTCCGCCTTCCTCTCGAAGGGGGGAGGGCGGATTGATTCGAACGTCTTGGGGGGCGAACCGCCTCCCATCCTCAATCCAGGCTGTGATGACCACGCCCTCCCGACGGCGCCTTTCGCCTGCGGTGCCCATGGCACCCGCACGGCCGAGGCGCTGCCCACCCGCAGGGTGGCGCCGGGCGGCGGGCGTCGCAGCTCCCTAGGAGTCCCATGTCTCGCAAAATGCTCATCAACGCCACCGAAGGGGTGGAGCGCCGGGTGGCGATCCTCGACGACGGCGTCCTCGACGGTCTGCACATCGAGTTTCTCGGTCGCGCCAAGCGCAAGGGGAACATCTACCGCGGCACCGTCGTCCAGGTGGAGCCGTCGTTGCAGGCCGCCTTCGTGGAGTACGGCGAAGAGCGCCACGGCTTCCTCTCCCTCTCCGAGGTGAACTTCAACCTCTTCAAGCCGAAGAAGGGCAGGCGGCGTATCGAGGAGATCCTCCACCGCGGCACCCCGGTGCTGGTGCAGGTGATCCGCGACGCCCGCGGCCAGAAGGGGGCGGCCCTCTCCACCTTCGTGTCGCTGGCCGGTCGCTACCTCGTCTACATGCCCAAGTGCGAGGGCGGCGGGATCTCGCGCAAGATCGAGGGGGAGGAGCGGCAGAAGCTCAAGGCCTTCTTCGATGCCCTGGAGAGGGAGGAGGGTGAGCTCCCCGGCCTCATCATCCGTACCGCCGGTGTCGGCCGCACCACCGACGAGCTCAGGCGCGACTACGACTACCTGAAGGGGTTGTGGACGCGTATCGAGGAGGTCCGCGACCAGGGTGACAAGCCCGGCCTCGTCTACCAGGAGCTCGACCTGGTGATGCGCACCGTGCGCGACTACTTCACCCCGGACATCGACGAAGTTCTGGTCGATGACGAGCAGGTGGCGGAGCAGATCCGCGACTTCCTGCGGCGCACCGCCCCGGAGGCGGTGAACCGGGTCAAGCTGCACCGTGAGAAGCGGCCGATCTTCTCCCGCTACCAGACCGAGGAGCAGATCGCGACGATCTACCAGCGCCAGGTCCCGCTCCCCTCGGGGGGCTCCATCGTCATCGACCCCACCGAGGCCCTGGTGGCGATCGACGTCAACTCGGGCAAGGCGAACCAGTCGGGCAACCCGGAGACCACGTCGCTCAACTCCAACATGGAGGCGGCGGTGGAGATTGCCCGGCAGCTTCGCCTGCGCGACCTCGGCGGCCTGGTGGTGTGCGACTTCATCGACATGCGCGAGGCGAAGAACCGCCACAAGGTCGAGGAGGCCCTGAAGCAGGCGATGAAGGGCGACAAGGCGCGCTTCGACGTCGGCAAGATCTCCCCCAAGTTCGGCCTCCTGGAGCTCTCCCGCCAGCGGGTGAAGGCGTCGCTCCTGGAGGGGTCGCACGAGATGTGTCCGGTGTGCGGCGGCATCGGCCGGGTCCAGTCGACCGCCTCGGCGGCCACCGGCTTTCTCCGCTCCCTGCAGGCGACCGCCGCCAATCCCGACGTCGCCACCATCCACCTGACGGTGACCCCGGCGGTGGCCAGCTACATCCTCAACCAGCACCGCGACGCCCTCATCGAGCTCGAACGGCGGCGCGGGCTGGAGATCGTCGTCGATGCCGACCCTCTCCTCCTCTCCCACCAGTCGCGGATCGAGACCGGCAAGGTCGAGAAGGGGTCGAACCAGCCGGTGCAGGAGGTCGCCACCGCCCTCGACGTGGTCGTCCCGGAGACCACCACGTCGGTGAAATCCGAGAGCACGCCCGAGGCCGCCAAGGGGGACAACGGCACAGCGGAGGCGGCCGCCGAGCCCGAGGGGCAGGGGAACGGCCGCAAGCGCCGCCGCCGCCGCCGTCGGCGCGGCGGGCGCGGGCGCCGTGGGGCCACTGCTGCGGCGGCGGCAGAGGGGACCTCCGAGGGGGCGACCTCCACGGAGGAGGCGACCACCCCCGCCGCGGAGGCCACCCCCGCGGCCGAGCCGGTGGCGGCTGCCGGCGACGGTGAGTCCGCCGAGGCGCCCAAGAAGCGGCGTCGTCGTCGCCGCCGGAGGCGGACGGCCACGGCCGAGGTGACGGCCGAGGCCGCCGCCGAGTCGACCGAGAAGGCGACCGCGGAGGCCGCCGAGGCCCCTGCGGTGCAGAAGGAGATAGAGCCGGTCGTCGAGGCTGTTGAGGCGGCCGCGGAACCCGCCGAGGCGACCCAGGCGGAGGCGGCGCCGAAGAAGCGGCGTGCGCCGCG
>JAJRSX010000142.1 GCA_024278555.1 bacterium | reverse complement strand
TTGCCCCCCGCCGCCTGGACAACCGCGCTGCGGTTGCCCACACGGTCCCCAGTATGGCGACGGAGGAGAAGTTCTTTTCCTTCTCGGGGGACGACTCGCTGCGCGGTCGCGCATCTCGTCTCCCCCTCCGGCATCCCGCCACCCGGCCTCCACGGTGTTGACAGGGAGCGGCCTCCTCATGGAAGGATCAGCGGAAATAATGGCTGTCGAGATATCCGGTGCTTCCGAGGCTTCGCGTGGGAGAGAACACGAAAGCACGAAAAGTTCAAAACACGAAAGAATTCAATCGGTTGTCTTTCGTGCTTTCCTCCTTTCGTGGTTTCGTGTTCCAGCGGTGTGAAGGACGGCGGAAGGCTCGGGGCTATTTCCGCTGACCCTTTTCGTGTCCTTCGTGGCTTTGCGTCCCGACCCCTACCCGGCAAGCGCCTTCTCCAGGGTCGCCGGGTCGGCGATGGAGAGGGTCTGGATGCGGCGGTCGATGCGGCGGATGAGGCCGGCGAGGACCCGGCCGGGGCCGAGCTCGTAGGCGCGGGCCACCCCCTCGTTCGCCAGCCGCTCCACCGACTCGACCCACAACAGCGGCGAGGAGATCTGGCGTACCAGGGAGGCGCGGATCTCCTCCGGGTCGGTCAGCGACGTGGCCTCGGCGTTGTTGATCAGGGGGCAGCACGGCGGCTGGATCGCCACCGTCGCCAGGGCCTCGGCGAGGCGCTCGCCCGCCGGGACCATGAGGGGGGTGTGGAAGGGGCCGGAGACCTTCAGGGGCACCGCCTTCTTCGCCCCCGCGGCGAGCGCCGCCTCGCATGCCGAGGCCACTGCCGCGGCGCGGCCGGCGATCACCGTCTGCTCCGGGGAGTTGAAGTTCGCCGGCCACACCTCCCCCGCGACCGCACCGCACACCGCCTCCACCTGGGCGCGGTCGAGGCCGATCACCGCCGCCATCGCCCCCTCGCCGGGGGGGACCGCCTCGCTCATGAAGCGGCCGCGGGCGCGCACCAGACGCACCCCGTCTCCAAAGGTGAGGGCGCCGGCGGCCACCAGGGCGGTGAGCTCACCGAGGCTGTGGCCGGCGACGAAGCCACACGCCGCCTCGCCCCCCGCCCCCTGAAAGGCGCGCAAGGCGGCGATGGAGCAGGTGAGGATGGCCGGCTGGGTGTTCTCGGTGAGGGCGAGCTCATCGGCCGGCCCCTCGAAACAGAGGCGGGTGAGGTCGAAGCCGAGGGCGTCGTTCGCCTCGGCAAAGGTGTCGCGGGCGGCGGGAAAGGCGTCGGCAAGGGCGTGGCCCATGCCGACGGCCTGGGCGCCCTGGCCGGGGAAAAGATGGGCAATAGTCATGGCGTCAGCGGTCAGCGGTCAGCGGTCAGCGGTCAGCGGTCAGCGGTCAGCGGAAACAGCGTCGCCTCTCAACAAGCGAAGCCCGAACGATCGTGCCACCGCACCCCCCCAATTCTCCACCGAACCCCCGCCCCCCTCCGCTGAAAGCTGAAAGCTGAACGCTGAGAGCTGAAAGCTGTTCGCTGAAACCTCTCCCCTACCACCGCATCACCACTGCGCCCCAGGTGAGGCCGCCGCCGAACGCCTCCAGGAGGACCGTCTGCCCCTCCTGCAGGCGGCCGTCGCGCACCGCCTCGTCGAGGGCGATGGGGATGGAGGCGGCGGAGGTGTTGCCGACCCGGTCGACATTCACCACCACCTGCTCCATGGGCAGGCCGAGACGCTTGGCGGTCGCCTCGATGATCCGGATGTTCGCCTGGTGGGGGATGAGCCAGTCAACCTCCTCCGGGGCCATGTTGTTGGCCTCCAGTGCCTCGCCCACCGCCTCGCCGAGGGTGCGCACCGCCACCCGGAAGGTCTCGTTGCCGCGCATCTGGATCAACGCCCCTTCGATGGCGAAGACCTCGCCGGTCCCCGGGTGGCGCTTGCCGGGGGCGGCGACCATGAGGAGGTCGGCGAGCCTGCCCTCGGCGTGGAGGTGAGAGGAGAGGAGGCCGTGGCCCGAGTCGGTGGCCTGGAGGATGACCGCGCCGGCACCGTCGCCAAAGAGGACGCAGGTGGTGCGATCGGACCAGTCGACGATCCGGGAGAGGACCTCGGAGCCGATCACCAGGACGGTCTTCGCCGCACCGCCGCGGATGAACTGGTCGCCCACGGTGAGGGCGTAGACGAAGCCGGAGCAAGCGGCGGAGAGGTCGAAGGCGGGGACCGGCCCACACCCGAGGGCCTGCTGTACCAGACAGGCGGTGGAGGGGAAGGCCATGTCCGGGGTGGCCGAGGCCACCAGGACGAGGTCGATCTCGGTGGCCGCGATCCCCGCCGCCGCGATCGCCCGCCGGCTTGCGGCGATCGCCAGGTCGGAGCACTGCTCGGTGGCCGCGGCGATGTGGCGCTCGCGGATCCCGGTGCGCTCGACGATCCAGGCGTCGGAGGTCTCGACCCTCTCTTCGAGGTCGTGGTTGGTGAGGACCTGCTCCGGCAGGTAGGAGCCGGTACCGATGATCCGGGCGCGGGGCATGGAGGGCGGGGCGCTAGACGCGCCCGGGGATGGAGATTGGGGGATGGGGGATGGGGGGTGGGGGAAGGTGCCGGCCCGCGGCCGGCAAGGGGGGTTGGCAGGGGAGGCAGGCAGACGAAGGATCGACGGTCCGAAGGGCCGACCGACCCCCATCCCTCACCCCTCACCCCCGGCGCGCACCGCGCGCCTAGAACGACTCGACCTCGATGACCTGGCGGCCGCGGTAGAAGCCGCAGTGGGGACAGACCACGTGCGGCTGCTTCGGCTCCTTGCACTCCGGGCAGATGGAGAGGGCGGGGGCGACGAGGTGGTCGTGAGAGCGCCGCATGTCACGGCGGGAACGGGAGGTCTTACCCTTGGGGACGGCCATGGTGGACTCCTGATCTTCAATCGCGGGGGGAATCCCCCTGCTTGGTTCGCAGCGTCTTTAGAATCTCGAAGGGTGAGCCGGACGCCGACGGGCAATGACACGGCCCCTGGTTGAGGTCGCTGCCGCAGGTGGCGCAGAGCCCTTTGCAATCGTCATGGCAGATGGTCTGGTAGGGGAGCTCGGCGAGGAGGAGGCCGACAATCTCCGGCTGCGGGTCAACGTGGTCACCCTCGACCAACCGCGCCACATCGGCGTCTTGTTCGAGGTAGTCACGGGTCAGGGCGTAGGTGCAGTCGATCTCGGCGGTGAGGGGAAGCTCGAACTCGGCGAGGCAGCGGCTACACACCAGCAGCGCCTCCGATTCGGCCTGCCCCTGGAGCCGGAGCCGCTCCGGGTCTGCACGCGCCGTCACCGCCACCGCCACCGCGCGCAGCCCGCGCAGGCCACTCTTCTCTTCAATGGTCAGGTGCGGCCACGTCTCCTTGAATTGGCGTCCCCCAGGGGGCAGATGGTGGAGCGGAATCTCCAAGTGAAGGTCTCCCAGCCCGGACGCCGGGGAAGCGAAGCATGGTACGAGGGGGTGGCGTCACGGTCAAGAAACAGCCGACCTCCATCATCGTCGGGTAGGTGGCGCTCCCCCCCCGGAATTGGGGTCAAATTGGGGTCAGAATTGGGGTCAGGCTTGCAAACTTGCAAGTTTGCCCCTTGATGGCCAACAGCGAGGTCCAAACTTGCAAGTTTGCAAGCCTGACCCCAGAGCCTCTGCGTCTCTGCGGTAAGAACC
>JAJRSX010000141.1 GCA_024278555.1 bacterium | reverse complement strand
GAGGGCGAGGAGGGGTACGGCCCACCCACCCATGGGTTACCGCGCCTCGTCAGTGAGGAAGGGGTAACAGGCGGCCAGGGCCAGGCAGGCGTGGGCGGTGGCGAGGTGCTTGTTCCCCTCCCACCAGCGGCCCACCGGGTTCGACCACCACCCCGCCTCGTCCTGCATCGCGAGGAGCTTGTGCGCCAGCTCCTCCGCCCATCGGTGGGTGGCGCCGTCGGCGGACTTCAGGGTCGGCTCGCCGAGGAGCGCCAGGGTGCGGGCGAAGGTGTCCACATAGTAGTAGTACCCCTGCTGGCCGAGGCCCGGGTTCTCCTCCACCGAGTAGTGGTGGCGGGCCCAATCGACCCCCGCCGCCACCCGCGGGTCCGTTTTGTCGACGCGGGCGAAGAGGAGCGACTTGATCCCGGCGAAGGTCATCGAGCCGTAGGAGCGGGTCCCGCCGGCGAACGACTCCCCGGGGGCGTAGACGAAGCCGCCGTCGTTGGCGGCCCACGGCTGGTCGTTCGACTCGCTGCGGTTCTGGCAGCGGGAGATGAACTGGATGGCGCGGCCCCACGCCGGGTCCTTCGGGTCGGTGTCGGCGGCGCGCAGGGCCTCGACCGCGAACTGGAGGTTGGAGAGGTCGGGCCGCTCGTCGCCGCCGTAGCCGATGCCGCCGTAGTACTTGTGGCTCTGCGGGTAGCCGGTCTTGTCCCGCGCCTGGATACCGCGCAGGTAGGCGGACGCCTTATCGATGAGCGGCCGGTAGGCGGGGTTCTTCGTCTCCGCCAGGACCTGGACGGCGAGGGCGGTGTTGTAGCCGGGGTTGTCGCGGTCGTAGATGGCGCCGTTCGGGTGGGCCTTGGTGGTGAGGTAGGTGATGGCGCGGTCGAGGAAGGGGCCGTCGCCCTCGTGGTAGTGGCGCGGCGAGCGGAGGTAGGCCAGCGCCACCAGGGAGGTGATCCCCGGGTGGCCGGACCACGAGCCGTCCTTGCCCTGCTCGTGGCGCAGCCAGCGCAGGGCGCGGTCGACGCCACGCTTGGTCGCCTCGTGGAGGCCCATGGGCTTGCCCGGCTCCTGGGCGGCGGCGATCGGGGCGAGGGCGAGGGAGCAGCAGGCGGCAAGGGCGAGGGCGATACGGCGCATGGTCACGGGCTCCAGGTCGAGAGGCGCCAGCCATAGTGGGGGCGGCGCCAGAGGGTCAGGTGGAGGGAGAGGGCGGCGGCGGCAATCGGCAGGGCGGCGAGGAGGGCGGCCGGGTAGTGGTACGGGTAGTAGGCGAGGGGGAGGTGGGCGTATGCCCACCCTTGCCGCGCCAGGTCAACCCCGGTGAGGGCGGCGGCCACCGCCGGCGGCCAGAGGGGGAGGGCGGTGGCGATCGCCTGCTCGGGGTGGGGGAAGAGCTCGGCGACCAGGAGGAGGTAGAGGGGGGCGCCGTAGAGGAGGGCGAGGGCGGCGGCGACCCGGCCGGCGGCGGTCGCGGCCGTGGTGGCGCGGAGGGAGAGGCCGGTGGCCAGGGCCACTCCGACGGCGAGGTAGACGAGGGCGGCGGGGAGGGCGGCGACCGGGAGGAGCGCCACGAGGGTGGGGAGGGCCACCGCGATCCCCGCGATGCACGGCCCCACGAGGGCCATTTGGGCGGCGGCGGTTGGGCCGGCCACGACCCAGGTGAGGGTGGGGGCGGCGCCGCGCCAGCCGTGGCCGGGACAGAGGAGGACGCCGAGGGCGGCGACCATGGCGAGGCCCGGGGCGGCCCCGACCGCGGCCAGGGGGTGGCGGAGGGCGACGGCGAGGAGGGCGACGGCCGCCACGGTGGCCACGGCGAGGGAGGCGCGGTTCATCCCCCCTCCTCCGCCTCCTCTCGCGGCGCCCCAACCTCGGCGGCCACCGCCGCGAGGTAGTGGCGGAGCCGCTCGAACTGAGGGGTGAGGTCGTGGGTGGTGCACCCCATGGGGCTCTTGAAGAAGGAGGCGAGGTGGTCCATCCGCCCCGCCTCGCCCCGGCGGCGGGCGAGGGCGGCGAGGCGGGCGAGGTCGAGGATGAGCGGCGCGGCGAGGGCCGAGTCGCACCCCTGCCAGGTGAACTGGAGGGTCATGCGCGTCCCCAGGAACCCCTCGAAGTGGATCAGGTCCCACGCCGTCTTCCAGTCGTCGAGCGACGGCACGTAGTCGATCCCCACCCGGGTGTGGGGGGCGTAGCCGAGGATCTCGCCCAGGAGGTGGTCCTTCGAGGCCACCTTGGTCTGCTTGTTCGCCGGGTCGTCGAGGACCGCGCCGTCGCCGTTGCCCAGGAGGTTGTACCCCTCCCACGCCAGCACCCGCAGGTGGCGCATGGCAAAGAGCGGCGCCAGGGCCGACTTCATGAGCGTTTCGCCGGTCTTGCCGTCGCTGCCGTAGATCGGCAGGCCGCGCTCCTCCGCGAGGGTGACGAGGGCGGCGCAGCTCCCGCCGGGCGACGGGGTGAAGTTGATCCACGCGGCCCCCGCCTCCAGGGCGGCGACCGCGTAGAGGATGGAGGCGGGGAGGGTGGGGTCGTCGGCGGCGATCGCGGTGCGCAGGGCAGCGAGGTCGGCGCCGGGAAAGGGGGCGGGGGGGGGGGCCGCGGTGGAGGCGAGGTTGACCACCACCACCGTGTCGAGGTGGTGGCGATCACGGTAGGCGGTCAGGTCCCTTTTGAACTGCTCCACCAGGTCGGCGGCGGGGGCGTGGCTGCCGTGGCCGGCGACAAGCTCGATGGCGGCGCCGCAGCCGCGGGTGGTGCCGGGACGGATCTCCGCGTCACACGCCGCGAGCCAGCCGCTCGCCGCCTCCACATGCTCCGGGCGGAGGAAGCCGCCGGGGCCGGTGAGGGCGCGGGCCCGCTCCATCAGGGTGGTCTCCGCCACCTCCCAGCCGCCGATGGGGACTGCATCGAGGGGTGGCCACCCCACCGCGGCGAGGTCGGAGAGCTCGGTCACCAGGCCGGTGGGGGGGGCGAGCCCCCGGGCGACGGCGTGGGCGCCGACCGCGGTGGTGGTGGCGACGTTACCGCGGCCGCCGGCGAGCCAGAGGCCAAAGGGGGCAAGGGGGGGGGGCATGGCTGGCGATCTCCACGTATCGGCCGCGCCACCGATCCTCGGGCGCGCACCTCCGCCTTCTCGGTTACTGTGGCGGTGGGGTCCACCACCAGGCGTCGCTCGCGCCGCCACGCTCGAAGGGAGCGGCGGCACGAGCGACCTGGAGGCCATCTGAGCGGCGCCGGACCCCGTGGGTGTCCACGTCGGGAGTGGCCCGGCAGCCTAGGAGGACGACGGCCATACCAGCTCCACTGCAATCTCCGGGCCATCCGTACGCGCCGCGGCGCCGGGGTGTCAACCCGTTGGAGGGAAAGAGATCGATCACGGTGTGGACCACCCGACCGACCCTCCAGCGTGGCCACCTCGTGTTCATTCGTGGCCACGATCACGGCGGTGGCTGAGCTTCTTGCGTAGGCTCGAGCGCTGCATCCCGAGGAGCTTCGCCGCCCGCACCTGGTTGCCGTCGGTCTGGGTGAGGGCCTCGTCGAGGAGGATCTCCTCGGTCCGTCCGGTGAGCCAGTGAAAGACCCCGTCGCCGGGCTCCGCCTCCCTGCCGGCAGCGGCGAGGCGGCGGACCTCGCCGCGCAGGTAGCCCTCCCACGCCCTCTCCGGATTCCCGCCCTCGCCGCCGGCCGGGAGCGGCGGGTCGAGGTGGGGCCGGACCTCCTCCCAGGTGAGGCGCGGCGCCCGGGCAAAGGCGCAGAGGCGGTGGATCAGGTTCTCCAGCTCCCGCACGTTGCCGGGCCACGGCTGGCAGGCGAGCTGTCGGAGGCAGTCGTCGTCGAGCTCCGGCGGTGGGGTGGCGAGCAGCGCCGCGGTCCGGCCGAGGAAGTGGTTGACGAGCAGCGGGATGTCCTCGGGCCGGTCGCGCAGGGGGGGGATGGTGAGGGTGGCGACGTGGAGGCGGTAGTAGAGGTCCTTGCGGAAGCGGCCGGCGGCCACCGCGGCGGCGAGATCCTGGTTGGAGGCGGCGATGATCCGCGCCTCGACCGGGATCCGCTGGCTGCCGCCGACCCGGTAGAGCTCGCGCTCCTGCAGAACCCGCAGGAGCTTCGGCTGCAAGGCGAGGGGGAGGTCGCCCACCTCGTCCAGCAGCAGGGTGCCGCCGGCGGCGACCTCGAACTTCCCCGGCCGCCGCGTATCGGCGCCGGTGAAGGCGCCGCGCTCATGGCCGAAGAGCTCGCTCTCCAGGAGGGTCTCCGGCACCGCGGCGCAGTTCACCGCCACGAAGGGGCCGTCGCGGCGGGGGCTGTTATGGTGGATGGCGCGCGCCACCCGCTCCTTGCCGACGCCGCTCTCCCCCAACAGAAGCACCGTGAGGTCGTTGGTGGTGAGCAGGCCAATGTGCTTGAAGAGCTCCTGCATCACCGCGCTGGTGCCCACCAGGGGGTGGCTTTCCGGGGGCGACGGCTGGCTCGCCTCGGGCGGCGGTTGGGCGGGGCGGGGCCGGAGGGCCCGCGCCAGGAGCTCGCCCATGCGGTCGAGATCCAGGGGCTTGGTGACATAGTCGTAGGCGCCCGCCTGCATCGCCGCCACCGCCCGCTCCAGGCCGCCGTGGGCGGTGATCATCACCACCGGCATGGCCGGCCAGCGGGGGTGGATCTCCGCCAGGAGGGAGAGGCCGTCCTCGCCGGGGAGCTGGATGTCCACCAGGGCGAGGTCGAAGGGGGCTGCCTCCAGTTGCGCCCGGGCGGCGCGGGCGGTGGCCACCGTCTCCACCGCGTGGCCCCTGCCGCGCAGGTACTCGCCGAGGGCGAAGCAGATGGCGGCGTCGTCGTCGACCACGAGGATGCGGCTCATGGGGTGGATCCTGGGGTGGGGGAGGGCGGCGGTGTCGGGGGCGGGTTGTCGCCATCGTGCCGCGCCGCGGCCGGTGGCGCGAGGGGGAGGGAGAGGATCGCTCGGGTGCCGCCGCCGTCTGCCGGGGCGAGGCAGAGGTCGCCGCCGTGGTCCCGGGCGATCTGGCGGCTCACCCCGAGGCCGATCCCGCTGCCGGTGGCGGTACCGGCGCGGAAGGGCTCGAAGAGCGCCTCCACCTGGGTCGGGTCAATGCCGCCGCCCGAGTCGCGCACCTCGATCTCCACCCACCCCGCGTTCACCGCCGGCGGCCAGCGGGTCGCCAGGGTCAGGTCGCCGCCGTCGGCCATCGCCCCGGCGCCGTTGAGGAGGAGGTTGAGGACCACCTGCTTGACCCGCTCCGGGTCCGCCACCACCGGCCGCGGCGCCCCCTCGGTGGCGCGGCGCAGCGCGATCCCCTGGTGGTCGAGCTGCGCCCTGGTGAGAGCCGCCACCTCCTCCACCACCTGCTCGAGGTCGCACGGCCGCGGCCGCAGGGGGCGCGGGTGGGCGAGGTCGAGGAGGTCCTGGACCACCAACTCCACCCGTGCCACCTCGCGCAGGACCACCTCGGTGTAGGCGGCCTCGGCGGCGAGGGTGGGCTCTCTGCGCAGGCGGTCCCGGACCATCTGGACCAGCATCTGGACCGACGACAGGGGGTTGCGCACCTCGTGGGCGACGGTCGCCGCCAGCCGCCCGGCCACCGCCTGGCGCTCGGCGGCGATGCGGAGCTGCTCGGTCTCCTCCAGCCGCGCCACCATCGTGTTGAAGGCGGTGGTGAGCTCCGCCACCTCGCCGCCGGCGCCGGTCCCCACCGGCTCCGGATGGCCGCCGCCGGCGACCGTGGAGGCGGCGGTGGCGAGGGCCGCCACCGGCCGGGTGATCCGCCGCGCCAGGAGGTGGCCGACGACGGAGACGAGGGCGAGCGCG
>JAJRSX010000140.1 GCA_024278555.1 bacterium | reverse complement strand
GGGGGGGGGGGGGGGGGGGGGGGGGGGGGGGGGGGGCGGTGGCCATGGGGTGATCGCGGCTTGGGGTAGGCTTAGGGAGATCCATCCCCCTCATCGGCACCCCACCCCGCCGAGTGGACGCCCTGCCGTGCGACCCCTTCCCACCCCTCAACTCCTCCTCCTCGCTCTGGCCCTCCTCATCGCCGGCGGCTTCGGTTGTGTTGGGCGCGGCGTGGCGCCGGGGCTCCCACCCCTGCCCCCGGCGGCGGCCCTGATCGCCCACCCGGAGACCTTTCGTGGCCACGGCTTCGCCTTTGCGGCGGAGATCGTCGCCGTGGTGGCGGCACGGGAGCGGAGCTACATCGAGGTGGAGCTCCTTGCCCTCGACCGGCGAGGAGGGGTCAAACGGCCGCCGCACCCAATCGGTCGCGCCTTCCTGCGCGCCGCGGCGTTGCCGGACGGCTCTCGTTATCTACCGGGACGGGGGGTGGTGGGTTCGGTACGCTTTGCCGATGTGGCCACAGGCACACTCGGTGTCGAACACCGCCCCTACCCCCTCCTCGACCTCTTGGACCACCGTGTCGTTCGCGACCTTTTCCACCGTGACCGCCCGCGCATCCGCCTCCAGATGCAAGGCGGCTTCGGTCTGTAGCCTCCTTCTCCTCGTCTGGGCGACCTGCGCCGGGGGGACACCGCTACCGCCTCCGCAGCCGGTCCAGCCCGCCCTGCTCTCGCCGCCCCCCCTGGTGGAGGTCGTGGCCGCCCCCCCCTCGCCCTCCCCTCCGGACCTCCTCCTTGGCCCCCCCCTGGTCGTGGCCGAGGCCCTCGCCGCCCTTGCCGGTGAGCTCCTGGTGACCGGCATCCCCCTCGACCCGGAGGAGTGGCAGCCCCCGGCGAACGATGATGAAGAGCCCCTCCTCCACGAGACGGTGGACCGGGCGACCCTCTTCGAGTGGCTGATGGGTGGGTTGATGGCCACCGGCGTGGCGGCGTTGCTCATCCTGCCGCGCCGGCTCGGCCGCAAACGACGCCACCGTGGTTCACGCCGTCACCGTCACCGCCGCGCCCACACCCACCAGAGGAGCTCCGAGGGCAGTCGAGGCGGCCACCGCCACACCCTCCTCCGGCGCCACCGCCATCGCCGCCACCACCACGCGACGGTCAGTCTCGGCGCTGGAATCGACCACCACAGCAGCACCCGGTGAGCCGTACCCGACCCTCGTTCACCAACCGTGGAACCAGGGTCAGGATCTCTCGGTGGCGCAGGCCACGCTCCTCCAGACGGACCAGCAGGTCGAGGAGGGTGATCCGCCGCTGGGAGGGAAGAACCGAGGCCATGGACAAATTTTAGTCCAGCCCCACCCTCCTCCTCCACGCAGCAATACCGTCAGACTAACCCGCCCACGCCCCCTCCTCCCGCAGGCGCGCCGCACCCCCTCTTGCGGCACGTCTGCGCGCGATCTCCTCCCGCCCGCTCCAGCCGCCCGCCGCCCGTGGTCAGGCGAGGAGCTCGCTGAGCTTGGCGTCGACGTAGACCGGCTCACCCATCTCGGTGAAGTCGAAGACCATGAAGGCGTGGTGGCCGTCGACGTCGAAGACGCGGATGTCGTCGTCGCTCGCCAGGCGATCGATCGCCTTGTGGAGGCGGGTGCCGTACCGCTCCTCGGCACTGGCATAGGGAACCTCGTAGGCGATGTACTTGCGGATCCCCTTGCTCTCCATGTGACGACGGGCGACCTCGCCCTCCATGTCGTCGAGGCGGGTAACTACCAGGATCGGGCCGGTCCCGGTAAAGATCATGAAGGTCTTGAGGGGTTTCATGGCTGCCTCCTTTCGGGAGTCGGGTTCTTCTTCCATTTTAGCCGCCCTCGGCGATCATGGCGGCGCCGTGCCCGCCCGGTAGACTGCCGCCATGGTCGCCCCCCTCCCCGACCCACCCCCGAATCTGGTCCGCGACCTGAACGCGGCGATCGACGGTGAGGTGCGGTTCGACACCGCCTGCCGCTGGCTCTACGCCACCGACGCCTCGATCTACCAGATCCCGCCGCTCGGGGTGGTCGTGCCGCGCACCCGCGCGGCGGTGGCGCGCGCGGTGGCGGTGTGCGGCGACCACGGGGTGCCGGTTCACCCGCGCGGCGGCGGCACCGGCCTGGCCGGCGGCTGCCTCGGCGACGGAGTGGTGATCGACTGCGCCCGCCACCTCACCCAGATCTCCCCCATCGACCTGGAGGCACGCACGGTGGCGGTCGAGGCGGGGGTGGTCCTGGATACCCTCAACGCCGCCGCCGCCGCCCACGGGCTGACCTTCGGCCCCGACCCAGCCACCAGCTCCCGCTGCACCCTCGGGGGGATGGTGAACACCAACGCCACCGGCGCCCACTCCCTGGTCTACGGCGCCACCCGCGACCACCTGGTGGAGGTGGCGGCGATCGGCGCCGACGGGATGCCCCTCGCCGCTCGCGCCACCGACCTCGCCGCGGCGGCGACGGCGATCGCCCGCGGCCACGCCGCCGCCATCCGCGACCGCTACCCGCCGCTCCCCCGACGGGTGGCGGGCTACGCCCTCGACCACCTTCTTTCCGGCCCGCCACGGTTGGAGCCCCTGGTGGCCGGCAGCGAGGGGACCCTGGCGATCACCGTCGGCGCCACCCTGCGGCTGGTCCCGCTGCCTCCGGCGCGGGCGATCGGGGTGGTCTGCTTCGACGATCTGCAAGAGGCGATGGCGGCGGTGGGGACCATCCTGACGCTCGCCCCAGCGGCGGTGGAGCACCTGGACCGGCCGCTCCTCGCCGCCACCGCCAACCGCCCCGCCTTCGCCCCCCTGCGCGCCTTTCTCGGCGAGGCCGACCCCGCCTCGGTGCTGGCGGTGGAGTTCTTCGGCGCCGGTGAGGCGGAGGTGGACGACCGCCTCGCCACCCTCGCCGCGGCCCTCCCCGGCCACCCGGTCATCCCCCGGCGCACCGCCGCTGAGCAGGCCACCCTCTGGGCCCTGCGCCGCGCCGGCCTCGGGCTGCTCATGGGACGGCCCGGCGACGCTAAGCCGATCGCCTTCATCGAGGACGCGGCAGTGCCGGTGGCGCGGCTGCCCGAGTACGTGGCCGGGATCCGGGAGATCCTCGCCCACCACAAGCTCTCCGCCTCCCTCTACGGCCACGCCGGCGCCGGCCTGCTGCACATCCGGCCGGTGGTCGACCTCCACCGGGCCGCGGGGCGCGCCACCCTGCGGGCAGTGGCCACCGAGGCGGCCGCCCTGGTGGCCTCGCTCGCCGGCACCGTCTCCGGCGAGCACGGCGACGGCCTCCTGCGCTCCGAGTGGCTCCCCTCCCTCTACGGCGTGGAGGTGATGGAGGCCCTGCGGGAGGTGAAGGCCCTCTTCGACCCGCGAGGTCGCCTCAACCCGGGGCGGATCACCGCCGACCCGCCGCCCCCCATGGACACCCACCTCCGCTACCCGGAGCTTCCCGCGCCGCTTCCTGCGACGCCGGTTGCCTTTCGCCGGGACGGCGGCTGGCGGGAGGCGATCGAGCAGTGCAACGGCTGCGGTGGTTGCCGCCAGCAGGCGGCGACCATGTGTCCCACCTTCATCGCCACCGGCGACGAGCCCCTCTCCACCCGGGGCCGCGCCAACCTCCTGCGCGCCGCCGCCGCCGGCCGCCTCGACGACGGCTGGAGCGACCCGACCCTCGCGGTCGCCCTGGAGGGCTGCCTCGCCTGCAAGGGGTGCGCCGTCGAGTGCCCCTCCGGGGTCGACATGGCGCTCCTGAAGGCGGCGTGGCTCCACCACCGGCGCGGCGGCCGGCCGCCCACCGGCATGGCCCGCTGGCTCGCCACCCCCCACCGGCTGCTGGACCGCGCCGCCTGCTTCGCCCCGCTGGCCAACCGGATCGCGGTCAGCCGCCCGGCCCGCTGGCTCGCCGGCCGCGCCGGGATCGACCCGCGGCGGCCCCTGCCGCGTCTCGCCCCGGCCCGCCTGCGCCCGCCGGTGCCGGCGGCC
>JAJRSX010000139.1 GCA_024278555.1 bacterium | reverse complement strand
CCGCGCTGCTCTTCGTCATCCCGGCGCGTGGCGGGGAGACCGCCCTGCTCGACTGGGAGACGGCGCGCAGGTTGCCGTGGGGGATCGTCCTGCTCCTCGGCGGCGGCTTCGCCCTCGCCGCCGGGGTGAAGGCGTCGGGGCTCGGCAACTACCTCGCCGGCCACCTCACCGCCATGGCCGGGATCGGCCCGGTGGGGATGATGGCGGGGGTCTCCACGGCGATGACCTTCCTCACCGAGCTCACCTCCAACACCGCCACCACCCAGATGGTCCTGCCGATCGTCGCCGAGGCGGCGGTGGCGCTGCACACCCACCCGCTCTTGCTGATGATCCCGGCGACCCTGTCGGCGTCGTGCGCCTTCATGATGCCGGTGGCCACCCCGCCCAACGCCATCGTCTTCGGCGCCCGGCGGCTCACCATCGGCGACATGGCCCGCGCCGGGCTCCTCCTCAACCTCGTGGGCGTGGTGGTGATCACCGCCTCCGTCTACCTCCTGGGTCTCGCCCTCTTCCACATCGATCCCGCCATGACCCCGCCGTGGGCGCTTGTTGCGGGGAACTGACTATGATTTCACCACAGAGACACAGAGGGCACAGAGAGCTGGGTGGTCAGCTCACCGGTGAGATCATCGGTGCAGCTATTGAGGTGCACCGATGGCCAGGCCCGGGGCTGCTTGAGTCTGCTTGCGAGGAGGCGCTGTGCCACGAGCTTGCGTCGCACAGCCTGGACTTCATCCGGCAGGTGCACCTCCCCCTCGACTACAAGGGCATACGACTGGGCTGCGACTACCGCCTCGACCTCGTGGTCGACAACGCCGTGATCGTCGAGCTGAAGGCAGTAGAGACAGTCCTGCCCATACACGAGGCGCAACTCCTCTCCTACCTGCGCCTTTCTGGATACCGTCTGGGCTTGCTGATCAACTTTCATGTCCCCGTACTCAAAGACGGCATCCGCCGCTTCGCTCTCTAAACCCCCAAGCCCTCGCTGTGCCCTCTATGTCTCTGTAGTAACAACCCCGTCCAAGAGAACGCCATGTCCCCTCCGCCCCTCTTCGTCTTTGACATCGAGACCGTCGCCGACCCGGTGGCCGGGGGGCGGCTCCTGGAGATGCAGGGCGCCCCGGAGGCGGAGATCGGCGAGGCCCTGCGCGCCTACCACCTGGAGCGGAGCGGCGGGAAGAGCGACTTTTTGCGCCAGCCCTTCTGGCGGGTCGTGGCGATCTCGTACTGCTATGTGGAGGTCACCGGCACCCCGACGCCGTGGGGGCGCGACACCGTGTGGGGGGAGTGCGAGTACGCCCTCAAGGGGGTCGCCTCCATCGGTAGCGAGGCGAGCTCGGAGCGGGAGCTGGTGCACAGCTTCTTCGCCTTCCTGGAGCGCAAGCTCGCCGAGGGGCGGCGGCCCTGTCTGGTGAGCTGGAACGGCCGCGGCTTCGACCTGCCGGTCTTGCGCTACCGCGCCATGCTCCACGGCCTCTCCGCCGCCTCGCTGTTTCGCGCCGGCGACCGGTGGGCGAACTACAACAGCCGCTACAGCCTCGACTGGCACTGCGACCTGTTGGAGGCGACCTCCGAGTTCGGCGCCGCGGCCCGCTGCCGCATGGACGAGGTGGCCGCCCTGGTCGGCGCGCCGGGCAAGGTCGGGGTGGACGGCAGCCAGGTCGACGCCCTCTACCGGGCAGGTAACGTGGCCGCGATCCGCAGCTATTGCGAGACGGATGTGGTGAACACCTACCTCATCTACCTCCGCTGGGCCCTCCTCCCCGGCCAGACCACCCCCGAGGGGTTGGCGCGCGCCGAGGCCGACGCGGAGGCCTACCTCACCCGCGAGGAGGAGGCGCGGCCCCACCTGGCCGAGTTTCGCACCGCCTGGGAGCGAGCACGGGGGAACTCGACCACCGGGGAGGAGGGTGGTGAAAATCCACCATCTCAGATTGAGACACCCGGTGAGACACCCGCCGAGGAGGCGTAACCCTTTGTTGGATCAGAAATAAGCCATGCACGCGGGAGGGTGCGGCAAGATACAGTGTCAAATGTCTTTACGACATTTTTCTCCCCCACCTCCCCATTTTTCCGCAACCTTTTGGAAAACAAGAAAACACTACCTCTGGCATGAGATTTGCATCCACCCCCGCATCCGCGGCGTGTTTGGCGCCACCGGGGGAACGACCACAACCGCACACCTGTCCGGGGGACACCATGAAAAGAAGGTTCACACGCTGGTTTGCCGCTATCGCGCTACCGATTCTCGTTGCCGCGCCCGCCGGGGCGGTCATGATCACCGGACCGTCGATGGGCATCACGGTCACCGGGATGGATGGGACGAGCCAATCCTTCGACGCCATGGACCTGGCCACGCTCAACGCATTGGCCGGCATGAGCGCCACCATGCAAACGACCATCAACCCGGACGGGACGAAGACGATCTCGGGCACCATGACCATGATGGACGTCTGGGACTTCACCTGGATGCTCACCACCAACCTCGACCCCTTCGTCACCCTCCATACGGTGATCACCAACACCAACTCGACCGACCAGGTCTTCGGCGTGGCCGCCGGGGCGCCGGTCTTCCCGCCGATCACCCCCTCCTCGCGCATGGGCGGCACCCTCGGCGGCACGGTGGTCGACACGAATAACGACGGTTCCGCCCACCTCTTGGCACCCATGGGAGGCGGCGCGATCTATGAGGCCCGGATCGACGGCACCGGGGTGCAGACGATGATCCCCCCGGGCAACGGCCTCACCTACTCCGGCGCCGCGGGCGGCTTCGCCTCCTTTGTCATCCCCCCCTCCTTCGGCATGCCCGGCGTCACCCAGCCGGGGCCGGCGGTGATGTCCTCCATCGGCATCGTCAACATCTTCGACCTCTCGGCCGGCGACACCGCGACCCTCGACAGCTACTTCGAGGTCCTCCCGGTCCCCGAGCCCGCCTCGGCGGGGCTGGTGGCCCTGGCGTTGATCGGCCTCGCCGCCGCCCGCCGGCGCGCCTAGCGTCTCCGTCTCCCGGCAATGACGGCGGCCTTCCACAGGGAGGGCCGCCGTTCTTTTTTTGCGGCGTCAGCCGCCAAAAAGAACCCGCTCCTCCTCGCCGCTGAGGTGGTCCCAGGCGTCGGCCGGGCCGGTGCGAAAGGGGGGCAGGGGGGCGCCGGCGGGGCGCAGGAGGACGACCCGTTCGCCCGCCACCCGCACCGGAAGGTAGGTGTAGCAGCTCCCGCCGGCGACCCGCGCCACCAGCTCCACCACCTCCGCCTCCAGTTGCTCGGCCACCACCACCGGCCGCGGCGGCTGCTCGCCAATGGCGGCGTCCGGGAAGATGCGGCGGATCCACGGGAGGAAGTTGGCGGCGGTGCGCGCCGCCACCACGACCCGCTCGACACGCACCGCCTCACCCCCCCGGTAGGGGAGGCAGAGGCAGAGGCGCCCGTCCCCCTCCACCGCCAGGACCACGACCGCGCCGTGGCCGCACACCTCGAAGGCGGCATCCAGCAGGGTCGCCGGCGGCCGGAGCTGGTCGACGGCGCTGCCCACGGCGGCGCGCAGGGTCGCGGCGTCACCGAAGGGGGCGATCTCGATACGGGGGAGGGGATCGGCCATGGCGGGAACTCCGGTCAGAGGGGTTGCAGGAGGGTGGTGAGGGTGGTGGCCGTGGGCCGCTCCGGTGGCGGCCCGTCGGTGATCAGGAGGGCGGCGAGGCGGGTGATCGACTCGGCGATCGCCACCGCTTCGGGGCTGCCGCCCGCGGCGCCACGGCGCAGCGCGGTGGCGGTGGCCGGCAGGTAGCCGTCGCTCACCACCTCCGTGTGCAGGAGGGTCCGGCAGGCGCGGGCGAGGCGGTGGAAGGTGGTGCGCGCCCCTACCACGGTCGCGGCGAGGGGGCAGATGCCGAGGCGGCCGCCGGAGAGCCACCGCGACGCCTCGCGCAGACGGGCATAGGCGTGGCCGAGCTCCGCCGTCCCCTCCCCCACCGCGACGATCAACTCGATCCCGCTGCCGCCGCCGCGGGTGAGGTAGGGGTGGAGAGAGCCCGCGGGCAGGGCGACCACCACCACCTCCCCCCACCCCTCGGCGGGCACCGGCGCCCCCGGGGTGAGGGTGGGGAGGGGGTCGGCCTCGGCGACCACCGCGTCGCGGAACCACGGGGCGCCGGCGGAGTCCACCAGGCGCACCGCCACGCCGCGCTCGCCCAGGGCGAGGGCGAGGCGGGTGGCGAGAAGGGTGGTGACCAGGGGGTCGGTGGGGTGGCCCACGGCGAGGAGACGCGGCGCCCCCTGGGCCGGCCGCGGCGCCGGCGGTGCGCGATCGCCGGCGGCGCCTCTCCGTGGCGGCGCCGGCTCCCCGGCGCCGCCCGCCCCCGAGAGGAGCAGCGGGGCGAGGCGGGCGAGGCGGCTCGCCTCCGGGGCGGTGGGCGGCTGCGAGGCCACGCCTCACCCGACATGCAGCTCGGAGTTGTCGCCGCCGAGGGGGTTGGGGACGCGAGCCTCGTTCGCCGGGTCCGGCTGCCACTCGCCGTCGACCACCAGGCGGTATTCGTAGCTCCCCGGGTCGAGGTAGACGACCTTCTCCCAGGTGCCGTCGGCCTCGCGCCGGGTGACCACGTCGCGGTCCGGCTCCCAGCCGTTGAAGCTCCCGGCCACCTGCACCTGCCGGGCGGGGCCGGCGACGCGGATGAGGACGCCCCCCTGGATCGGGATGGGGCCGTAGATCGGCCCGATCGGCAGGGGGTTGAAGGGTACCTCCTCCCGGTGCTCGACCCGATCGGCGGCCCGCCGGCCGAGGAGCTCCTCGGCCACCGCCCGGTAGTCCTGGGCGGCGTTGGAGCGCCGGTCGAGGCGGGTCACCGGCACCCCGGCGCAGGCGGCGTCCCGCAGGCGGGTGCAGGGGCGGACCCGGGCATCGAGCAGCCGCCCCACCGCCGCCTCGGCCACCGCCCCCTCTCCCCGCCGGGCACAGCGGGTGCGCCGGTCGAAGAGGGTGAGCAGGACGTCGCGGGCGATGGCGCGGCCGGCGGACGCCTCCACCAGGGCGACGGTCTCGCCGAGGCGCGCCAGGCCGTCGATGGCAAAGCGCCCCGGCTCCACCGGCACCACCACCCGGTCCGCCGCCCACAGTCCGTTGACGGTGAGCAGGCCGAGGCTCGGCGGGCAGTCGATGACCGCCTCGTCGTAGTCCCCCGCGACCGTCGCGAGGGTGTCGGCCAGGCGGCGCTCGCGCCCTCCCTCACCGCCGAGCTCCTGCTCCACCGCCGCCAGCGACAGGGAGCCGGCCAGGAGCGACACCCCCTCCACCTCGGTGGCGAGGGTGAGGCCGGTCGCCTCGCCGCGGCCGGTGAGCGCCTCGTAGCTGCCGTCGCGCTCGGCCGCGATCCCGAGGGCGAGGCCGGCGTGGCCCTGGGGGTCGAGGTCCACGAGGAGGGTACGCCGGTCCGCCTCGGCGAAGCAGGCGGCGAGGTGCACCGCGGTGGTGGTCTTGCCGCATCCGCCCTTCTGGTTGGCCACTGTCCAGACGTCCATCGCACCACCTCCCTTTCCGCGCCGCGCGGCAAAAGATCACATGCCCGAGGCGCTCCTGTGGGGTTTCTCCTCTGCCGCGGCCTCGGGGTCGGGGCCGCGACGGCGTTGGTATCGGGCCACGTCGCGCGCCAGGGCGGCGACGTCGATGATCCACTGCTGGCCGGTGAGGGCCTCGAAGGCGGTCTCTTCGTAGATGACCAAGACCACGGACTCGCTCGCCACCAGGGTGAGCTCCACCAAGGGTCGGCGGACGGTGGGCAGGAGGCGGCGGAGCGCCCCCACCGACCTCCGCACCCGCTGCAGAGGCACGCCGCTATCCAGGAGCCTCTTCACCGTCGCCAGGGCGACGAGGTCCTGGAAGGTGTAGCGGGCGTGGCCGCCGCGGGTGTGCGCGCCTGGGACCACCAGGCCGCTCTTCGCCCAATGCGAGAGCTGCCGGTGGGTGATCCCAAGGATCCCCACGATCTCGCGTGGCGCAAACAGGCGTCTAGCCTCGGCCATGGCGACCCGCTCCGCTAGGTAAACGATGGGACGAGCGGCGGTTACGCGGGCCTTGTACGATTCATCAACGCCGCAGTCAACTACTTTCTTACACGAAAGGCCAGGTATTGTCGCACTCGCTCACCGGGCGACGCCGGTCACCCCGAAGGCGACGGCCACGGAAGGGGGACAACCTGCCACCGGACCGGCGGTCGCGTGGTGGGAGCGAGCTCCCGCTCGCGATCCGGGCCGAGCTCCGCTTTCCCGCAGCAGATCGGACCAAAGTCCGGCAGGCTCCTAGACCGAGCCTCCCTCTCCCTCTCCCTGGGAGAGGGCGTCGAGGACCGACTTCACCACCACCGCCAACGGCACCGCGAAGAAGGCGCCCCACACCCCCCAGACCGAGCCGAAGACCAGGAGCGCCAGGATGATCGCGGTGGGGTGGAGGTGGACCGCCTCGCCGACGATCACCGGCGCCAGGAGGTTGCCGTCGACGAGCTGGATCAGGCCGTAGGCGAGGAGCACCCACCCCGCGTCCCAGGTGAAGCCCCACTGGGCGAAGGCGAGGAGCGCCACCGGCGCGGCCACCGCCAGGGCGCCGATGTACGGGATGAGGACCGAGACGCCGGCGATCAGGGCAAGCAGGAAGGCGTAGCGCAGGCCGAGCAGCTCGAAGGCGATCTCGGTGGCGACGGTGACGATCACCACCTCCCACAGCTTGCCGGTGACGTAGCGGCCCATCTGGCAGTCGACGTCCTTGAGGACCCGGTTCAGCAGCAGCCGGTCGCGGGGCCAGAAGCGGCAGATCCAGTCGAGGATCCGCTGCTTGTCCTTGATGAAGAAGAAGACCAGGAAGGTGACCAGGACCATGTAGACGAGGAGGGTGATGAGCCCCGGGATCCCCTGGATGACGCCGGTCACCGCCGCCTGTCCCGCCTCGCGGAGCTGGTCGGAGAGGCGGTGGGTCACCTCCTCGACGTAGCCCGCCCCCACCAGCCGGCGGGTCTCCTCCAGGCGCGCCGCCGCCGTGGTCTGCACCGCCGAGATGATCCGCGGCAGGTCGCCCACCAGGGCGCGGAGCTGCCCCACCACCGCCGGCAGGAGCCAGAAGAAGCTCCACAGGAGGGCAAGGAAGAAGGCGAGATAGATGGCGCCGAAGGAGGCCCAGCGGGGGACACCGACACGACCGAGGACACGGATCATCCGCTCCAGGACATAGGCGATCACCGCCGCGGCGAGGAAGGGGGCGATCGCCCCGGAGAAGCCGACCACCAGGACGAGGGCGACGACGATCACCCCGAGGAGGGCGAGGACCTGGCGGTCGCGAAGGAGGGGGGGAAGCTGGAAGGTCATGACACCGGTCGGATAGACGGTGAGACCGTACGGGCGGCGGCCGGCGGCGGCAACCGGGGCGGCTGATCCATCATCGTCAGGTGCATTCTCGCGCGGAGGCGCGGAGGACGGCGGGGGCGGGGAGGCGGTGTCGACGGTGGGAGGCCGGGGGATCGTGCCGAGTGGGGTTTTCAACGCAGAGAGGATCAGCGGAAATAACTCGGTTGCACCGGATTTTCATTCCGAAAATGGCCCCAAAATGGGCCGCGGTCGGCCTCTACGGCGATCAGACGGGGTAGAGTAAGGAGCACGGCGTTGACGGGTCCGGACGGGGGTTCGACTGGGGGAAGGGGCACCCGGGCGGCGAAGATGCGGATCCCGGTGGGGGGGCCACCAAGCTGACACAAATCGGCACCGCCGCCGCCGCCGTCTCCAACCGTATCAGGTTGTAGGCCAACACCTTGAGCAGGATCTCCGCCTGAATCGTCTCACTCAGACGCGAGCTCACCCGGTGGCCAGGCAGCGACGCCCCGCTCGGGATCCAGCACCCCCTGCTGCTGGGCCATCTTCAGCGTCCGCTCCATCGCCTGGGCGAAGAAGGGCCGGTGGGTGCGCCGGAAGGTGCGCAGGGTCGAAACGGGCGGGGTAGGGAGCGGGGTAGACATATTTATGTATAGACTGAAATGTATCTATAATCAATAAAAACATTGAGATATTTTCGCTGATCCTCTTTGCGATAAAACCGCTTCCAGCCCCCTGCAAGGCCGATCACCACCACCGGTGACGCCTTCGAGGGGCGGCACAAAATCTGCCCTACACGCCCTCGGGGATCTGCTCGCCCGCCATCAGGCTCGCCACCGTCTCCCGCTCGCGGATCACGTGGTAGCGGTCGCCCCGGACCATCACCTCCGCGACCCGCGGGCGGGTGTTGTAGGTGGAGGCCATGGAGAAGCCGTAGGCGCCGGCGGACATCACCGCCAGGAGCTCGCCCGGGCGGACCACCGGCAGCTCGCGCGAGCGGGCGAGGAAGTCGCCGGTCTCACAGATCGGCCCGACCACGTCGACGATCCGGTTCGGCCGCGACCGGTGGGCCGCCACCGGCAGGATCTCCTGGTAGGCGCCGTAGAGGGCGGGGCGCACCAGGTCGTTCATCCCCCCGTCAACGATGACGAACCGCTTGCCCTCGTTCCCCTTGGTGTAGAGCACCCGGGTGACGAAGCAACCGCCGTTGCCCACCAGGACCCTGCCCGGCTCCAGGATCAGGGTGAGGCCGGTGGGGGCGATGCGCTCGACCAGCGCCCCGGCGTACTCCGCCGGGGTGGGGGGGGCCTCGTTGTCGTAGCGGATGCCGAGGCCGCCGCCGAGGTCAAGGTGGCGCACCGCCACCCCCGCCTCGCCCAACCGCTCCACCAGGGCCAGGAGCCGGTCGAGGGCGTCGAGGAAGGGCTGCACGGTAGTGAGCTGGGAGCCGATGTGGCAGTCCACCCCCACCACGTCGATGTTCGCCATGGCCGCGGCGCGCCGGTACTCCGCCACCGCCTCCCGGTGGGAGATGCCGAACTTGTTCTCCTTCAAGCCGGTGGAGATGTACGGGTGGGTCTGCGGATCGACGTCCGGGTTCACCCGCAGGGCCACCGGCGCCCGCACACCGAGCTTGCCGGCCACCCGGTCGAGGAGGTCGAGCTCGCCGGGCGACTCGACGTTGAAGCAGCGGATCCCCGCCTCCAGCGCCTGGCGCATCTCGGCGGCGCTCTTGCCCACCCCGGAGTAGACGATCTTCGTGGGATCGGCGCCGGCGGCCAGACAGCGGGCCAGCTCACCGCCGGAGACAATGTCGAACCCCAGCCCCCGGCGGGCCATGAGCGCCAGGATGGCGAGGTTGGAGCACGCCTTCACCGAAAAGCAGGTGAGGTGCGGCAACTCCCCGAAGGCGCCGTCGAACCCCTCCGCCTGGGCGCTCAGGTGGCCGTGGGAGTAGCAATAAAAGGGGGTCCCCACCGCCTCGGCGACGGTGGCGAGGTCGACCCCCTCGGCAAAGAGGCGGCCGTCACGGTAGACAAAGGGCTCCATCGTCAGGTGGCTCCGAGAGAACCGCGCCGCACGGTTGCGGCGGCGGTGGGTGGGCTGGCCAGTATAGCCGTGGCGGTGGGGAGCAACCCAGACTTCGGATCCTGTCCTACGGCAGGAGGTGCTCCAGCCCGGCACCGGCCCAGGGAGAAGGCTTGGACTCGTTGCCCGCACCGTCAACGGCGATGACCCGGTAGCGGTAGTTGCCGCCCGGCTCTACCCCCTTGTCGGTGTAGGTAGTGTGGGCACCGGGGACCCGGCCGATGGGGCTCCCCTCGCCGATGCCGGTGGTGCGCCAGACACGGTAGAAGGCGACCGGCTCGGCCGGTGGCTGCCAGGAGAGGCGGACCTCGCCGGGGAGGGGGATCGCCACCAGGTTGCTCGGGGGTGGGGGCGGGGTGCGGTCGCGGGGAGCGGCGGTCACCACCTCGGAGGGCTGCGACTCGGGTGGCGGATCACCCGCCCCGATGGCGGTCACCGCGTAGGCGTATTGCTCACCCATGCGCACCGCCTCATCAACGTAGGGCGGCTCCGGCACGGTGGTGGTGGGGGTGTCCGGCAAGGGGGTGCCCGGGGCGAAGCGGTAGATGCGGTAGGCGGCGGCGCCGGCCGACGGGCGCCACGACAACCGCACCGCACGCTCCCCGGCGGCGGCGACCAGCCCGCGTACCCGCGACGGCGGCGGTGCCAGGTTGACCACCTGCTCCGGCGCCATGGCCGAGGCGACGTCGTAGTGGCTGCGGGCGGCGACGGTGAAGGCAAAGAGGCCGCGCCGCTCGAAGGCGGCGAGGGGCAGGATGTACTCGACCCGGTCGCCGTGGACAAAGGCGTTGGCCGGGTATTCGAGGTCGACGGTGTCGAAGAGCTCCCACTGGCGGCAGTCGCACTCGGAGGCGATCCGCTCGGCCACGTCCTCGCGGTAGAGGAGGTAGCTGGCCACGTCGGCCGGCGCCCCGCCCGCCTCGTTGCCGGCCGGTGCCCGCCAGGTGAGGCGTACCTCCAGCCCGCGGGCCACCGCCCGGAAATCACGCACCGGCGCCGGCACATGGGTCCCCGGCGGCAACGGATCCCCCTTCTTGCCACAGGCGGCGAAAGCGAGGAGGCCGGCAAAGAGGGCAAAGCGGAGGAGGGTCAAGCGGGCCATGGCAACACCGGAGAGGGCGACAGCGGGACGAATACCAAACCACGAACCGCGGGCGAGGTGAAGCATGGAAAAGGGGACAGGACCCTTTTTCGCCGCCGCGACATTCTCGGCCTCACCACACTCAAGAGTGTCGAAAAAGGGTCCTGTCCCCTTTTCCCTCGGGGAAGAGGCGTGGCTCGAGGGCGGCCATCAGGGGGCGGAGGGTGGCGCGGTCGATGGCGGAGCAGCCGATGGCGCCCCACTCGCGGCAGCGGCGCGTCGCCTGCTCCGGGTCCAGGGCGTCGACCTTGTTGAAGACGAGGACCCGGGGGGTGCCGGCGAGGCCGAGCTCGGCGAGGAGCCCGTCCACGGTGGCGATCTGGTCGCGGAAGTCGGCAGCGGCGCAGTCGACCACGTGGAGCAGCACGTCGGCGTCGGCGAGCTCGTCCAGGGTCGCCTTGAAGGCACCGAGGAGCGACTCGGGGAGGTCACGGATGAAGCCGACCGTGTCGGTGATCAGGACCTCGCGGTCGCGCGGGAAGCGCAGGCGGCGGCTCGCCGTGTCGAGCGTCGCGAAGGGGCGGTCGGCGGCCTCCAGGGCCGAGGCGGTGAGCCCGTTTAGGAGGGTCGTCTTGCCAGCGTTGGTGTAGCCGACGATGGAGAGGATCGGCACCCCGGCGCGTTGCCGCTTCCGGCGGCGCAGGGCCTGGCCGGCGGCGACGGTGGTGAGCTGCCGCTTGAGGTGGGCGATGCGGCTGTCGATCCGCCGCCGATCCACCTCCAGCTTGGTCTCTCCGGGGCCGCGGGTGCCGATGCCGCCGCCCAGCCGCGAGAGCTGCGGGAAGAGGCCGACGAGGCGTGGCTTGAGGTAGGTGAGCTGGGCGAGTTCGACCCGCAGCTTCGCCTCCCGGGTGCCGGCCTGGCGGGCGAAGATGTCGAGGATCACCTGGGTGCGGTCCAGGACCTTGAGGTCGGAGAGGGCGGTGATCGCCTTGGCCTGGGCCGGGGTGAGGTCCTGGAAGAAGACCAGGGTGGTGGCGCCGCGGTGGAGCGCCGTGGTGATCACCTCGACGAGCTTGCCGGAGCCGAAGACGGTCTTGGCGTCGGGCCGTCGCCGGTGCTGGACCACCTGCTCCATCGGGTCGAGGCCGCAGGCGGTGCACAGGGCGGCGAGCTCCTCCATCGCCCCGGCGCTCTCCGCCTTCGGCGGGAAGCTGCCCAGGAGCAGCGCCCCCTCGCGGCCGGCCACCGCCTTCGCCCGCCGGCCACGGGCGAGACTCGCCTCCACCTCCTCCACGACCTCCACGAAGTCGAAGTCGACTTCGTGAAAGTGCGCCCCCTCCAGGACGACCACCGGCGCCGCGCCCTCCCCCTCCGGGTCGATGTGGGCGAGGAAAGCCTGGTCGGGGAAGCCGCCGGCAGTGCAGGTGATCGCGGCGATGAGATCGAGCCGCAGGAGGGCCAGGTCGGTGATGTCGTCGCGCGACAGGGGCTCGCCGGCCAGGTGGGTGTGGACCAGGCGCAGGCCACGCAGACGGCCGGGGCCGGTGCGCTCGCGGGCCAGGCGCGGGATGGTGAGCTGTGTCTGATCGCCGAGCAGTACGTGGCTCACCTTGCCGTCGCGGCCGATGAGCAGGCCGACCTGGCGGCGGAGGCGGGAGGAGATCTCGGTGATCTGGCGCGCCGCCTCGTCGCTGATCCACTCCCCGCGCCCCATGCGCCGCCGGTAGAGACGCTCGAGGGAGCGAATCTCACTCGGTTTGAGGCCGCGGGTGGTGCCGTGGATGGTCGTGGAGATGGGGGGGCTCCGGGGGGAGGGGGTGTGCAGGCGCTCTTTACCCCAACGGCAGGGCGAGGCAAAGGGGACGCGCCATGGCCATCACCGTCGGTTGGATTGTCGCGCAGAGAGGCGGGAGATGCAGAGGGGGGATCTGACCGAGGGTCTGCTCTGGGGTCAGGCTTGCAAACTTGCAAGTTTGGACCTCCCTGTTGGCCATCGACGGGCAAACTTGCAAGTTTGCAAGCCTGACCCCAATTCTGACCCCAATTTTTTGACAATTTGACCCCAATTTCTCGCTGGTGACCCCGGAGGTGAACCGGCAGGGCAGTGGGAGGCCGTATAGTGGCCGGCCATGGCGCGTCTCTCGATCCTCTACCGTGACCGGTGGCTCGCCGTGGTGGACAAGCCGGCCGGCGTGGCGGTCCACGGCGGCAGCGGGGTGGCCGGGGTCGAGACCCTCCTGCCGCTCCTTGCCGCGGCCGGCCTCGACGGCTACGCCCCCGCCCACCGGCTGGATCGGGAGACCAGCGGCTGTCTCCTCGTCGCTCGGTCGGAGGTGGCGGCGGCCCTGCGGCGGGCGTTTGTCGCCAAGGCGGTGGAGAAGCGGTACCTCGCCCTCTGCCAGGGCCGGCTCGAGGAGGCGGCGGGTCGGATCGACGCGCCCCTGTTGCGCGCCGATCCGACCGCCGCCGACGCCGGCCGCCACAAGGTGGTGGTCGACCCGGCGGGGCGGCCGGCGGCGACCCGCTACCGGACGGTGAGCGCCTGGGTGCAGGCGGCTCTGGTCGAGCTCACCCCGGAGACCGGTCGCACCCACCAGCTCCGGGTCCACCTCGCCCACCTCGGCCATCCGCTGGCGGGGGATCGCCGTTACGGGAGCGGACCCTTCAACCGCCTCCTGGGGCGCCGCTACGGCCTCACCCGCCTCTTCCTCCACGCCCAGGCCCTCTACCTGGCCCATCCGGCCACCGGTGAGCGCCTCGCCGTCGAGGCGCCTCTGGGGGCGGAGCTCCAAGCGGTCCTCGCCGCCCTCGGGCCACTGCGGCGCCGGTAGGGGCGGAGGGGCTTCACCACCGGCCACCAAAAAGGGGCTACCGCGACGAAACAGTAACCCCCTTGGAGATTCTGGCTCCCCGAGCAGGACTCGAACCTGCGACAAGCGGATTAACAGTCCGCTGCTCTACCAGCTGAGCTATCGGGGAACAGCAAAACGGGGCCGGGCTTGTACCACCCTGAATGGAGAAAAATCAAGATCCTCCACCCGCCGGGAGCTATTCGTCGCCGGCGGCCATTGCCTTGAGGTCGGCGCGCAGGGCGGCGGTGATCGCCTGCTCGCGGGCGATCTCGGCGCGGCGGGCGGCGGCGTGGTCCGAGGCCTGGTGCTGCTCAGCGTGGCTCTCCTCTAGCTCCTCGCTGAAGAAGGGGTTGGCGTCGATATTGTCGAGGGCGTCGGCGAGGTTGGTGAGCTGGCGGTCGAGGTCGTCGAGGTCGTGCGGCCGGTAGCTCTTCACTACCCCGGTGAGGTAGATGAGCCGGTCGAGGCGGAAGCTGGCCCGCTCACCCGCGGCGGCGAGCCAGGCGGCCAGGAGTCGCGACCGCTCTTCGCCCTGCCACTGGGGGAGGCTGCACCAGTGGCGCGCCGCGAGACGGTCGTCCTCGGGGACCGCCTCCTGGATCAGGCGGGCCACCTCCGGGTCGAGAGGGGCGCGCAGGTTGAGGAGGCGCACGTACCGCTCCAGGAGGACCGGCACCATCGCCATCGGGTAGTCGTCGCTCCCGGACCGCAGGGGGCAGACGATACCCCGTTCGCCGAGACGCTCCACCACCTCCTGCTCCTCCTCGGCGGTGAGGCCGCGGTCGGGGACGAGGGCGAAGGCCCGCGCCCGGAGGTCACTGTCCGGGGTAAAGAGGCGTGACAGGGAGATCTCCACCTCGAACTCCTCCAGGGAGGGGAGGCGGGTGGTGAAGAAGCGGTCGAGCTCGTCGGCGGGGAAGTTGTACTCGGCGGCGATGTGGGCGATGACCGCCGCGGTGAGCGGTCGCTCCGCGGCGAGGTCGCCGGCGAGGAGATCGATGAGGGGGGTGAGATCAGCCATGGGATACCGAAAGGGGGAAGTTGGACCTCCCCGTTGGTCGCACAGATCGCCGGACCACACAAAACGGCGGGCCGCTCCCTAACGTTGGGCGAAGCCTCGCGCAGAGACGCAGGGGGAGGGAAAGGAAGGCGTGGCGCCGTCCTCGCTGCACCGGCCTCCCGTTCCGCCTCGGAATGGAGTGGTCACAGGTCGATGCCGACCTGCTCGATGACCTCCTCCGCCCAGTCGGCGCCGAGGCGCCGCAGCAGCGCCGCGGCGGTGCGCGCCACCACCGGCGCGCCGCTCCACAGCGCCCCCTCCAGGTGGCGCAGGCGGTTCGGGTCGGCGTCGCCGCCGTCGTACAGGGCGCGGCACCCGTGGCAGAGGAGCACCAGGTTCTCCACCTCGGGCTCCAGGGCGGGCTGGGTATCCACCGGTGCCAGCCCCTCCTTGGCACCACACCACTCGCAGGAGAAGTGGGCGCGCCGGCCCAGCTCCTTGCCCAGCCGCTGGATCTCCGCCAGGTGCTGCTTGTTCGCCTCGTACCCCTTTGCCATCCTTGCGCCCCCGCTGCCTGGTTCGTTTATCTCGGTGAGGGTCACCCCCGGTCCGGGCGAGCCGCCACCACCTCGTTGCTCGTCGTACGATGCCCCTCCGCCTCGCCACCCTCAACCTCGCCTTCGTCGACCACAACGACGGCGACGGCGCCGACGCGGATCGCCCCTGCTTTCCGCCGTGGGAGGAGCGGCGGGAGCGAATCGTGGCGGTCCTCGACGAGCTCGCCCCGGATGTCCTCTGTCTCCAGGAGGTGGTGCAGTGGGAGGCGGCGGCCATGGCGACCACCTGGCGCGACTGGCTCGCCGAGCGGGTCGGCCGCCCCACGCTACCGCCCCGTTATGACCAGCTCGCCGACCTCGCCGGGCGGCTGCCCGACTACACGGTGGTCGGCGAGCCGCTCCCCACCTCCTGCTACCAGGACGAGGAGATGGCCGGCCTCCAGTGGGGGACGGTGGTCCTGTCGCGCCTGCCGGTGCGCTCCAGCCACCGCCTCACCCTGCCCCAGGAGGCAGGCGATCTCACCCGCCGGGTGCCCCTGTTCGTGGAGCTGGAGGTGGCGGACGGCCCCTTCTGGGTGGCGAGCGTCCACTGTGACCCCCTCCCTCGCCACATCACTGCCCTGTGCGACGCGGTAGCGGAGGTACCCGAAGAGTCCGGAGTGGCCCTGCTTGGCGACTTCAACCTCGACGATCGCCACCCCCTCTACCGCCGCCTCCTCGCCTGCGACCTCATCGATTGCCGCACCGCCACCACCCCGCAATTGCGCTGGCGCGACAACGCCCCGCTCGCGGCCGCGTCGACCATCGACCACTGCCTGGTGCGCAGCCCCGCCCCCCCCCCCACCGCCTTTTTGCACGTCAACGACTACCCCTACTCGGACCACCACTGGCTGCAGGTGGTGGACCTGGCGTAGACCACCGGACCGGCCGGTCACCCGGAAGGAGCCGGCTCCCGCCGGCGAGCAGGCCCGGAGGGCCTGCCGCGGCCAAAGGCCGCGGATCGCGGGTGCATCCCGCTCCTACCCCATGCCGCCGGTTCAGGCGGCGGCGCCGTCGTCGGGCAGGAGCCTGGGCGACGGCGGGCCGTCGCCGGGCCACGCCGCCAGGTGGTCGAGGGTGGTGGGGCCGAGGTCGCCTTCGCGGGCGGCGCGGGCAGCGGCGGCGCCGGTGGCGCGGCCGGTGGCCACCACCTCTAGGAGGGCGTTGCCCATCAGCCGGTTGGTGCCGTGGGCGCCGCCGGCCACCTCGCCGCAGGCGCGCAGGCCGGGAATCGGGGTGGCACCGTCGACGCCGGTGACGATGCCGCCGTTTTGGTAGTGGAGGGTGGGGGCGGTGGGGACCGGGGTGGTGGCGAGGTCGACCCCGACCAGCGCCAGCTTGGCGTGGACCGACGGGAAGCGCTCCGCCAGCCGCGCCACGTGGCGGCAGTCGAGCCACACCGCGCCACCGCCGTCCGGGAGGTCGACCCCGCGACCGGCCGCGACCTCCGCCCACACCGCCGCGGCGACCACGTCGCGCGGCAACAGCTCGTCCACGAAGCGGTCGCCCGCCCCGTTGCGCAGCCGGCCGCCGGCGGAGCGGATCCCCTCGGTGATCAGGGCGCCGGCCAGGGCCGGCGGGTGGGCGATGCCGGTGGGGTGGTACTGGAACGACTCCGGGTGGACCAGGGGGGCACCCGCCCGGTAGGCGACCACGAGGCCGTCGCCGGTGGCGCCGAAGTGGTTGGAGGTGGGGGCGCCGCCGAGGTGGAGGCGGCCGGCGCCGCCGGTGGCGATCACCGTCTGGCGCGCCGCGATCACGTGCAGCCTCTAGTCGTGGAGGTCGATCAGCACGGCGCCGGTGACCCTCCCCTCCCCGTCGGTGAGGAGCTCGACCACCGGGTGATAGGCGAGGGTGGGGATCGCCGCCGCCTCCAGCTCGGCGGCGAGGACCCGCATGATCTCCAGGCCGGTGTAGTCGGCGCAGGCGAGCAGGCGCGGCCGGCTGGTGGCGGCGCCACGGCGCAGGCGGGGTCGGCCCGCCGCATCCCGGTCCCAGCGCACCCCGAGCTCGCCAAGCCACTGGGCGGTGGCGGGTGCCGCCTCCACCAGGGCCCGCAGGAGGGGCCGGTCGTTGGCGAAGTGGCCGCCGGCGAGAGCGTCGGCGAAGTGGCGGCCCGGGTCGTCGCCGTCGCCGATCGCCGCCTGCATCCCCCCCTCGGCCATGATCGTGTTCGAGTCGCCGATACGCAGCTTGCTGGCCAGGAGGGTGTCGGCGCCGGCGTCGCGGGCGGCCAGCGCCGCGCACACCCCGGCGCCGCCGCCGCCGAGGACGAGGACGTCGCAGGTCGCCTCCGGCCGACCCGGGACGAAGCCGTCAGGGAGCCGCGGCCGCCCCTCCAGGCAGTCGGCGAGCTCCCCATCCACCAGGAGGCCCGCGTTCGCCCCGACCCGCAGGGGCCGCTTGTGGTCGGTGCGGTGGTCCGGGTGGAAACGGTCGAGCAGCGCCTGCTGGGCCGCCGCGTCGAGAGGCGGCGGTGGGGCCGGCTCGCCGGCTCCGAGGAGCGCCTCCAGGGCGCAGGCCAGGGGGGCGCTCATTCCGCCTCCACGGCGGTCTCGATGGTCTCGGGGTCGGCGGCCAGGAGCGCCTCCCAGCGTGCCTCGGAGGTGGCGGTCGCGACCACCGGCGTCCCCTTCGCCGCTGCCGCGGCCACCGCCCGGCGGGCGTAGAGCATCAGCCGCTGGGGTGCGATCCCCACCTCGCACACCGCCTGGCAGAGGTTGCACGAGACGCACGGGGTGAGCCGTTCGCCTGCCTCGGCGAGCCGCCCCTGGGCCGCCTCCAGGACCCCGGCCATGGCGTCGATCCCCAGCGGGCAGACCAGGGTGCACGCCTCGCACGCCCGGCAGCGGACCGCCTCCGGGTGGGTCGCCATCAGGCCGGGGAGATCGGCGCTCAGGGCCGCGCTGCGGTAGGCCAGCGGCGGGCCGCCGGCGACGGCGGAGAACTGAAAGTCGAGGCCGTCGCGCACCAGAAACTGGCAGGCGAGGGCGGTGCGCGGCGCGCCGCTCTCCGGGTCCGGGTAGCTGCCGACGCAGGCGCCGCACACCCCGCCGAGGCACCCCACCCGCCCCACCAGGCTGACCCCGTTCGCCGCCAGGGCCTGGAGGAGGGTCATCCCCGGGGTTGCGGTGAGGGTCAGCCCCTGGATGCGGAGGGTGATTTCGTCGGCCATGGGCGGGTCAGAGGCGGGGGAGGCGCGACCGTACAGCTTACGGCTTGCGGCGGACTGCTAAAGGCGGGGTGCCGGGAGGGGCGGCAGCGGCCCCGAGGGCGGTTCTCACCACAGAGACACCGAGGCCGCAGAGAACCGCAGGGGATGACCAGGCTGCGGTGCTGTCTCGCCTCTCATGGCAAACCGCCCAGGGAGGGGGTTCTGCCGCTACCGATTTTGTGAGACAGATGGATCCGTGGGGGTCTTTGGGCAAGATCCGCCCCGCCGCCAACCGTAACCTCGGGAGAGAAGCCAAGCGGAGACTGTCCCCCGTTCTCTGTGGTTTTTTGCGACCTCTGCGCCGCTGCGGTGAAATTGCCTTCAAGTCCGTCTCCGCAGCCGCGTTGTCATCCCCGCGACATCTCCCCTCCCCTGCAACGATGAGGGCGTGGCAGGCGCAATCTCTCCGCACACGGTGACGAGATAGGAAGCTCTTCCGTTGTGAACGTTTTTTCTCCCTCTCCGGCAACCGACCGCCGCTTCATGGGTGAGGCACTCGCGCTCGCGCGGGAGGCCCTTGATCTGGGCGAGGTGCCGGTGGGCGCGGTGGTGGTGGTCGACGGGGGGGTGGTGGGGGAGGGGTTCAACCGGCGGGAGGTGGACCAGGACCCCCTCGCCCACGCCGAGCTCGTCGCCATCCGCGCCGCCTGCGCCACCCTCGGCCGGTGGCGCCTCGACGACGCCACCCTCTACTGCACCCTCGAGCCGTGCGTCATGTGCGCCGGCGCCCTGGTCCAGGCGCGGGTCGGCCGCCTGGTCTTCGGCGCCACCGACCCGAAGTACGGCGCGGTCGGCTCCCAGTTCGACCTGCCGCGCGACCCCCGCCTCAACCACCGGGTGGCGGTCAGCGGCGGCATTGAGGCGACGCCGTGCCGGAGCCTCCTCGACGAGTTCTTTGCCAACTTGCGGGCGAAGTGAAGGCCGGGGAGAATAGCCCCCCTGCGCGCCACGGCGTGCACCCATCGTGGAGAGGTGACCGAGCGGCCGAAGGTGCACGACTGGAAATCGTGTGTGGTGCAAGCCACCGGGGGTTCAAATCCCCCCCTCTCCGCCACATTTTCGAAACGGGCGTTCGGGGCTCTGCCTCGGGGTGCCCACCGGCAGGGTTGATCAGACAGACAGATTGCGGGTGATCGGGGCCGCGGCCCCGGAGGCCCGTCGCGAACACGGAGAGATGGCCGAGCGGTCGAAGGCGTCTGACTCGAAATCAGATGTGGTGCAAGCCACCGGGGGTTCAAATCCCT
>JAJRSX010000138.1 GCA_024278555.1 bacterium | reverse complement strand
CTGACCGTCCCCACCGGCCACGACTACGTCATCGCCTTCCGCGACGGGGCTGTCACCGGCCCCGACCTCGCCACCCTGGAGGTGGAGACCTCCGGTTCCGGTCGCGCCCTCTTCTCCCTCGGGAGTGGAGCACCGGATGTCGACCTCGGCACCCTCACCCTCCACCGCACCAGCCACCGGGCGGTGAGCGAGCACCCCCTCGCCGACCGGCTACCGGCTGCGGCAACGCAGCCGACCGACACCGACGGCGACCTCATCCCAGATACCATGGACCGAGACGACGACAACGACGGCGTCTTCGATGCGAGCGACTGCGCCCCGCTCGACCCGGCGAAGCAGATCCGCCTCGCCGACGGCTCCACCTGCGTCGCCGATGACAGCGACGATGACAACGATGGCGTGGCGGACACCAGCGACTGTGCGCCATTGGATCCGACACGGCAGGCATTTGCCCCCGATGGGACGACGTGCCGAGCAACGAACCGCCCGCCGACGGCGAGTGCGGTCTCTCTGCAGGCCGATCCCACGATCCCCTACATCGAGCAGCAGCTCATCGGTACCGATCCCGATGGAGACACCCTCACCTTCGAGCTGGTCTCTCCAGCCTCCGGAACCGGCTACTCCCAGGCGTACCTGAACCCGACATCCGGGATGCTCCATGTGACGTTGGCGGACGGCTTCTTCGGCTCGATCGATCTATCATTCCACGTCACCGATGGCATGATCTTCAGCGAGATCGCCCACGTGACCATCGAGGTACCGGACACGTCGGGAGAGCAGAACCAGACGGGTGCCCAGATCACCGACCCGCAGACGTACGCCAACTTCGCGATCGTCAACTACGGTGGCGATCTGCTGGGCGTACCTGGACAAGATGCCACCACGTGGCCGACCTCGGTCGACCTGTCGCCGTACTTCCCTTCGCCGGGCGATCAGGGGCAGCAGGGTAGCTGCGTCGCCTGGGCGACCGCCTACGCCCTGAAGAGCTATCAGGAGGGGCTCGAGGTTGGCTGGCCCCTCAACGACCCGAGCCACCTCTTCAGCCCAGCCTTCATCTACAACCAGCTCAGCGGTGGTAATTGTGGCGGTGGCTCGATGATCTACCAGGCCCTCGACCTGATCGTCAACGAAGGCGCCGCGACCCTGGTGACGATGCCGTATGACCCGTCGGATTGTTCGACCCCTCCCAGCAATGCGGCTTTCCAGGACGCAGGCAACTTTCACGCCTACCGGAAGGCACGGGTCAACGGTACCAACGGCATCAAGGCGGCACTCGCCAACCGGTTGCCTGTGGTGGCGGGCATACGTGTGTACGATCAACTGTTCCATCTCGGCGGTCCCGACTCGGTCTACAACACGGCAACCGGTGCCGATCTTGGCGGACACGCGGTGACCATCGTCGGCTACGACGACACCCGTTACGGCGGCGCCTTCAAGGTGATCAACTCGTGGGGGACCGGTTGGGGTGAGGGTGGCTACTTCTGGCTCCCGTACACCTTTGCCTCCTCCGGGATTCTCCAAGAGTCGTGGATCCTGGAGGATGCCGAGAATGGCACCCCGCCGCCGCCGCAGGATCCCACCGAGCCGCCGGTCACGGGGGATCTCCCGAACCTCCAGGTGGAGAGCTGGTCGGCAAGCTACGACCCGACCCCGCGTGGTCAGGGGACGCTCCAGTACAGCGTGATCAACACGGGGACCGGGACGGCCGCCGCCGGTTTCTATGTCAACCTGATGCTATCGAGAAACCCACAGATCACCAGTGCCGACACCTACGTGATCTACGAGCCGATCCCGTTTGACGTCGTACCAGGGGGTGGTGCCTATCGCGATAGCAGCAACGAGATCGCCTTCACCTTCCCGGACAACCTCGCACCGGGGGTCTATTACATGGCCCTGTGGGTGGACGATCTCGACGACGTCGTCGAGTCGGATGAGACGGATAACGTCTCCCTTCAAGATGGACAAACGACGATTCTCAATACGAAACCTGATTTGGTAGTCAGGAGCTGGTATGCAGAGTGGGACTTCTTCGGCAATGGTAGCCTTGAGTACAAGGTAGCCAACGATGGTGCCGGTACGGCAGGCCGCAGTGATTGGTACATCAACCTCGTGCTCAGCCCTGACGAGACCATTGGTAATGGTAATGAAACCTTTCTCTTCTTCGAACATGCGGGCTTTGACCTAGCCCCAGGTCAGTCGGTTTACCGTTCTATAAACGGCGGCACCGCGGCCTCCTTCAACCTTTACGCCGATGCCTTTGGCTGGCTCGTCCCTGCGGGCGTCTATTACATGGCGCTGTGGGTGGACGACCTGAACCAGGTGGACGAGTCTAACGAGCTCAACAACAGCTCTCTCGGGAGCGGCACCGTTTCCATTGGCATGGCGACGGCGGCAAGCGTCGCCGTCGGCGGCGTGCAATCGCTGAACCGGAGCGGGGCGGGCCACGCCTACAACGGCAAGGTCTTGCCGACCCCGGAGCGGCTGGTGCGCAAGGTGCGGATCAGCAGCCTCCCGGGGGGTGGCCGGCAGCTCCAGTTCCTCGACCCACCCCCAACGCGGCCGGAGCAAGGGCAGGCTGCGCCGATCTTCTCGAAGCAGGCCCATTCGTCCAACGGGGTGATCTTCCCGGTGGTCGATCGGATCGCCATGCCGGCGGCGTCCGTGGCCGGACCGTGAGGCAAAGATGGCTTCCTCTGTGACCTGGCTCCTCGTGGTCGCCGCGTGTGTCGGCTGCACGACCACGACCGTCGACGCGGGTGCCAAGGGATCGGCGCCGGCGTTGCCCAACCCCGCGGCGGTGAAGTGCCTGGCGGATGGATATCAACTGGTGCCGATCTACGAGAACGGCGTGCCGGTGGGGAGCTGGTGCGTCGATCCGAAGAGCGGCGCACGTTGTGATTCCTGGGAGTATTACCGTGGGGAGTGCGCGCTCCATAAGGAGAGAGACACTCAACCCTGAGCGTGTGTGACGGTCTGCTCACGGGATCTGGAGGGGGAGGCCACGCGCCCCCCTCGCCACCCAGCGCATGTTCGGCTGGCTTCACCCCCGAGCTTGGAGGGCTACCGCCCTCGAACAGGCCCCGTTGATCAGGGGACCTTGCGGGCGGCGTGGACCATCGCCGTGTTGGACGCCGGGCCGGCCGATCGCTGCGCGTTCGCGGAGGCGCGGCGTCGGTCCGAGGGATCCCTCCCCCGGCAGCTCTCCGACGGCTTCGGTCGGGCTTGGTTCCCACGCCTTCCGTGTCTTTCCGTGGATTCCGTGGCCAATCCTCTTCGTTCCTGCTAGACCTTCCGTCCATGGACGCGACCCACATCTCCCTCGCCCACGGCAACGGCGGTCGCTTCATGCGCGAGCTGATCGACGACTGCTTCCTTCGCCACCTCGGGGCGGGGCTCGACACCGACCTCGACGCCGCCCCCATCGACCTGCCCACGGGCCAGGTGGTGGTGACCACCGACGGCTTCGTGGTCCAGCCGATCGAGTTCCCCGGCGGCGACATCGGCTCCCTGGCGGTCCACGGGACGGTGAACGACCTCGCCGTGGCCGGTGCCGAGCCGCGGGCGTTGACGGTGAACGTGATCCTCGAAGAGGGGGTGGAGGTGGCCCTGGTGGAGCGGGTCGCCGCCTCCCTCGGGGTGGCGGCGGCCGCCTGCGGCGTGCCGGTGGTCGCCGGGGATACCAAGGTGGTGGGGCGCGGCGAGGGGGGCGGCATCTTCCTCGCCACCACCGGCGTCGGGGTGCGCGATCCGGCCCTGCGGCTGGCCATGGGGGAGATCGAGGTCGGCGATCGGCTGATCGTCAGCGGCACGGTGGGTGACCACGGCACCGCGGTGATGCTGGCGCGCGAGCAGTTCGGCCTGCGCGGCGACCTGACCTCCGACTCGGCGCCCCTGCTCGCCGCCTGTCGCGCCCTGCGCGCCCTCCCCGGCCTGCGCTTCATGCGTGACCCCACCCGCGGCGGCCTGGCCACCGTCTGTCACGACATCGTCCGCGCCACCGGCTTCGGGGTACGCCTCGACGGCCCGGCGATCCCGGTACGGGATCCGGTCGCCTCGGTGTGCGAGATGCTCGGCTACGATCCCTATTACCTCGCCTGCGAGGGGAGGGTGGTGGCGGTGGTCGCGGAGGCAACGGCCGATGCGGCGCTCACCGCCCTCCACGGCGCCGGCTGTGTCGACGCGGCGGTGATCGGCACGGTGGTCGACGCGCCCGCCCGCCTGGTGCTGACGACCGAGCTCGGCGGCGAGCGGTTCCTGGAGGAGCTGGAGGACGATCCCCTGCCGCGGATCTGCTGAGGCCGATGGGGACAGGCGGGCGACCGGGGGGGCGCCGCGGTTGGTGGCGGGCGGCCACCGTCGTCGTCTTGGTGGTGCTCCTCGGTGTTGCCCTCCGGTGGGGTATCCCCGCGGCGGTGCGCCGGGGGCTCCATGTCGCCCTCACCCCCTACGGCCTCGACGCCACCATGGCGCGGGTGGCGGTGGGGTGGGACGGCGCACTCCACTGCGACGGCATCGTCCTGCGCGATGGGGGTGGGCGGCCATGGGCGGGGGCACGCCGCGTTGACCTCCGCCTCGTCACGCTCCTCCCCCCCGGCTGGGGGGTGGTGGTGGCCGGCGCGTGGATCGACACCGATTATCTGCCGACGGTGGCTGCCGCCCCGGGCGGCTGGCCCGGGTGGCTCCCGCCACCGGCGACGGTGGCCCTCACCCTCGGCAACGGGCCAGCTCCATCGCTAGGGATCACCGCCGAGCGCCGTGCCGGTGGCTACGAGGTGGCGGGAGAGGCGGCGTCGGTACACCTTGCTGGCCACCTCCACGGGGTGGCCGACGGCGTGCGCGTCGACCACCTCGTGGTCTCCGGAGCCGCCGGGCTATTCGCCGGCCCGCTGGTGGCGACGGTGGGTGGAGGCGGTGGTCGGATTGAGGTGGGCGGCCCTTCGGGAGCGGTCGCGGGTGGGTGGCTCACCACCCACATGGTGCTCCGTCGTGGTGCGGACGGCGGCCTCGCCTACAGCGCCTCGGTGGACCTTTTGGGGGGCGATCTGGCGTCCTTCGCCTCCCTCCTCCCCGAGGCGGCGCGGATTTCCCGCGGTCGTCTCGACCTCCAACTCCTCGCCAGCGGCCGTGGCGGCACCCTTCACGCCGGTGGCCGGTTGCAGGCGACCGATGCCGACCTCACCCGCCTCGCCCTCACCCGGGCGTTGCTCGCCGCTGTCGGGATCGACGATGCCACGCCCCTCGCCCACGCCCGGTTCGACGCCACCTTCGAGGTCGCCGGAGCGGTAATCACCGCCACCATGGGGCGGATCGCCAGCGACCTCCCCGATATGAACATTGAGCTCGGCTCCTGGCTCAACCTCGCCACCGGCGCCCTCGACGCCCGCCTCACCCTCGCCGCCGCCGACCGCCTCGCCCGCTTGCCGGTGGTTGGCCGCGCGGCGCCGTTGCTGCGCTCCCTCACCCGCCTCCACCTCACCGGCCGCTGGGACCAGGAGGCGGCGGTGGTGGTCACCCGCGAATAGGGGGGTTGCCGTCAGAACCGATACGCCAGCGCCGCGTCCACCGCCACGTCCGAGGGGATCGACTTGTCGTTGAGGAAGAAGTCCTTGGGGACGAGGTCTTTGTGGATGTGGGTGTGGGTGACGTTGGCGGCGACGGCGAGGTCGAGGGCGAGGTGGTCGGTGTGGACGCCGATGCCCCCCGAGTAGCCGGTGGCGTCCTGCTCCAGGTCGTGGATGACCCCGAGGCGCAGGGCGAGCCACGACCACGGGGTGTACTCGAGACCGGTGGAGAGGATGCGCGAGGCGACGTCGGGGAGGGTTGCGTGGTTGCGGGTGAGGTCGAGGTCGGCGGCGACCAGCAGCGCGCGCCACGGTAGCCACGCCACCCCGGCGCGCACCTGCGGGTCGAGGGTGAGCGCACCCCGGTCGGTGCCGCCGAGCTTCGGGTAGTCGAAGCTCGGGGAGTTGAGGTCACGCCCCACCATCCCGGCGCGCCACCCCTCCCCGGCATAGAGGAGGCCGAGGTCGACGCCGAAGTCCGAGTCGCTGCCGGAGCCGGCGTCGTACTCGCCGACGTTGAGGCCGTCGTGGCGGTTGAAGACCTCCAGCTCCTGGAAGTAGGTGGTCGCGTTCATCCACTTGAGGTTGGCGCCTACCAGCAGGTGAGAGGTGACGGCCAGGCCGGCGGTGAGGGGCACCTCGTCGATCTTTGCGCCGCGCCAGCGCACGAACGAGTGGTTGTCGGCAAAGGAGCCGTCCGGGTGGTTCGCCTCGGCGGCGATCGCCAGGCCGGTGTCCACCGCGTTGTAGCTGCGCCACACCCGGTCGACCACCGATCGGAGCCCCGGCAGCCGCCGGGCCACGGTGGTGGCGGCGCGGAAGCGAGCGCGGCCGAGCCTGCGGTGGGCGGCGGCGAGGGTGGCGGGGATCTTGGCGAGCTGCATCGGGACCCGGGCGTCATTGCGGGTCAGAAACGGGCTGATGGTGGCGGCGCGGTCGGGGAACTGGGAGAAGAGGACGGTGAGGGCGTCGCGGTTCAGCCCCGAAAGTCCCAGGCCCGAATCGAAGGCGACCGCCTGGGCGGTGAGATCGAAGAGCTGGCGGTAGCCGACCCCCCACCAGCCGCGGCGGACCACCACCTGGCTCTGCGCCTGGGTCTCCAGGCCGCCGCCTTCGACGTTGAGGTCGGCGACCCGCCGGCGGATCTCGCTGGTTCCGTTGTCACGGAAGGTGCGCAGGGTGGTGAGGACGAGGGCGGTGTTCGGGCTCTTCCAGGTCTCCGAGATGTCGAGAAACCAGTTCACCGCCGACAGGATGTCGGCGTACTCGCGGCCGATGATCCCGCCGCCGACCCCGAGACCGGTGGCCGGCGGCAGGGTGTCGAGGGGGGCGCGGCTGATGCGCGGCCGCAGCGACCGCGCCACCGGTCCCGGACCGATCACCGTGCGCTCGCGGTAGAGGCCGTACGCCGCCGGGTTCCAGTACGACGCGGCGATCCCCTCGGACACCGCCACCCCGGCGCCTCCCATCCCGAGCGCCCGGGGTCCCTGGATCTGAAACGGCGCAGCCCCCACCGACCGCGCCAGGGGCGCGACGAACAGCAGCACGGTAACGAGGGTGGCGAGGTCGCGACGCATGGGCGGGACCATCTTTCCCCGCCGGTGGTCCGATTACCACCTCGGCGCCTGGCGCGCGCGGGCGGGATGTCGAGTAGACACCGTCTCGGTCAATCGCCCACGACCGGCGAGCGAGATGTGGCCGGATCGCCGGCAGGAGCCGGCTCCTACCGATGTGCCGGAAGACCGCCTGCCCCTCCCGCCATGGTGTAGGGCGCGCCCGTCTCCTAAACGTTGAAGCGGAAATAGACGACGTCACCGTCCTGGATGACGTAGTCGCGTCCCTCCAGCCGCAAGAGTCCCGCCTCCTTCACCGCCTGCTCGGTGCCGAGGCGGTCGAGGTCGGCGTAGCTCATCACCTCGGCGCGGATGAAGCCGCGCTCGATGTCCGAGTGGATGGTGCCCGCCGCCACCGGCGCGACGGTCCCCGCCGGGACGGTCCACGCACGCACCTCGTCCGGGCCGCCGGTGAGGAAGGTGATCAGCCCGAGGAGCCGGTAGCCGGCGCGGATGAGCCGGGCGAGGCCCGGCTCGGCGAGGTTGTACGCCTCCAATAGCTCCACCCGCTCCTCCGGGTCGAGCTCGGCGAGCTCCGCCTCTACCGCCGCGCACACCGGGATCACCTCGGTGTCGCCCACTGCCGCGCGCAGGGGGGCGAGGGCGGTGTCCGGGTCGGCGAGCTGCGACTCGTCCACGTTGGCCACGTAGACGATCGGCTTGGTGGTGAGCAGCCGGCACTCGGCGAGCCAGGCGGGCTCCTTGTCGCCCGTGGGCGGTGGGGGACGGTGGCCGTCGGAGAGGGTCGCCTCCAGCCGTTCGAGGTAGGTGACCTCCGGGGCCACGGTGCGATCCCCCTTCGCCTGGCGCCTGAGCTTGTCCAGGCGGCGGTCGACGGTCTCCAGGTCGGCGAGGAGCAGCTCGGTGTCGATGGTCGCCACGTCCGCCGCCGGGTCGACCCGGCCGGCCACGTGGGTGACGTTGTCATCCTCGAACAGGCGCACCACCTCGACGATCGCGTCGAGCTCGCGGATGTGGGCGAGGAACTGGTTGCCGAGCCCCTCACCGCGGCTCGCCCCGGCGACCAGCCCGGCGATGTCGACGAAGCGCATCTGGGTCGGGACGGTGCGCTTCGGCCGGTAGATCGTTGTCAGGCGGTCGAGGCGCGGGTCGGGGACCGGTACCACCCCGACGTTCGGGTCGATGGTGCAGAAGGGGTAGTTGGCCGACGCCGCGTGGGCCTGGGTGAGGGCGTTGAAGAGGGTCGACTTACCCACGTTGGGCAGCCCCACGATGCCGGCTTGGAATCCCATGGTGCCTCGGGGTTAGATGGAAAAAGTGTGGGTCTGGAGGTGCTCAGTGGCGGACAGCGTGCTTCGTCTTGAAAGCAAGAGGTTGAGCATGGCGAGTGGCATCCTATCCTCTGGGAGAGGGGGAATTTGCGGTTTCAGGTACCGCGTCGCTCCACGCCTCGGCTGGGAGGTGGAGGGCTCCCGGAAGGGATTTTCACCACAGAGACACAGAGGACACTGAGAACTCCATCAGAAAACAACACGATCTTGCGCCGTCCTCTTTCACGGCAACCCCGTGGCGATCCATTGCGAGGCCCAAGAGGAGAAAAGCACCTCTCCTTTGCAGTGCTCTGTGTCTCTGTGGTGAAAATCGCCTTCCATGCTTGCACCGTGATCACCTCGTGATTCCCTCGACCCTGTTGGCGGTATCCTCTCCTCCTGAAATCTTGCCCTCGTTCCGATCGCCCGTCGTCGGTCATAAGCTAAGGGGATAGGCATTTTCAGCAATCAGCTCTCAGCATTGGGTCGTAACCGATGTTGCGGGATCGTCTCTGCGAAGGCTTTGATTGGATGGGAGGGTGTTGCCGCTGTCCGCTGAAAGCTGATTGCTGAAGGCCGGCACGCCTAGGAGCCTGTCGGGCTCATGCACGATCTACTACGGAAAAGCGGACCTCGGCCCGGATCGCGCCCCGTTATTCGTTGCATAGGCCAACTATGCGCCTCGAACGGTTCGCAATCCGGACTCGAGCCCACTTTCCCTCGCGACGATCGCATAAGTCCGACAGACTCCTCGCGTGCCTCACGCCCCATTGAACCGGTTCATCGCCGTCTCGACCCCGTCGCGGAGGATCGCCTCGACCGCGTCGGCGGCACGGGCGACGGCCTCGCCAAGGCGCTCGCCCTCCTCCTTAGAGATCCGCCCGAGGACGTGGGCGGTGGTGTCCCGGCCGCCGCGCGGCCGGCCGATCCCCACCTTGACCCGCAGGTAGTCGCTGCTGCCGAGCGCCTGGTGGATCGAACGCAGGCCGTTGTGGCCGCCGTGGCCGCCGCCGCGCTTGACGCGGATCCGGCCGAGGGAAAGGTCCATGTCGTCGTGGACCACGATCAGCCGCTCCACCGCGCACCGGTAGTAGCGCAACAGCGACTGGACCGGGCCGCCGCTGAGGTTCATGTACGACTGGGGCTCGGCGAGGACCACCGCACAGCCGGCCAGGCGGCCGGCCGCCGACCGGGCACCGTGGCGGTCCTTGGTGAGGCTGACCGCGGCCCGCTCGGCGAGCGCGTCCACCACCCAGAACCCGGCGTTGTGGCGGCTCGCCGCGTACTGCGGCCCCGGGTTGCCGAGGCCGACGACCACCCACTCCACCGTGCGCGTCCTCTGCAGGCTGAAGGGGAGAGAGGAGG
>JAJRSX010000010.1 GCA_024278555.1 bacterium | reverse complement strand
GAATAACGCGGAGTCGCGGAGGGGCGGGAGGCGCAGGGGGAGGGCCGCCGGGAACCCTGCGTCGCAGGTGGTGAGTGGGGGGGCCGGGAAGGAGGGGGGTCACTACAGAGACACAAAGGACGCAGAGAGGATCAGCGGAAATCGCAATGGAGGCCAAGTACGGCGTCGCTCCACCCCTCGGCCGGGAGGTGGAGGGCTCCCGGAAGGGATTTTCACCCCAGAGAAACGGAGGGCACAGAGAACTCCATCAGAAAACAGCGCGATCTTGCGCCGCCCTCTCGCGCGGCAACCCCGTGGCGATCCATTGCGAGGCCCAAGAGGAGGGAAGCACCTTGCCTTTGCAGTGCTCTGTGTCTCTGTCGTGAGATCGCCTTCCAGGCTCGCGCCGTGATCACCTGGTGACTCCCTCGACCCTGTTGGCGGTCTCCCCTCCCCCCGGGATCTTGCCCTCTCTTCGAGTGCCCATCGCCGGTCATGAGCTGAGGGCAGTCTCCATCTCTTGAGATGACGGCGTCGGCCGGCTGAAGCCGACCCTACGGTCTGGTAACCCGATCCTGTTGCCGCTGATCCTCGAAGGGTTATGGGATGGCTGCCGTGCTGCGGTTCGTATCTTCATGCTCTTCATGTCCTTCATGGTGAAAAAAGAGCTTCTATTCCTGCGCAACAGTGTGCTCGTCGAAGAGCGGTGTGCGGGATGAGAGAGCGTTTTTGCATGGGGCACGGAGTCGCCGGGGTGGACTTTGGTCTTGATTGCCCCCCTCCGCGCTCGTTTTCGCTGACCCTCGAAGGGAAAGAGATGCCTCCGTGGGGTGTGCCAAGCGGAGCGCGGCGCACCGACACGAAGGGGCGATGAGACGCCGCCGCGCTCGGCACACCCTGCGATTCCAGCGTTGAGCCCTCCCCTTCGCGGCGGCCAGCGGCTCCCGTATCACCACCGGTGACGCCCCGGCCCCCTCTCTCCCCCCCTCTGCGCCTCAGCGTCTATCCACCGCATCACCTTTGCGCGGGCAGCTTCACCTCGGTCACGGTCCCGGAGCCGCCCGCGGGCCTCCTCCTGGCCACCGTCACCGTCTCTCTCGCTCTCACCCGGCGGCGGCGTTCGGCGCGATGGCGGGTGCGGTGAGTGAGACCTCATGGGGGGCGTGAATCCTCGTCGCTGCCGCTCGCTGCCGTGTGAGCTGCGCTCGTCTCCCTCCTCACCCTGCTCGCCCTCCCCGCCATGGTGCAGGCGGGGACGAACGGCTCTCACCTCTCCGGTGGTCTCGTCTCCGGGGCGGCGATCCTCCCCGGCGGGTCGCCGCGCGACGGGATTCCGGCGATCGATGCCCCCCACCTCGTGGCCGCGGTCAGGGCCTGCCGCCTGACGGCGGACGGCCGGATCCTCGGGGTGACGGCCGGCGGCCGGTACCGCGCCTACCCCTTTGTCGAGTTCGTCAAGGCGGCCGTGCTGGTGGTGGAGCAGGTCGCCGGCCACACGGTGACCGTCCACTATGATCCGCCCGCGCCCGCCGCCTGGGCGGAAGTGGACGGCCGCGATGTCGCCGCCACCCGCCTCTTCTGGTCTGCCTGGTCCGCCTGCCATCCGGAGACCTCCCTCTTTCGGGTCTCGCCAACCTTGGGGCGTGGGGTGTCACCGAGTTGGTCGGTCGGAGCAGAGGGCGAACCTTGATGTATGTAGTAGGCTCACGGTTAGCAGGCTAACAGTAAAGGTTGCGAATCCATGTCTACGACTCCGCCACTCGACCCCCACGACTCCCTCGGCTTCCACTGCGCCCTCACCTTCCGTGCCTTCACCGCCGCCCTGGAGCGGCGCCTGGCCGGGAGCGGAATGAGCCCGGCGCAGTTCATTGCCCTGGCTCATCTCATCGCCCTCGGGCCGCTGCCCCAGGCGGAGCTCGCGGCGCGCCTCGCCGTGACTCCGGCCTCGGCGGTGCGTCTCGTCGACCGGATGGAACGGGACGGCTGGGTGGTGCGGCAGCCGGATCCCACGGACCGCAGGGTGAAGCGGGTGGTCCTCACGGATGAGGCACGCCAGGTCTGGCGGCACGTCTCCCGTCACGGACGGATGGTCCTCGGGCAGGCCTACGCGGGGATCGAGCCATGGGAGATCACCCAGGTGATGCACATCCTGGAGCGGGTACGGGCGAACCTTGAGGGGGGGACGTGATGCGAATGCTTACGCTGTCTCTGGTGATCTCTCTTCTCTTCTCCACGCCGGCGGTCGCCCGGGGCGCGGCAAAGGAGGACAGCTTCTCGGCGCTGCTGGCGCAGGTGGAGCAGCGGGCCCCGGCCCTGCGGGCGGCAGAGGCCGTGTCGGCGGCGGCGCGGGCGAGCCGGCGGGCGGCGCGCGGCCGCTACTGGGGTGAGGTGACCCTCTTCGGGAGCGACCGCCACGCCGACGATCCGCAGCTCGTGGAGCCCATCGCGCCGCCGGTGGACCTCGGCGCGATGGCCTTCGACGACAACATCGCCACCTACGGCGTCGACCTGCGGCTGCCGGTCGATGTGAACGGCTCCCTGCGCGCCGGCTTCGCCGCCGCGCGCGGCGGCGAGCGGGCGGCGGCCGCGGGGAGGGAGGATGTGCGCCTCACCCTGTTGAACCGTGCGGCCCGCCTCTACCACGACCTGCAGCGGATCGCCGGTGAGCGCACCGCCCTGGTGCTCCAGCAGGAGGCCCTGGAGGAGCAGGCCCGCGTGGCCCAGGCAAAGGTGGATGTGGGCCGATTGCCGGAGGTGGAGGCGGTGCGCCTGCGGGCGGAGGTGGCCGCGGTGCGCGGCCGCCTCGCCGCCCTCGATGGCGATGAGGCGGCGGCGCGCGCCAAGATCGCCGCGCTGCTCGATGCACCCGACTACACCGCGAAGGTGGTGGTGGCGCCGTGGGCGCCCGAGGCCCCGAGACCGGAGGTGCCGCCACGCCCGGACGTGGTCGCCGCCCGGGCGCGCGTGGCTGCGGCCAAGGCACGTCTCCGGGGAGCGCGCGCCACCCGCCTGCCGGTGGTGGCGCTGGCCGCGACCATCCGTCATGACCAGGCGTGGGAGGGGGCGACCGGCGACCACTGGCAGGCGGAGGTGGAGGCGAGCGTGCCGCTCTTCGATGGCGGCCGGCGGCGGCGTCAGGTGGAGGCGGCGGCAGCGGGGGTGGTGGGGGCCCGCGCCCGCGTTGCCGAGGTCGAGGCGGCTGCCCGTGCCGAGGTGGCGGCGGCCCGTGGTCGCTGGGTGGCGGCGGGTAATGGCTACCAGGCGGCGGTGGACGGACTCGACGCGGCGGCGCGCACCGCGGTGATCCAGCGCTCCCGGTTCTCCGTGGGCCGGCTCTCCGCCGCCGATCTGGTGGACGCGGAGGCGGCGCTGGCGCGTGCTCGCGCCTCTCTTACCGACGCCTTGAGCGGCTGGTGGGCGGCGGATGACGACTACCGCCTCGCCCTCGGGCTTGCTCCGGCGGCGTACGCCGCTCGCGAGCCGGCGCCGTGATGCCCCGGCCGTCGCGCTCCTCCATTCCGTTCTCTGTCCGCCCCTGTGCCGGGAGCCGTCCATGTCGAAGCTGAAAACGAGTCTCCGTGTCTCCCTGATTGTCCTCGTGGTGGTGGTCGTGGCGGTCGCCCTGGTGCGGTTGCGCATGCGCCGCGTCCACGAGCTGGCGGCGGTCCCGCCGCCGGCCCCCGCGGCGTGGGCGGTGCATGTGGCGCCGGTACGGACAGGGGTCGCCACCCGCGGCTTCCCGGCCCTGGCCACCCTCACCGGAAGCCGGGAGGTCACCCTCACCGGCCGGATCTCCGGCACCGTGATGGAGATGGGGCCGCGCGAGGGGGTGCGGGTCCACGAGGGCGAGGTCCTCGCCCGCGTCGACACCCGTGAGCTGGAGGCGACCATCGCCGCCAAGGAGGCGCAGCTCGCCGCGGCCGAGGCGGCGGCGACGCGCGCCACGGCGGAGCACGCGCGCGAGCAGCGGTTGATGAAGGAGGGGGGGAGCGATGCCTCCAAGGTGGAGGAGTGGAACACCGCCGAGGTGGCAGCGGAGCAGCAGGTCGCCTCCCTCGAGCGGGAGATCACCGCCCTGCGGGTGCGCCTCGGCTATGCCCGGATCACCGCCCCGGCGGATGGGGTGATCGCCGCCCGCCTCGCGGAGCCGGGCGACCTCTGCCAGCCGGGCCACCCGATGTACCGCCTCACCGTGAGCCACGGGGAGCGCCTGCGCGTCGACCTCCCGCAGGCGGTCCTGGAGCAGGTCCACCCGGGGAGCCGGGTGGTCCTCAGCCACGGCGCGGCGCGGCTGGAGATACAGATCACCCGCGTCCACCCGGCCCTGGATCTCCGCGCCCTCGGCTCGGCCGAGGCGGACCTCGCCGCCTCCCCCTTCGGCCTGCCGAGCGGCGCGCGGGTGGCGGCGCGCGTCCTCCTGGCGCGGGTGGAGGGGGCGCTCATCGCCCCGCCGCGCGCGGTCCTCATGCAGGCAAACGGCCACGGCCGCCTCTTCAAGGTCGTGGGTGACGGGGAGAAGACAAAGGTGAAGGTGGTCCCGGTGGCGGTGGGGCTTCACGCCCACGAGGGGTGGGTCGTCGACGGGGATGTGGCGGCGGGCGATCGGGTGGTGGTCGCCCACGAGTCGGTGCTGTTGCAGCTCCACGACGGCGACCCGGTGGTCGTCGCGGGCGGCGGGGTCTCCAGCCCCGTCGCCGCGGTGGCAACCGCCCCGACATCCGCCAAGGGCGGCGAGGTGGCGCGATGAGCAGCCCGTCGTTCATCGAGCGGCTCCTGCGCCAGCCGCACGCGATCCTCGCCTTCACCCTGGTGGTGATCCTGGGCGGGGTGATCGCCTTCGTCACCCTGCCGATGAACCTCTTCCCGGACACCAACCGGCCCATGGTGACGGTGGTCACCCAGTGGCCCGGGGCGGCGAGCTTTGATGTGGCGAGCGAGGTCACCCACCCCATCGAGGTGCGCCTCTCGGGGATCGACGGGGTCAGGAGGGTGACCTCTACATCCCGCGACCAGGTCTCCGCGGTGACCGCGGAGTTCGAGTACGGTAACGACATCGACATGGCCGCGACCCGGGTGGCGAACGAGCTGCCGCGGGTGCGCGGCCGGCTGCCGGACGGGGTGGGGGAGCCGACGATCTTCAAGATCACCGACGCCGCCCGGCCGGTGACGGTCCTGGCGGTGACCGCCGCGCCGGGGACAAGGTTGGATCTCGGCCGCCTCCGCTGGCTGGCGGAGAACCCCCTGCGCGACCAGCTCCTCGCCATCGACGGGGTGGCGGAGGCGGAGGTCTTCGGCGGCGCGGTGCGGCAGGTGGCAGTGGACCTCGATCGCAACCGCATCGAGGCGCACAACCTCACCGTCGCCCAGGTGGCCACGGCGCTGCTCGGCTCGAACCTCTCCCTGCCCGCGGGCCGGGTCTACCGCCACGGCGACCGCCTGGTCCTCACCGCCACCCACCTCGCCCGCCTCCCGGACGACCTCGGTGATGTCCTGGTGGAGATCCCCGGCGGGGGGCATGTGCGGGTCGCCGACCTCGGCACGGTCCACTGGGGGGCGGAGGACGCCACCTCCCTGTACCGCGGCAACGGCGAGGCGGCGGTGGCGATCTCGCTTTTGCGCGCCGACAACGGCTTTACCAGCCAGGTAGTGAAGGCGATCGACCACGCCCTGCCGGCGGTGCGCGGCGCCTTCCCGATGGTGAAGCTGGCGGTGGCGGACACCCAGGGCCGGCTGATCCACATCTCCGTCTCCAACATGCTTGACGCCCTGCGCGACGCGGTCCTGATGACCCTGGCGGTGATCCCGCTGTTTCTCGGGAACTCGCGCGCCGCCTTCATTACCGCGGTGTCGCTCCCCTTCAGCTACCTCCTCACCTTCGCGGTGATCCGGCTCATGGGCTACGAGTTCAACCTGGTGACCCTCACCGCGGTGATCATCGCCGTCGGGCTGCTGGCGGACGACGCGATCGTGGTGATCGAGAACATCGAGCGGCGGATGCGCACGGCGGGCGAGTCGGGGCTGACGGTGGCGGTGGCCGGGACCCGCGAGATCCTCCTGGCGGACATGGCGGGGACGATCTCTACGGTGATCGTCCTGATCCCCATCATGTTCATCGGCGGCTACGTGCAGACCGTCCTGCGGCCCCTCACGGTCACCCTGTCGGTGTCGCTGTTCGCCTCGCTGATCGTCTCCGTCACCCTCATCCCGCGCCTGGTGCCGTGGCTCCTGAAGCCGGGCGGTCGCGACCCCCTCGGCTTCCTCCTGCGCCCCTTCGACCGCTTCCTCCTCGAGCCGGTGCGTAGCTTTTACATCCGCTTCGTCTCCTGGGGGCTCGACCACCGGGCGGTGGTGGTGGTGGTTCTGGCGCTGCTCTTCGTCGCCTCCGCGCGCCAGATGCCGCTCGTCGGGCGCGACCTCATGCCGCGCATGGACTCGGGGATCTTCCTGGTGAGCTTCGAGGCGGCGCCGGACACTGATGAGACCGAGATGGGCCGCCTCGCCGCGGCGGTGGAGCAGGCGGTGCAGGCGGAGGTGGAGCCGGCGTGGATCGAGTCCACCTCCACCGTGGTAGGGGCGGAGGCGGGGGTGAAGTCCTTCGGCGCCGCCCGCACCCTCCAGCAGGGGCAGACCACGGTGAACCTGGTGGACCGCTTCCACCGCGACCGCACCATCTACGCCATCGAGGCCGGGGTGCGGGCCCGGCTCCACAGGATCCCCGGCCTCATCACCACCAACGTCACCGAGTTCGGCGCCACGCCGCTCTCTTCCATCCGCGGCACCGTCGACGTGATGCTTACCGGCCCCGAGCCGGACCTCCTCGACCACCTCGCCGACCGGGTCATGGCGCGGCTGCGCACGGTCCACGGCCTCACCGGTGTGGAGCGGTCGTGGCAGGGGCGGGAGCAGCGGCTGCGGCTGGAGGTGCAGCCGGAGTCGGCGCGCCTCTACGGCCTCACCGCCGCGGACGTGGCGCGCCAGGTCGCCGCCCAGGTGGGCGGCACCCCTGGCGGCCGCCTGCGGGTGAGCGGGCAGACCCCGATCCCCGTCTGGGTCCGCCTGCGGCCCGACCAGCGCTCCGACGCGGAGGACCTCGCGGCCCTACGGATCACCGCCCGCGACGGCAGCAAGGTACCCCTGGCCGCGGTCGCCAAGGTCGTGAGCGGTCACACCCCCACCGCCGAGACCCACCAGGCGCTCCTGCCCACGGTGGACGTCCTCGGCTATCGCGGCGATATCGCCGTCAGCCACCTCCACGACCGGGTGGTGGCGGCGCTCAAGGGGCTGGAGCTGCCGCGCGGCTACCGCCTCTCCTACGAGGGGGAGATCAAGCAGATGGGCGAGTCCTTCGGCCGCCTCGGCCGCTCCCTGCTCATCGGCCTGGCGCTGCTCTACCTCATGCTGGTGATCACCTTCCGCTCCTTCCTCGACGCCCTGGCGATCATCGCCACCCTGCCCATGGCGCTGATCGGGGCGAGCTGGGCGATGCTGATTGCGAACAAGCACGGCTGCATGCCGTCGTTCATGGGGATGATCCTGCTGATGGGAATCATCGTGAACAACGGCATCCTGCTGGTCGACTTCGCCCGCGTCGCCATGAAGCGGGGCAGCTCGGTGCGCGAGGCGCTACTCGAAGCGGTCTCCCTGCGCACCCGGCCGATCCTCATGACCGCCGCCGCCTCGGCGGTGGGGATGGTCCCCATCGCCCTCGAGTGGGCGGTCGGCATCGAGCGCCTCTCGCCCCTGGCGGTCGTCGCCATCGGTGGCCTGGTGGTGGGCACCTTCCTCACCCTGCTGGTGGTGCCGGTCCTCTTCGATCTTCTGGAGTCGGCGCGGCGAAGGGTGGTGGGGTCGGTGTGAGAGGCGCGCCGGGGACGACTCGTCGGCCCATCCACGGGCGGGCTCGGCGGATTCTTTCATGAGCGTGGTGTCCGTTGAGAAATTTCCAGAGTTTCATGTAACCCCGTTGCCCCTCTCATGCGTCTAAAGGGGGTGGAAAGGGCGCACGGATGGAGACGAGCGGCGAGCTGATTATGACGATGGACGCGGTGGACGATCGCACGGTGCGCTTTCGCGCCTTTGTGGAGGACCACCGGGAGCGGGCGGTGCGGCTCGCCTGGCGGCTCACCGGCGGTGACCCGGCGGTGGCTGAGGATGTGACCCAGGACGCCCTGGTGGCCGCCTACCGGGCGTTGCCCCGTTTTCGCGATGAGGCGCGGCTGGAGACCTGGTTCTATCGGATCCTCCTGCGCCAGGCCCACAGCTACCTGCGCTGGCGGCGGGTGCGTGAGGCGTGGCGCGTCGCCGCGGGCAACGAGCCGTCTCCGGAGGTCGCCGCTCCCGATCCCGAACTGGGCCGCCGGATCGCCGCCGCCCTCGGCCGCCTGCCGCGGACCCAGCGCGACTGCTTCCTCCTTGTCCACGGCGAGGGGTTCACGGTGCGCGAGGCGGCGGCGATCGTGGGCAAGGCGGAGGGGACGGTGAAGAGCCACCTCCACCGCGCCCTCACCGCCCTGCGGCGCGAACTCGACGATCTCCGGTCTGCCGGGGAGAGAGGAGCATGACCATGCGTAACACGACCCCCGACCTGACCCCCGACGAGGCGACCTTCATCCGCCGCCTCAACGACGCCTATGCTCCCCCTCCCATGGGGGAGGCGGAGCAGGCCGCCTTCGACCGGCGGCTCCGCGCCCGCCTCGCCCGGCGTAGCCGGGTGCGGCCGCCGCTCTACGTGGCGGCGAGCGCCGCGGTCGCCACCCTCCTCTGGGTGGTGATGGTGCGGCCGGGCTCGATCGCGGTACCGCCGCAGACCACGGTGGCGGCCACCGTTGATGAGCAGCCCACGGAGATGGAGGAGATCCTCTCGGTCTACGACTGGGCGACCGGCGACTCTACCGACCTCGCCATGGTCCTGCCGGCCGACTACCAGGCCCTCGCCGCCGACTATCTCGGCGAGTGGCCGGGGCACGCGCCCCAGCCAACCCAACAGAGAACACCCACCGCACCACTCGAAAGGAGAAGGCCATGAAGATCCTGCGTAACCGCACCACCGTTTTCCTCCTCGCGGCGCTTGTCGCCGCTACCCTCACCCTTCCCGTCACCGCTCAGGCCTGCAGGGGAGGCGGTCCCCACGGGCCGGACCGCTGCATCGCCCGTCACGCCGATGAGCTCGGCGTCGACGACGCCACCGTGGCGAAGATCGAGGCGATCGTTGCCGCCTCCCGGGAGGAGACGGCGCTCCTGCGCGACGCGGTGCGTGCGGCGCGCGACGAGATGCGTCTCCTCCTCGATGCCGACGAGCCCGATGAGGCGGCGGTGATGGCCCAGTCGGACAAGGTGAGCGCCGCCATGGCGGCGATGCATAGGCACTACCTCGCCACCCTCCTGAAGATCCGCGCCCTGCTCACGCCGGAACAGCGCGACAGGCTCAAGGGGATGTGCGGCCCTGGTCGCCGCGGCGGTCCCGGTCCCGATGCCCTCATGGGGCCGGGGGCCGACGGTGAGATGCCGTGCGGCGTGGCCGGTCCGCCGTGTGGGGGTCGGGGGATGCCGTGCGGCGCCGGTGGCCCGCCCTGCGGCGGCCCGCCGCCGTGGGCCGCGGATCGGTCGTAAAGAGATCACCTTGTGCAAAGTGGGCAGGGGGGTAACGGCCCCCTTGCCCGCGTCGCTCGCAAGCCTCAGGGCCGGTTCTTGACTGTGCACTCCGGCTGAAGCCGGAGTGCACAGTCAAGAACCGGCCCTGGCGGTTGCGCGATCCCCTTCCGGGTCGGCGCCACCGTCTCGGAGAATCCACCCGCGACACCCCCTCCCCACCGCCCGCCATCTACGTCCATTTGCGGCTGGAGCTGTTGCCGCTGTGGAGCGGGGGGCGCTCTACTCCTCCAGGTTGAGCGCCTCGATATAGGCGACCAGCGCATCGATCTCCGCGGCCTTGAGGTGGTCGCGGTAGGCGGGCATGTGGAGCTGTTGGCGGCGGAGGAAATAGCGGGCGATCGGGTTGGCGTCGGTGCGTTCGGTGCGGCCGTCGCGGATCCAGGCGACGAGTTCGTCGCGGCTTCGCACCAGGGCGCGGTAGGCGCGGCCGTGCCAGCCGGGGATGTAGCCGGCGAAGGAGCCGGGGTTGTCAATGCCGCCGAGGCCGCCGGGGCCGTGGCAGTGGAAGCAGCCGGTGCGCGCGGCCACGGCGTACCCCTCGGCCGGGGCCCCATCCGCCGGCGCTCGGGTCTCGGCCACCGCCTCCACAAAGGCGGTGAGGTCGGCGAGGGCCCGCGATGAGAGGCGGCCGCCGTAGGCGAGCATGGTGAGGGCCTGTTGTTGCTGCTGGGCTTGGAAGCCGGCGCTGTCGCGGTAGGTTTTGGGGGCGCCGTCGCGAATCCAGGCGGCCACGTCTCCCGGCTCCGGGAAGTACATCATCGCGTTGCCCCCGCCCCAGCCGGGGACCCGGCCCTCACGGCTGCCGGGGTTGGGGGCGCCGGGGCCGCCGGCGAGGTCGTGGCAGCCGCCGCACCCGAGGGAGAGGGCGAGGCGGTGGCCGCGGACCACCGGCGGCGGCCACGTCTCCCACCGATAGGCAGCCCAGGCGAGGACGATCGTCACCGCGACGGCGGCCAGCAGGAGGCGGGCCAAGTCCGCCTACTCCACCGCTTCGACGATGAAGGCATCCATCCCCGCCTTGGAGAGCTCGGTGCCGCGCACGGTGACCGTCTCGGCGGCGAGGGTCTTGATCTTGTCGTAGGCGTCGTGCGGGCCGTGGGGCGGCAGGAGGAGGTAGAGCTTGCCGTCGGGGGTCAGCAGCGACGGGGCCACGCCGTTGGCGAGGCAGTTGAGGGCGCACTGCTTGTGCTTGGCGCCGCGAGCGGCGTGGTCGAGGTAGCAGGCGGTGTCGACCACCTCGCCCTTGAGGGTGGTGGTGCCGGCGAAGGAGGTGGACGAGATCGCCGGTACGGCGAGGGCGGCGACGAGGGCGATGGAGGCGAGGGGGGTGGTGCGGGTGCGCTGCATGGGGGCTCCGGGAAAAGGTTGTGGATCGAGTAGTGATTTGTCGCTGACGTTGCACCGGTTGGACTAACAAGCCAACCCGGGCGGCACGGCCAATACCGTCGGCTCGGTGCCCCGAGCTGACGGTATTGGCCGTGGCTACCCCTGTGGGTGGCGGCGACGGTACGCTCCCCCCATGGATCAGCTCGCCGCCCGCGTCCAAGAGGCGCTCCACACCTCGTCGCTCCTCGCCTTCCTCCTCGTCTACCTGGGCGGGGTGGTGACCAGCTTCACCCCGTGTGTCTATCCGATGGTCCCGATCACCGTGGGGTTCATGGGGGGGCAGGTGGGCAACTCGCGCCTGCGCACGGTGGCGTTGCTGCTGTGCTACGTCTTCGGGATCGCGGTGACCTACGCCGCCCTCGGGGCGGCGGCGGCCCTCACCGGCGCCACCTTTGGGACCTTCGCGAACAACCCGTGGGTCTACGTGGTGGTGGCGGTGGTGATCGGACTCTTTGGTCTGGCGATGATGGACATCTTCACCCTGCCGCTGCCCACCTTCCTCACCAGCCGCACGGGCGGGGCGCGGCGCGGCTTTGTGGGGGCGGCGGTGATGGGGCTCACCGCCGGCCTGGTGGCGGCGCCGTGCACCGCGCCGGTCCTTGGGGCGGTGCTGGTCTATGTGGCGGGCCAGCAGAATGTCCTCTTCGGGGTCTCCCTCCTCTTTGTCTTCGCCCTCGGCCTCTCCACCCTGCTCGTCCTGGTGGGGCTGTTCACCGGCCTGGTGGCCAACCTTCCCGCCTCGGGGCCGTGGATGGAGCGGCTGAAGCGCGGCTTCGGTGCGGTCATGGTCCTGGTGGCACTATGGTTGGGGTATGGCGCGTACCTGAGGTTTTGACATGCACGAGTTCAAGATCCTTTCCCTGATGCTGGTCCCCAACTCCGGCCAGTACGTGGTCTTCCTCGAAGAGGCGGAGGGGGCGCGCATGGTGCCGATCTGGATCGGCGTCTACGAGGGCAACGCCATCCTCCTGCAACTCCAGGGCGAGGAGCTGCCGCGCCCCATGACGCACGACCTGATGATCAATCTGGTCCGCGTCCTCGGGGTGGAGATCGAGCGGGTGGTGGTCAACGACCTGGTGGACAACACCTACTACGCGGTGATCGAGGCCTCCTTCGAAGGACAGCACCTCTCCATCGACGCCCGCCCGTCGGACTCGATGGCCCTGGCGGTGCGCGCCGGGGTGCCGATCTATGTCCACGACCGGGTCTTGGAGAAGGGGGTGGCGGTGATGAAGCCGATCACCGAGGACGAGCTGGAGAGCTTCAAGGAGGAGCTCAAACAGATGCGCCCGGAGGACTTCCTCCGCAGCCAGGGGGAGGAGGGGGGGGAGACGGGGGAGGGGGGGCGTAGGGGTCTGTCGGACTGAGGTCCAGAATCCATGCCTTGCGCATAGCTGGGTCGATTCAGCTGCCTCTCCCTCCGGGGGAGGCACACTTCAATCCTCCGCGAATCGGAGTCCGTTCGGCCCCATCCCCCTCCGGGGGAGGGTTGGCGTGGTTGGATGCACCACCCAGCCCCTGCCAACCCCCCTCCCCCCAGCCCCCTCCCGGAGGGAGGGGGAGGGTGGG
>JAJRSX010000137.1 GCA_024278555.1 bacterium | reverse complement strand
TGGGTCCACCTCCTCCACCGGCTCAAGCCCCGGCCACGGCCGCGCGGCCACCGCCTCGATCGCCGCGCGACCGCGGGCGAGGAGCGGCGCGGCGTCATCTTCATCCCCCTCCAGGGCGAGGAGGTGGCGGGCGAGGAGGCCGGCGGGGTCGTCGCCGCGGGCGATCTCCGCGAGCTCCACCGCCGGCAGGGCGTCGTCCACCACCCGCTCGACAAAATAGATGGTGTTGTCGCGCACCGAGCTCATGCGGCCGATCGACTCCCCGGTGGCAAGGGCGGTAAGGGCGGCGTGGTCCGGGCTCCGCCCTTCGAGGCGGAGTCGGCACCCGACCACTCGCGGGGCCACCCGCGCCGGCTGCCCGGTGATCCGCCGGTGGACCCGCTCGATGGCGGCGACCACCGCCTCCGCCACCGACTCCTGCAGACCGTCGCCGCCCCCGTCGATCGTCTCCACCGCGACCGGCTCCTCCTCCCAGCGCAGCGGCGCCAACGGCAGGTGGGTCGCCGCCACCCGACCCTCCTCCACCACCACCCGCCACGGGCCGTGGGGGCCCGGCTCGCCCGGGTCGAGACCCACCAGGGAGCCGAGGTAGCCGATCGGCCGCGGGCCGGTGAGGGGGTCGGGGCGGTGGATGTGGCCGAGGAGCCAGCCGTCCACCGCCGCCCCCTCCAAGGCGGCGCGCGCCACCGGGGCGTAGGCGGAGTGGCCGTCCACGTCGCAGTGGAGGAGGCCGACACGCGCGATCCCGTGGGTGCGCGGCGGCAGGCCGCCCTCCAGGGGGGAGGCGGCGACCCGCCGGCTGGGGAAGGACCAGCCGAGGAGCTCCATCCGGCCGTCGCACCCGACCACCTCGACCGCCTCCCAATGGCCCCCCTCTCCGAGCAGGCGGAAGCCGTCGATCCGCCGCGCCAGGCGCGGCAGCGCCTCCACGTCGTGGTTGCCGGCGACCCCGTAGACCGCGATCCCCGCCTCCACCAGCCGCCGGACCCCCGCCTCCAGGTGGCCAAATGCCTCGAAGCGATCCTCGGTGGTGTCCACCACGTCGCCGGCGAGCAAGACCGCGTCCACCCGGAGGCGCACCGCCTCCTCCACCGTCGCCCGCCACGCCGCCGCCGGGGTCAGCTCGGTCGCCGCCACCCCGTGCTCACCGAGGAGGTCGGGCAGCCGGGTCGGCCGCCGCCCGATGTGGATGTCGCCCACGGCCAGGAGGGTGACCATGGGCCGGACTATACGGGGCGGAACGGGGCGGGAGTAAAGACCCCGGCAAACCATGCGATACCGGCGGGTGCCGTGCCGGTGGGTTCCCAGGTCGATCGGCGTTGCCGCTGGCCCACCGCCATCCCCCCGCAGGGTGTTGGTGCCTTTGGTGGCTTTGTCCGGCGGGAGGGGGCTTGTCCGGGGGGCGGCAGATGGAGCCGACGATGATCGGCCGCGCCGCGCTGCTTGACTGGGAACGATCCGGCGCTAACATTGAAAGTCCTTGTCGAAACAGGGATTTAGGGGGGACGTTATCTATAATCACCGCCATGTCCGGGTCGTAGTCACTGCCGGAGGACGAGGGACACGACTCGGCGGCGACACCGCCAAGCAGTTTCTCCCCCTCGCCGGCGTACCGGTGGTAGAGCGCTGTCTCGCCCTCTTCCACGACCACCCGGCCGTCGACGACCTCGTCCTCACCCTGCCCGCGGCAGAGGTCGGCGAGCGCGGCGCCGCCCTGCAACGGCGCTTCCCGCGCCTCGTCGCGGCCATCGCCGGCGGCGGGGAGCGGCAGCAGTCGGTGGCCGCCGCCCTCGACCTGCCCCTGGCCGACGACGCCCTCATCGCCATCCACGACGCCGCCCGCCCCCTCTTCGACGCCGCCGACCTCGCCCTCCTCCTGGCGGTAGCCGAGGAGACCGGCGCCGCCGCCCCGGCGACCCCCCTCACCGACACGATCGCCGCGGTGGATGCGGACGGGGTGATCACCGCCTACCCGGAGCGGAACCCCCTGCGCGCCGTGCAGACGCCGCAGATATTCCGCTTCGCCCTCATCCGCGATGCCCACGAGCAGGCCCGCGCCAAAGGCGAGAGCTACCGCGACGACACCCAGGTCGCCGCCGCCGCCGGCCACCCTGCGGCCCTCCTCCCCGGGCGCCCCACCAACCTCAAGATCACCACCCGCGCCGACCTGGCCCTGGCCGAGGCCCTCCTCGCCGCCCGGGGGAGAGCGCCATGATCCGCATCGGCCACGGCTACGACCTCCACCGGCTGGTCCCCGACCGCCCCCTATGGCTCGGGGCGGTAGAGCTCCCCTGGGAGCGCGGCCTCCTCGGCCACTCGGACGGCGACGTGGTGTGCCACGCGATCGCCGACGCCCTCCTCGGGGCGGCCGCACTCGGCGACATCGGCCACCTCTTTCCCGACACCGACCCCGCCACCGAGGGGATCGCCGGGGCCGAGATCCTCCGCCTTACCGCCGCCCGTCTCGCCGAGGCCGGCTGGGCGATCACCAACGTCGACGCCACGGTGATCGCCGAGGCCCCCCGCCTCGCCCCCCACATCGAGGCGATGCGCGCCGCCCTCGGGGCCGCCCTCCACCTCGACCTCGGGCGGGTGGGCGTCAAGGCGACCACCAGCGAGGGGCTCGGCGCCACCGGCACGGGTGAGGCCATCGCCGCCCACGCCGTCTGCCTCCTCCACGCCGCGAATCCCCATGGCTGACCTCCCCGACTTTCACCCGGAGCCACTCCCCGCCCTCGCCGCCGCCGTGGCCGACCCGGAGGGGCAGGTGCGGGTCCGCTTCGCGCCGTCGCCGAGCGGCCCCCTGCACGTGGGCAACGCCCGCACGGCGCTGTTCAACTGGCTCTTCGCCCGCGGCCACGACGGCCAGTTCATCCTGCGCATCGAGGACACCGACGCCGCCCGCTCGGCAGTGGCGTACGAGCAGGCGATCATGGAGGACCTCGCCTGGCTCGGCCTCGAGTGGGACGAGGGGCCCGACCGTGGCGGCCCCGCCTCCCCCTACCGCCAGAGCGACCGCCTCGCCATCTACCGCGCCCAGGCCGAGACCCTGCTCGCCGACGGCGTCGCCTACCCCTGCTTCTGCACCCCCGAGCGGCTCGCCGCCGAGCAGGAGCTCGCCCGGCGCAACCACCAGCCGTACCGCTACGCCGGCACCTGCCGCGCCATCGACCCGGAGGAGGCGGCACGCCGCCGCGCCGCTGGCGAGCCGTGTGCCATCCGGTTCCGCACCCCCGCCGGCCCCATCGCCATCCACGACCGCCTGCGCGCCACCCTCACCTTCGACGCCGCCGACTTCGGCGACCTCGTCCTCCTGAAGAGTGACGGCGTCGCCGCCTACAACTTTGCGGTGGTGGTGGATGACGCCCTCATGGGGATCACCCACGTGATCCGCGGCGACGACCACCTCGCCAACACCCCGAAGCAGGTCCTCCTCTTCGATGCCCTCGGCTTCCCCCGTCCCGACTACCTCCACCTGCCGCCGGTGGTCGGGGCCAACGGCCGCCCCCTGGCCAAACGGGAGGGGGGCGCCACCCTCGTTGCCCTGCGCGGCGACGGCATCCTCCCCGCCGCCCTCAACCAGTACCTCGCCACCCTCGGCTGGGCGCGGGACGACATGGAGATTGCCGTCGACCTGGAGCGCCTCGCCGCCGACTTCACCACCGCCAAGCTGAGCCACCGGGCCGCCCACCACGACGTGGCGCGCCTCCACCACTTCCAAAAGCTCCACCTCCGCCGCCTCCCCACCGACCTCCTCGCCCGCCTCGCCCTCCCCTTTCTCCAGCGCGCCGGGCTCGTCGCCACGCCGCCCGCCGCCGGCGAGCGCGACCGCGTCGAGGAGATCGTCGCCGCCCTCCACGACGAGATCCACCACCTCCCGGACCTCCCGGAGCAGATCGACTACCTCTTCCAGCCCCCCGGCGCCGAGGAGATCCGCAGCCGCCTCGCAACCGAGCCCGACGGCCGCGCGGCGATCGACGCCCTGGCGACCGCCCTCGCCACCACCCCCCTCACCGATGGCGACTCCGCCGCCGCCATCCTCAAAGGGGCACGCCGGGCGAGCGGCTTGAAGGGGCGCCCCTTTTTCCTCCCGGTGCGCCTCGCCCTCACCGGCCGCGACCACGGCCCCGACCTCGCCACCCTCCTCACCCTCCTCGGCGGCGACGAGGCCATCACCCGCCTGCGCGCCGCCTCAGCCCACCTCCCCGACTGAGACAGTCCCTATTTCCCGCCGTCGCCCCAGCCGATAGCAGAAAGCTGAAAGCCGAACACCGAACGCGAAGAGCTGAAAGCCAAAAGCCGATAGCTGACAGCTGAAAGTTGCCCTTCCCCTTGGTCCCCCCCCCAACGCTCCTCTACCGTACCCTCCATGGTCGCCCCCGCCCCCCCCTCCCTCTGGCAGCTCATCCGCTCCGACTTCCGGGCGATCTTCGAGCGCGACCCGGCGGCCACCTCCAAGATCGAGGTCGCCCTCACCTACTCCAGCTTCCACGCCATCCTCCTCTACCGCATCGCCCACCGCCTGGTGGAGCTCCACATCCCCCTCTTGCCGCGCATCATCTCCACCCTCGGCCGCTTCCTCTCCGGGGTGGAGATCCATCCGGCGGCAAAGATCGGCCCGCGCTTCGTCATCGACCACGGCACCGGCGTGGTGGTCGGCGAGACCACCGAGATCGGCGACAACTGCCTCCTCTTCCAGGGTGTCACCCTCGGCGGCACCGGCAAGGAGCGCGGCAAGCGCCACCCCACCCTCGGCGACCACGTGGTGGTCGGCGCCGGGGCAAAGATCCTCGGCTCCATGCGCATCGGCCACGACACCAAGATCGGCTCCAACGCCGTCGTCCTCACCCCGGTCCCGGACCACTCCACGGTGGTCGGCGTCCCCGGCCGGGTCGCCCGGATCAAGGGCGAGCTCCCCGAGGAGGGGATGGACCACGTCCACATGCCCGACCCGATCGCCGAGCGGTTCCGCCAGATCGAGCACACCCTCGCCGAGGTCGCCGAGCGGGAGCTCCCATCCCGTGAGGCCGACGAGGCGCGCATCGCCGCCTTAGAGGAGGAGCTCGCGGCGCTGCATCGCGAGCTCGACACCCTGCGCGCGGTCTCCGCGGCGCAAAAAAAGTAGGGGGGGAGGGCGAAGGGCCGCGGGGCCTCTACCCCTTGTCGCCGGCGACCGTGTCGCCCGGCCGGCGCCGCGGCTCCGGCTCGGCGGCGAAGAGCTCCGGCAGATCGACCTCCAGATCGGGGAAGCGGCTGGAGGTAAAGGTACCGTCCTCCAGCCCCACCACCCCGGGAGCGCCGTACCGCCCCCCCTCCAGGCGATACCGGTGCACGACCCGCTCCACCGGATAGACGACCCAATACTCAGGGACCCCGGCCCGCTCGTAGCGGTCGCGCTTGACCCCCTCATCCTTGCGCGCCGTCGACGGCGAGATGATCTCCACCACCAGCTCCGGGGCGCCACGCACGTGGCTCTCCCGCAGCTTCTCGCCGTCACACACCACCACCAGGTCCGGCTGGACCACCGTGTCGATCTCGTCGTCCCCCGCCTCCGGCGGGGCGAGCACCACATCGACCGGAGAAGCGAAGACCTGGCAATCTCGACCGTGAAAATGGCCCCCGATCATGAGGCTCAACCGCATGCTCACCGCCTGATGCACCAGCGACGGTGCCGGCGACATGTCCCACGCCTCTCCGTCGATCAGCTCCCACCGCTCCTCATCGGGCCAACGCCGATAGTCGGCGTAGGTAAAGCAACGCGGCAGCTCCTCGGCCAGACCCATGGTGACTCTCCAGAGAACAAATCTGAGTCAAGGGTACTACAGATCCCGCGTGTTTCTGGGGTCTGAATATCGGGAGAGAGGCAAACACAACGCCGAACCTCACCCGGCGAGGTCGGCGAAGAGCCACGGTGCCTCTTTCCGGCGGCGCGCCTCGTAGGCGGCGATCGCCTGCTCGTGGGTGAGGGTGAGGGCGATGTCGTCCTTGCCCTCCAGCAGACACTCCTTGCGGAAGGGATCGACCTCGAAGCTCACCGCCGTGGTGTCGGCCAGGGTGATCCGCTGGGCGGCCAGGTCCACCGTCGCCTCCATCGGGGCGCCCGGCGCTGCCGGGTCACAGCGGCGGAAGAGGTCGTCGATGGTCGCCTCGTCCACCTTCACCGGCAGGATCCCGTTCTTGAAGCAATTGTTGAAGAAGATGTCCGCAAACGACGGCGCAATAATGCAGCGGATCCCGAAGTCCAGCAGCGCCCACGGGGCGTGCTCGCGGGACGAGCCGCAGCCGAAGTTGTCGCGCGCCAGGAGGATCCCGGCGTGGCGATAGCTCGGCTGGTTGAGGATGAAGTCGGGACGCTCGGTGCGCGCCGACGCCGGCTTGCCCGGCTCCCCCGGGTCTGTGTAGCGCCACTCATCAAAGAGGTAGATGCCGAGGCCGGTGCGCTGGATCGTCTTCAAAAACTGCTTCGGGATGATCGCGTCGGTGTCGATGTTCGCCCGATCGATCGGGGCGACCACGGCGGTGAAGGGGGTAAAGGGTTTCATGGGCTCGCTTCGCTCGCAGGGATGGGGGGTGAGGGGTGGGGGATGAGGAGATGGAGGCCGCTGCGCGGCCAGCGGTTTTGGGCCTCGCTTCGCTCGCAGAAATCAGGAATTCGGGACCAGGGACTAGCCGCTCTCAAGAAACCATCTCTCGTACATCCACAAAGTGGCCGGTGACGGCGGCGGCGGCGGCCATCGGCGGGCTCACCAGGTGGGTGCGGCCGCCGCGCCCCTGGCGCCCCTCGAAGTTGCGGTTCGAGGTGGAGGCGCACCGCTCCCCCTCGCCGAGGCGGTCGGCGTTCATCGCCAGACACATGGAGCAGCCCGGGTCGCGCCACTCGAAGCCGGCCTCGGTGAAGATGCGGTCGAGCCCCTCCGCCTCCGCCTGCTGCTTCACCAGGCCGGAGCCGGGGACCACCAGGGCCTGGATACCGTCGGCGACCCGCCGCCCCTTGGCCACCGCCGCGGCGGCGCGCAGGTCCTCGATGCGACCGTTGGTGCACGAGCCGATGAAGACCTTGTCGACCGTCAGGTCGGTGACCGGCACCGCCTCGGCCACCCCCATGTAGGCGAGGGCCTTCTCCCACGCGGCCCGCTGCCCCTCGTCGCGCGCCTCAGCCAGCCTCGGCACCCGGCCGTCGATGTCGGTGACCATCTCCGGCGAGGTCCCCCAGGTCACCTGCGGGATCAGGCGGCTGCCGTCGATCTCCACCTCGCGGTCGAAGGGGGCGTCGGGATCGGAGCACAGCTCTTGCCACACCCCCTCCGCCGCCGGCCACTGGTCCGCGGTGGGGGCGTACGGCCTGCCCTTCACGTAGGCGAGGGTGGTCGCGTCCACCGCCACCATGCCGGAGCGGGCGCCCGCCTCGATCGCCATGTTGCAGACGGTCATCCGCCCCTCCACCGACAGGGCCTCGACCACCGGCCCGGCGAACTCGATGGCGTAACCGGTGCCGCCGGCGGTGCCGAGGGTGCCGATCACCGCCAGGATCACATCCTTCGCGGTCACCCCCGGACCCAGCTCACCGGTGACCACCACCCGCATCGCCTTGGGCTTGTGCTGGAGGATCGTCTGGGTGGCCAGCACGTGCTCCACCTCGCTGGTGCCGACGCCGAAGGCGAGGGCCCCCAGGGCCCCGTGGGTGGCGGTGTGGGAGTCGCCGCAGACGATGGTCATCCCCGGCAGGGTGATCCCCTCCTCCGGCCCCATCACGTGGACCACCCCCTGGCGGAGGTCGCCCATGGGGAACTCGGTGATCCCGAAGG
>JAJRSX010000136.1 GCA_024278555.1 bacterium | reverse complement strand
GGAAGGGGCGAGAAGCGTAGTGGAGGGAAGGGAACGGGGTGGCGCCGGTCCTGCTTCGAGCAATAGTGGGGTCCGGGGCGCTCGCTCAACCCAACGGGAGATCCCTGCTTCCGTGTGCTTCCGTGGATTCCGTGGCTGTTTCCCTGCCGGGCGGCACGGTCTCCGAGAGCCTGCGATCGCCGTCCGACTATCCCTGCGGTCCGTCGAGCCGCTCGCCCTTGGCGTAGCGCTCCAGGCAGGCGGTGTCGCAGAAGTGGCGGCGCTTGCCGTCGAAGAGGGCGGAGGCGGCGCGGTCGTCGGCGATGTAGCTGCCGCAGGTGGCGCACGCCACCATGGTGGCGACCTTCTTGGGCGGCTCCGGCTGGGTGAGGCGGCGCCACGCCTGGCGGGCGAGCCAGAGGAGCAGGAGGATGACGATCAGGCGGATGGACATGCAGGCCTCACCGGTCGGCGGCGTCGCCGCCGTAGGGCGCCACGGTGACCTCGCTGAACCCGGCCGCACGGACCGCCGCCTCCAGGGTGTCGGAGAGGCGGCCGTCAGGGAGGGTGGCGAGGTCGTCGGCGCCGAGCTCCACCCGGGCTTTGGTGCCGTGGTGGCGGACCCGTACCTGGCGCAGACCGGCATTGCGCAGGGCGGCCTCGGCGCGGGCGACCTGGTCGAGGAGCGCCGCGGTGACCGGCGTGCCGGTGGGGAGGCGCGAGGCGAGGCAGGCGTTCGATGGGGTGTCCGCGGAGATCAGGCCTCGTTTCGCCGCCTCGGCGCGAATCCGCGTCTTGCCCCAGCCGGCCTCCCACAGGGGGGCGATCACCCCCGCCTCCTCGCGGGCGATGAAGCCGGGCCGCTCCCCCGGCTGGTCGTCGGCCTGGGTGCCGTCGGCGATCCACGGGATGGCGTTGGCCAGGGCGATGTCGCGCAGGGCGCGGTACATGTGGGTGCGGCAGTAGTAGCAGCGGCCGCCGTCGTTGGCGGTGTAGAGGGGGTCGTCGAGGAGCGGCTCGGTGGCGACGTAGAGGCGGACGCCGATCTGTGTGGCTACCCGCCGAGCGCGAATCAGCTCCTCGCCGGTCACCCCCTCGGAGACGATGATGGCCGCCGCGACCTGCTGCTTGCCGACCACCTCCGCCGCTAGCGCCAGGAGGAGGCTGGAGTCGACACCGCCCGAGAGGGCGACGAGGAGCGGCTGGTGGGCGATGAGGATGGGGGCGAGGCGGTCCATCGGGGGTACGCGGCGCCGGTGCGGTGTCCTCTCTGCGGCTACCGCCTTGGGGGGCGCTACAGGACGGTGAGGGGGTCGGGGCAGGCGGTGAGCAGCGCCCGCGCCTCGGCCACGTCCACCTCGATCTGCTTCACCAGGGCGTCGGCGGAGGGGAAGCGCATCTCGTCGCGCAGCCGCTTGATGAAGTAGACCTCGATGGTGTCGCCGTAGAGGTCCTCGTGGAAGTCGAAGAGGTGGGGCTCGATGGTCACCTCGCGCTTGCCGAAGGTGGGGTTGACCCCGAGGTTGAGGACGCCGTCGAAGAAGCGGCCGTGCCAGGCGACGCGGATCGCGTAGACGCCGCGGGCCGGCAGGAGCTCGTCGGTGGAGCGGATGTTGGCGGTGGGGAAGCCGAGGGTGCGGCCCCGCTGGTCGCCGTGGATCACCTCGCCGGCGATGGAGTAGGGGCGGCCGAGGCAGCGGTTCGCCTCCCTGAGGTGGCCGTCGGTGATGAGCTGGCGCACCCGGGTGGAGGAGACGATCTCGCCCTCCACCTCCACCGGCGGCACCACCTCCAGGTCGAAGCCGTTCTCCAGGCCGAGCTCGCGCAGGGAGTCGATGGTCCCCTCCCGCCCGCGGCCGAAGCTGTAGTCGTACCCCACCACCACCCAGCGGGCGCCGAGCCCCCGGGCGAGGTAGTCGCGCGCGAAGGAGGGCGGCGGCTGGGCGGCGAACGCCTTGGTGAAGGGCTGGCACACCACCAGGTCGATGCCGTGCGCCTCGATGAGGCGCATCTTCTGCTCGCAGGTCACCATGATCGGCGGGCAGCGGTCCGGGGCGACGAGCTTCAGGGGGTGGGGGTCGAAGGTGATCACCACCGCGGTGCCGCCCGCCGCGTCGGCGCGGGCCCGGACCCGGCGGAAGATCTCCTGGTGGCCCAGGTGGACGCCGTCGTAGTTGCCGATGGTGACCACCGGGTACGGCAGGGGTGCATCGAGCTCGCTTAGGTCGCGGATGATATTCATGGGTCGTGAGGTAACGAGAGCCCTTCCGGTGGCATGAGGCTCATGGAGGAGACGGCGTCGGTCGTCGCCGAACTCTATACCGTCTGCGCCGTCAGGGAGCGGAAGGTCTCCACCAGGGACCCCTGGTCACGAATCCCCTCGATCGCCTTGAGCAGCTTGCCGCGGTGGAAGACCAGGAGGGTGGGAACATTGACCACCCCGTATCGCGTCGGGATGACGCGGTTCTTGTCGATGTCCATACGCATCAGTCGGATGCCGTGGCCGAAGGCGGCGTGCGCGGCGGCGAGGACCGGCTCGTACCGGAGGCACGGCCAGCACCAGGTGGCGGTGAACTCCACCACCACCGGTCCCGCGGCCTCGAGGACCGCGTCGTGGAAGTTGTCATCGTGGAGGGTGGCCTCAATCTTCATGCAGGGCCTATCTTGCCCCAAGCGCGTTCGACCGTGCACCTCCGCTTGTCGGTGACGTCCCACCATGACCCGTATCCCCTTCTTTTTGCTGATCTGTGTGCTCGTGCTACCGGCGTGCGCCCCGACCCACGGCGCGGGCGTCGCGCTGCCGCGGCTCGACGGCCTGTTGCCCCACCGCCAACCGGCGTGGGAGAGCCATTTCGACCGCGGCCTCACCGCCTTCCGCGAGGCGCGCTGGCGGGAGGCGGCCGAGGCCTTCCACGCGGCGCTCGCCGCGGGCGGTGACTCCTTCGCCCTGCACCACTACGCCGGCCAGGCGGCCCTGCGCCTCGGCCACTACCGCGAGGCGATCCGCGAGCTGGAGGTCGCCGCACGCCTGCGCCCCGACGACGCGGCCACCGAAAACGGCCTCTGGCAGGCGTATCGCGGCGCCGGGGAAGGGGAAAAGGCCCTCGCCGCCTTCCGCCGGGTGGTGAAGCTCGACCCGGTGCAGCTCGCTCGGTTGCGACCGCAGACCGCGGCGGTGGCGCGTAAAGAGCGGGTAGTGGCGGCGCTGGGGCCGCCGACCCACGAGATCGTCTTCCCCGAGGAGGGCGACCACGACCTCCTCGCCCACCTCCACCCGGCCTCCGAGCCGCCGCGCACCCGGGTCGATTTGCCGCCCGCCCACGGCCGCCCGGACCCGGCGGCCGACCGCCCGGTGTCGGCCGCACGCCGGTCGCTGATCGCCTCCAGCTACGGCGACGGGGCGGTCGATCCGCCTAGGCGCACGCCCCCGCCAGAGGAGGCGGCGCGACCGCCGGCGGTGCCCCCCTCGGTGGTGTCGCCGGCGGACGGGGCGCCCACCTGGATGGCGCGCGGCACCGCCCTCGCCCGCGCCGGCCACTACGAAGAGGCGATCGACGCCTATCAGCGGGCGGCGCAGCTCGATCCCACCGACCCGGAGGTCTACAACGACCTTGGCAACGCCTACTTCGCCACCATGCAGCTCGACCGGGCGCGCGCCCTCTACCGCAAGACCCTGGAACTCGCCCCGGACCACGCCTGGGCGATGAACAACCTCGGCTACACCTACTTTGCCGCCAAGGAGTACGAGACCGCGGTCCAGTGGTTCCAGCGGGCCCTGACCCGCGAGCCCGACCACCTCTTTGCGCGCATGAACCTGGCGGTCACCTACCACGACATGGGTGCCTACGACGCCGCCATCCGTGAGCTCCAGCGGCTCCTGGAGGACCACCCGGAGACCGCCAAGGCGTACTACAACCTCGGCCTCAGCTACACCCTCAAGGGCGACTACCCCCACGCCCTCGACGCCTTCCACGCCTACCTCAAGATGGCCCCCGACGCGGTGGAGCGCCCCTACGTGGAACGCATCCTGGCGCGCATCGCCAAGCCCGTCGAATAATGTCGATCGTGATAAACCGCGAGAGGCACAAGACAACGAAGAGTTTCAGTGAAGTCGATTCCATTTCACCCCCGTGTCGGTTCGGCGGTCGGCCCCGGGACAGGGTGGTGGGGCGCGCGGCCGCTGCGGTTCTGACCCCGAGGCTACGGTTGCCTCACTCCGCGCTGGGCCAGGGCCTCGTGGACCACCCGTGCCGCAATCTGCCTCCCCGGGCTGCGTCGCCGTGCCATGGGGCCGACGGTATCGCGGGCAGGAGCCCGCTCCTACCTCCATGCCGCTGGTCCGGCGGCGCATCGCCGATCTCCCCCTCCGCGTCTCGGCGCCGCCGCGCGAGGAGAGGGCATCACCCGCTCTTCGTCCTCCCCTGTCCACGGGTCGCCGCGCACGCGGGAGCCGTACCTTTCCCCGGCCGGGTGGTCCAGGTAGGGTCGACGCCGCCCATTCCCCTTCTCGATCTGCCCCCGAAGGAGCGCTGGCGATGACGCAACTCAGGAGCCACCAGTGGGAGTTCCGGCGGCGCTTCCGTGCCCGTGCCTTCGGCTGGCGCTCGAAGCCGGCGATCACCCGGATCCGCGAGGCGGTCTCGGAGATCAAGCGGGTGGCGCGCAAGGAGCCCGAGGTCGCCGCCGAGGGGGCGGTCCTCCTGCTCGAGCGGCTCTCAACGGCGCTGGAGCTGGTCGACAGCTCCTCGGGGGCGATCGGCACCGCGGTCAACCGGGCCATCGCGGCGCTGGTGCCCATCATCGCCGCGGCGCCGGCAACGCGCGAGCAGCGTGACGCCTGGCTCGAGCGGCTCTGGCAGGCGTATGAGGAGGACGAGATCCCCTACATCGAGGCCCTCGGCGACCGCTGGGGGAGCTGTGCGCGTCGCCGGAGGTCGCCTCCCAGTGGGCCGACCGGCTCCTGCCTGGTTGCCGGCAGGTGTGGCAGGCGGAGGCGCCTCCCGGCGCCTTCTTCCACGGTGCGCCCAACTGCCTGAGCGCCCTGCTCGCGGCCGGCCGCGAGCAGGAGATCCTCGACCTCCTCGCCAGGGAACGGCGTCCCTTCTGGAGCTACCGCCGGTACGGGGTGAAGGCCCTCGCGGCCATGGGTGAGGTCGACGCGGCGATCCGCTACGCCGAGGAGGGCGAGGAGCCCTACCTGGGGAGCAACGCCGTCGCCCGGGTGTGCGAGGAGGTCCTCCTTGCCGACGGCCGCACCGACGAGGCGTACCGCCGCTACGGCCTGCGCGCCAACCAAGCGAACACCTATCTCGCCTGGTTCCGCGCCGTGGCGCGCAAGTAGCCGGACAAGGAGGGCACCGAGATCCTCACCGACCTCGTCGCCCAGACCCCGGGGGAGGAGGGCAATTGGTTCGCCGCCGCCTCGGCGGCGAAGCTCTTCGATGCGGCGATCGCCCTCGCCAACCACACCCCCGGCAGCCCCCAGACCCTCACCCGGGCGGCGCGCGACTTCGCCGAGAGCAATCCCGCCTTCGCCCTCGATGCCGGCATCACCGCCCTACGCTGGCTCGTCGAGGGGTACGGCTACGACATCACCAGCAGCGACGTGCACGACGCCTACATACACCCTGCAGGCCGCCACCAACGCCGGCTGTGTGGCGGCGACGAAGGCGCGCATCCGCACCCTCGTCGCCCACGAGCCCCCCGGCGGCGACCACTTCGTCAGCCGGGTCCTCGGAAGGGAGCTGGGGTCGGAGTGAGCCCGCCCGGGGATCGAGAGCGCGGTCATGCACAGTTCGACAGGCGCCCCACACCATCTCAGGTCTGCCAATCGGTGCGGGATCCGGACGCGCGAGAGATCCCAGGCGTGGCGCGACGAGGCTCGTAAGGGCTGGGCCGATCAGTGGGACAGGTGGCTACGGTTGCGGATTGATCCACGAAGTCCCCCGAAGGGCGCTGGGCGCCGGCACGAAGGGGGTGGCCTGGGGGCCGTAGTGAACCGAGGCTCCATTGTCGATGAATTGACAACGGTGAGTGCTCAAATTTAGTCAGTAACCAGTATCCAAATATAAAGGCGGCCCATGGACCCCCGATTCCTGCCGCACAACGCCCACCTCGAAGAGCCCCAACGCTTCGCGGAGCGGGATCCGCAGCTCCGTCTGTTGGCCCGGCAGACCTACATCCATCGTCCGTCCCTCCTCGACCGGCTTCCCGACCTGCCGGGCATCTACACCGTGGGGGGAGGGCGCCAGGTGGGCAAGACCACCCTGCTCAAGCAGTGGATGGGCGAGCTGCTGGACCGTGGCGTGGCGCCCGCGGCCATCGGCTTTTTTTCAGGCGAGCTGATCGACGACCATCACGCCCTCCTCTACCTATTACAGAGCCAGATCGAGGAGATGCCGCGCGGGCGGACCTACTTGCTGGTCGACGAGGTGAGCTACATCCGCGACTGGGACAAGGCGGTGAAGTACGCCGCCGACGCGGGCTTTTTGGAGCAGTGCGTGCTGGTGCTCACCGGCTCCGACCTGGTGCTCATCCAGGAGGCCCGCATGCGGTTGCCGGGTCGCCGGGGCACGGCGGCGGCGGTGGACTTCCATCTCTACCCGCTCTCCTTTCGCGAGGCCGTAGATCTGAAGCGCGGCGGCGAGATCGGGACCGCCCTGGCTGCACCGCCCGCCGAGGTGGCCCCGGCCGTGGTGGAGGTCCTGTTCGAGGAGTTCGACCGCTACCTCGCCCACGGTGGCTATCTCACCGCCATCAACGACCTCGCCGCCACCGGGCGCATCTCCGAGGCCACCCTCCATACCTACTCCGACTGGATCCGCGGCGACGTGCTCAAACGGGGCCGGCAGGAGCACTACCTGCGGGAGGTCCTGACCGCGGTCATCCGCCGCCTCGGCAGCCAGGTCTCCTGGAATGCCCTCGCCCGGGACCTCTCCATCGACCACCCCAAGACCGTCGCCGACTACGCCGCGCTCCTCGCCTCCATGGATGCCCTGTTCATCCAGTCCGCCCTCCTGGAAGACAAGCTCACCGCCGCCCCGAAGAAGGCACGGAAGCTGGTCTTTACCGACCCCTTCATCTTTCACGCCGTTCGCGCCTGGCTGCATCCCGCCGGCCGACCGTTCGAGGACCAGATCCTCCCCGCCGTCGCCGATCCCGCCACCGCGGGCCACCTGGCCGAGGCGTGTGTGGCCACCCACTACCGGCGCCTCTACCCCACCTACTACATCAAGGCGGAGGGCGAGGTGGACGTGGCCTATGTGGACCAGGGCCGCTTCTGGCCGGTGGAGGTGAAGTGGACCGAGCAGCTCCGGCCCAAGGAGCTCAAGCAGATCGCCAAGTACCCCAACGCCCGGATTTTCAACTGCTCGAAGCACCCCGGCAGGCTTCAAGGGACCGAGACCCTGCCGTTGCCGGTGGCGCTGGCGCTGCTGGGGTAGTTACGAGCTGGGTCGGTGTCAAAGAAGATGTTGAGGTGCACCCGGTAGGGTGATCAATTTTTTTTGCGCAGCAAAAAAATGGTGGAGGTGGCGGGACTCGAACCCGCGTCCGGAAACCTTCCGCTACTGTGGCACTACATGTGTAGTCTGCGTTTGTTGTCGGCCGCGCCGGTCCCACAGACGGGGCAATGGCGTGGCCCGGAGCCCCTTGGCTTGGGTCCGCGTCGGGGCGTCCGCGGACTGCATCCTACGGTTTCTGACATCCATCACCCGTGCCGTAGGTACCAGCGGGTGGGGACGTCGCGGGTTCTACGCCGCGAGTGCGAGCTCAGGCTCGGCTGTTGTGTTTTCCGGCTGTTTAACGAGGCCGCCGGACCTCGACATGCACCACAGGCTTCTGATCCCCGTCGAATCCATTTCACCCCCGTGTCGGTTCGGCGGCCGGCCCCAGGACAGGGTGGTGGGGCGCGCGCCCGCTACGGTACAACTCCAATCTAGTGATCCTCTTCCCCGTAAACAAGGAGCCACCATGCCGTACTGCCATCTGCGCGTCGCCGGATCCCTCACCCGCGAACAGAAGGAGAAGATCGCTCGCGAGTTCACCGCTACCTTGGAGCGGGTGGCGAGCAAGCCGCCCGAGGCGACCTATGTGGTGATCGAGGAGGTCCCGCGCGAGAACTGGGCGAAGGGGGGGGAGCTGCTTGGGTAGTTGATAGCTTTCAGCGAACAGCTTTCAGTGGAGAGGCGCCGGGGGGGCGGTGGAGAGGGGGGCTTGCGGTGGCGCCACGGCCTCCGATTCGCTTGCTGAGAGGCGACGCTGTTTCCGCTGTCCGCTGTCCGCTGTCCGCTGTCCGCTGTCCGCTGTCCGCTGTCCGCTGTCCGCTGTCCGCTGTCCGCTGTCCGCTGTCCGCTGTCCGCTGTCCGC
>JAJRSX010000009.1 GCA_024278555.1 bacterium | reverse complement strand
GGTCTTCCTCCACAGCGAGCTGTGGAACGCCCGCGCCACGGTGCCGGTCGCGGCCGGGACCCGGGTGCGGGTGGTGGCGGTCCGCGGCCTGGAGGTCACCGTGGAGCCGCTGTCCTCCGAGGTGCCACCACCGACAGCTGAACCGTGTGAGCCGAACCCCCATACCCTGTGACGTCCCTCCCTCCACCCCTCCTCTTCGGGAGCCTCCCATGTTCCTCTCCTTCGACCCGGTCCCGTACCTCGTCCTCGTCATCTTTCTGGTGGCGATCGCCACCTCGGCGATCAAGATCCTCCGCGAGTACGAGCGTGGGGTGGTCTTCCGCCTCGGCCGCCTCCTGCGCGCCAAGGGGCCGGGGCTGATCATCCTCATCCCGGTCATCGACCGGATGGTGAAGGTGTCGCTGCGCACCGTGGCCATGGACGTGGCGCCACAGGATGTGATCACCCGCGACAACGTCTCGGTGAAGGTGAACGCGGTGGTCTACTTTCGGGTGATGGACCCGGAGAGGGCGATCGTCGAGGTGGAGGACTACCTCTACGCCACCAGCCAGCTCGCCCAGACCACCCTCCGCTCGGTCCTCGGCTAGGTGGAGCTCGACGAGCTCCTGTCGGCGCGGGAGCAGATCAACGAGAGGCTCCAGTCGATCCTCGACGCCCAGAGTGACGCGTGGGGAATCAAGGTCTCCCTGGTGGAGATCAAGCACGTGGACCTCCCCCAGGACATGCAGCGGGCAATCGCCAAGCAGGCGGAGGCGGAGCGCGAGCGCCGCGCCAAGGTGATCAACGCCGAGGGCGAGTTCCAGGCGGCGGAGAAGCTCGCCGAGGCGGCGGAGATCATCATGAAACAGCCGGCGGCCCTGCAGCTCCGCTACCTCCAGACCCTGGTCGACATCACCGGCGAGCAGTCCACCCTCGTGCTGCCGGTGCCCCTGGATCTGATGGCCGCCCTGGGCGGGGGTAAGGCGGAGGCGTAACCGGTCGCCGGTGAACGCCGGCTCACCGGCGCCGGAGGAGGTACCCGCCGGTGTGTGCGGTGGCGCGCGGGCGAGCCCGCCTCTGCATGCGCACCGGTTTTCCCCCGTGCTACCCTCCGCCGCCGCTCACCTTTCGCTGCCGGAGCACCCCATGGTTCGCCGCCTCTGTCTCGTCGTCGCCCTCCTCCTTCCCCCCCGCTTCGCCGTGGCCGCGTGTACCACCTGCCACGCGAAGATTAAGCAGGAGAAGGGGTGGGCCCACACCTTTGGCGACTGGGAGGAGTCGATCCACGCCTTCAACGACGTCACCTGTGTCACCTGCCACAAGGGAGATGTGGCGGCAAAGGGGGAGCGGGCGGCCCACAAGGGGGTCCGTTTTCGCGGCAAAGCGGCGGCCGGGGATCCCGGCAGCCGTCTGGCGGTGGTCAAGCTGTGCAGCGGCTGCCACGAGGACCAGTTCCACGGCTACCGGGTGAGCCCCCACTTCAAGGCGTTGAGCGCCGGCCGCACGGCAGCGGACTGCGGCACCTGCCACGGTGCGGTGGGGGGGCACGTCCTCAACGCCCGTACCATCACCGCCACCTGCCGCCGCTGCCACACCGATACCTCACCGGGGAACACGATTGAGGTGGCGCAGACCATGCTCGAGTTCACCCACCGGATCCGCATGGCCCTGGTCTTCCCCGAGCCCGGCCAGCAGCTCACCGGCAAGAAGAGGGAGAAGGTGGAGGAGGCGATCACCGCGGCGATGGCGGCGTGGCACGAGTTCAACCTCGAGTCCCTCGGCCTGGCCCTGGCCCACGGCACCGGGGTGCTCGACCAGTAGCGCACCCTCACGGCCGCCTCCCGGCCCGCGGGTGACGCCGGGCGGGGAGGGCGACACGCGGCCGCGCCCTGTCGCCGGTCGTGAGGGCGTTTGATCCCCGCCGGCAGGGGTAGGGCGGGGCTCGTTGGTTGTGGGGGAAGCGGCCGGCTGCGAATAATCCGGCCATCCACTACCCTCCCGGTGAAGCTATCCATGCCCGTATCCCGCCACGCCGTCTGCCGTCTCCTGATACTGACCCTTCTCCTGGGCGTCGCCCCCGTCGCCGCGGTCGGAGGCGAGCGGCCTCCGAACCTGGACAGCGGCGACTTCTTCGCCCTGCTGGCGGCGGAGGAGGAGGAGACCACCGCCAGCCGCTACCCGCAGGCGATCGAGCGGGCGCCGTCGGCGGTGACGGTGATCACCCGCGACGAGATCCAGGCCTCCGGGGTGGTCAACCTCGCCGATCTCCTGCGCGAGGTGGCGGGGGTGAACGTCTGGACGATCAACGGCGGTCAGACCCAGGTGGGGATCCACGGCACCGACGTGATGCAGTCGTCGAAGGTCCTCATCCTCATCGACGGCCACCCGGTACGGGATCCGCTCTTCGGGGCCAACGTCTTCAACCAGCTCCCGGTGGTCCTGGAGGAGGTGGAGCGGGTGGAGGTGGTGCGCACCCCGGGGACCACCTACGGCGCCAACGCGGTCACCGGGGTCATCCACATCATCACCCGGAGGCCGCGGGAGTCGGCGGATGCGCCGTATCTCACCGTCACCCGCGGCGAGAACGACACCACGGTGTTCGCCGGCGGCGGCGGCATCGCCCACGGTCGCAAGGCGCTGTCGGTGGCCGGCCGTACCTTCGACACCACCGCCTGGAACGAGAACCTCGACGAGGAGTCGGACCAGCACCACGCATGGCAGCTCCGCGGTGAGGTCGACCTGAAGGCCGGGCCGCGGGTGTCGGTCGCCGCCGGCGAGAACGACTTTACCGGCTTTATGCGCTTCCCCTTTCGCCTCTGCAAACACCTGATCCGTAGCGACGCCCGCTACGTCGACGTCGCCATCGCCGACACCCTGCGCGGCGGCACCGGGTGGCGGCTCACCCTGTCGCTCAGCGACCGCGAGCTCACCCTTCTCGACAACGGCGCCTTCGAGCGGGTCGAGATCCTTCCCCACCCGGAGCTCACCCGTACCGAGCCGGCGGCGAACCTCGAGCTCAACGGCCGCCTCGGGCGGGTGCGCTGGGTCGGCGGCGCGGAGGTGAGCGAGGTGATCGCCCGTAGCGGGGCGATGCTCGACGGCGACCTCGCGGAGCCCATGGGCGCCCTCTACGGCCAGGGGGAGTGGGCGCTACGCAAGAACCTCTCTTGGTTCGCCGGGGTGCGGGCGGACACCCACTACGACGCCAACCCCACCCTCTCCCCCTTCACCGCCCTCGTCTGGCTCCCCCACCCGCGCCACACCCTGCGCCTGTCGGTGAACCTGGCGCACCGCTTCCCCAACCTCTACGAGGGGCGCCTCGACTACGTGCAGGAGGGGGGCAACCCGCTGAAGGCGGGGTGGTACGAGGGCGACCGCGGCCTCGACCCGGAGGAGGTGACCACCTACGAGGCGGGCTACCGGGCGCAGGTCGCGCCGACCCTCACCGTCGGGCTCACCGCCTACATCGCCGAGTCGCGCAACAACATCCAGGTGCGCTTCATGGACAACTTCACCGCCACCGACGGCCGCACCCTGCCCCACTACCGGTACGCCAACGTCAACGACCAGCGCACCCTCGGCTGGGACGCAGAGGCCCGTTGGCGGCCCACCCCGGCATGGCGCCTCTTCGCCACCGCCAGCCAGGCGCGGGTGCAGGTCCACGGCGAAGATCTGATCGGCGAGCACGTCCTCCCCGACCTCACCGCCTCCGCCGGGGTCGGCTACCGGCCGGTGGCCGGCCCCTTCGGCCGGGTCGCCCTCCACTGGGTGGGGCCGTCGGACTGGCGGCTCCCCTTCTACAACGACACCACCCACCAGATCGAGGCGGTGGATCGCCACCTCGCCAGCTACACCACCGTCGACGTGAACATCGGCACCACCGCCTGGGACGGCCGGCTGGTGGCCGACCTCACCCTCACCAACCTCCTTCGCGACCACCACCGCGAGTGGGTGATCAACGAGATCGACTCACGCGCCGTGGGCCGCCTGACCGTGCGCTTCTGATTCCCATGCGTCGCCGCCTCCCCCTCCTCCTCTGCCTGGCGATCGTCGCGCCCCCCGCGCGGGCGGCGACCGTCCTCGTCGTTCACCAGGACGGGGTGGAGGCGTACGCCGAGGCGGTGGAGGGGCTCTCGCAGGAGTTCGGCGAGCAGATGCAAGCCTGGAGCGGGGTGCCCGGGCGGGCGACCCGTGCCTCCCTGTTGCGCGCCGTGCGCCGCGAGGCGCCGAAGCTGGTGGTGGCGGTGGGGCGGTGGGCGGCGGTGATGGTGCGCGAGATCGACCCCCACCTCCCGGCCCTCTACACCATGGTCCTCGACCCGGCCGCCGACCATCTCGACGCCCCCCCCTTTGTCGGCGGCATCAGCCTCGCACCGAGCCAGGCGGACCAGCTCCGCGGCCTCCATCGCGTCGCCCCCGCGGTCCACCGCCTAACCGCGGTGGTCGCCGCCGGCCAGGGAGAGCGGTGGGCGGCCGCCGCCCTGCCGGAAGAGGAGGCAGGGATCACCGTCGCGGCCCTCGCCCTCTCGGTCGAGGCGCTGCCCAAGATGTGCGACGCGGTGGTGGCGACGAGGGCGGAGGCGGTGTGGCTGCCGGTGGAGGGGGGGCTCCTCTCCCCCGCCGCCTTCGACTACCTCAGCCGGTGCAGCGTCGACCACCGCCTGCCGCTCCTCGTGCCTACCGCCGCCCTGGTCGCGCGCGGCGCGCTCCTGGCGGTCTACAGCGACTACTTCGAGAGCGGCCTGCTCGCAGGGGAGATGGCCCACCGCTGGCTCGCCGGCAAGGGCGCCGCCTTTGCTCCCCCGGCGCGGATCGCCCTGGCGGTGAACCGCACCATGGCGGCCACCCTCGGGATCCCCCTCTCGCGGGAGGTGCTCAGCGAGGCGCTGGTGGTGGTCGATGGAGACAATCATGAGTAGCGTGGGGCGGTGCGGGACGACCCGCCCGCGGAGCGCCACCCTGCCCGTCGCCGGCACGGCGGCGGGGATCGCGTTGCTGACCGCTGACTGCTGAACGCCGACTGCTCCCCCATGAAGATCCGCCAACGCCTCACCCGCATGACCCTCCTGGTGGTCGCGGTGACCACCGTGTCGATGGCGGCGTGGAGCCTCACCACCCACCGTAAGAGCCTCGAAGAGGCGGTCCTCCTGCGCGGTGAGACGATCGTCGCCGCCCTGGCCGGGGATGGCCGCTACGCGGTTCAGCTCTTCGACCGTGAGGCCCTCGACAATATCAGTGTCACCGCCATCGGGGCCCCCGACGTGGTGGCGACCGCCTTCCTCGACGCAGGCGGCGACCTGTTTTTGATGCGGACCCGCGAGGGGATGGCGTCGCCGCCCCTGCCGGATCCCCTGCGCAACGAGCTGCGCAGTGACCACCCCCTGGTCCGTCGCACCCACCGAGGCTGGCTCTTTGCCGCACCCATGATGGCGAGCCATGCGCCGAGCGCGGAGGAGCTCCTCCTGGGGACCGGCGGCGGCGAGCAGCAGGTCGGCACGGCGCTCCTCTGGCTCACCGACGACGGCCTGCGGGCGGCCCTGCAACGGGATACCGAGGGGCTGGTGGGGATCACCGGCGCCGCCATTCTCCTCGGGCTCCTCGTCGCCCACCTCCTCTCCCGCGGCCTGGTGCGACCCATGGGACGCCTCACCGAGGGGGCGCGACGGCTCTCCGAGGGCGACCTCGACCACCGTGTCCCGGAGGTGGGCGATGCGGAGGTCGCCACCTTGGCGCGGACGGTGAACCGGATGGCGGCGGAGATTCAGAGCCACCAGGCAGAGCGCGAGCGGCGGGCCAAGGAGCTCGGCCGCGCCAATGACTTTTTGGAGAGCGTCTTCGACAGCTCCCCCACCGGTATCGCCGCCTGTGACACCGGCGGCAACATGACCGCCTTCTCCGCCGCTGCCGAGGTCCTCACCGGGCTCCCGAAGCGACAGGTCCTCGGACGGTCCGTGGCCGAGCTCCCCGACCCCCTCGCCACCCTCCTCGGCCGTGCCGTCGCCGGGGAGGCGGGAAGCGACCGCCTGGAGGAGGGGGAGGGCGAGGAGGCCACCGTGGTCGAACTCCACGCGGTGCCGATCCGCGGCGAACGGCAGGCGGCCGGTGGACTCCTCCTGTTGGTCGACCGCTCCGAACGCAACCGCCTGGAGCGGCAGCTCCTCCAGGCCCAGAAGATGGAGTCGATCGGGACGCTCGCCGGCGGCATCGCCCACGACTTCAACAACCTCCTCACCTCCATCCTCGGCAACGTCTCCTTCCTGCGCACCTTCGACGAGCTGCCCACCGACGTGGAGGAGACCCTCGGCCAGATCGAGCTGTCCGGGATGCGCGCCGCCGAGCTCACCGGCCAGCTCCTCGCCTTCGCCCGCGGCGGCAAGTACCGCCAGGAGCCGATCGACCTCCACCGCCTGGTTCGCACCACGGTGGAGATGGTGCGTGGGGCCCTCGGCCACGCCATCGACATCCACCTCGACCTCGACGCGCCGACCGCCTGCGTGACCGGCGACGCCGGCCAGCTCCAGCAGGTCCTCACCAACCTCCTGGTGAACGCCCGCGACGCCATGGACGACGGCGGCTGGATCCGCGTCGGTACCCGCGTGGGGGAGGGGGAGACGGTGGAGCTGATCTGTCAGGACTCGGGCACCGGGATTCCGGCGGCGGTGCGCGAGCGGATCTTCGAGCCCTTCTACACCACCAAGGCGGTGGGCAAGGGGACCGGGCTGGGGCTGGCGATGGTCTACGGCATCGTCCACAACCACGGCGGCAGCGTGAGGGTGGACGGGGCGGACGGCGAGGGGGCGCGCTTCACCATTACCCTCCCCCTGTGTGATGACGGTCCCACCGTCGAGGCCAGCGCACAAGCGGCGGAGGCGGTAGTGGTCGGGGGCGGACGGCGGGTCCTGCTGGTCGACGACGAGGCGGTGGTGCGCGAGGTGGGGCGGCGGATCCTCACCCGCATCGGCTTCGAGGTGGTGACCGCCGAAGAGGGGGAGGCGGCGGTGGCCACCTTCCACCGTGAGGAGGGCCGCTTCGACCTCTTGCTCGTGGACCTCACCATGCCCGGGCTCGGGGGGCGGGAGGTCGTCTCGGTCCTCCGAGAGAGCGGCGCGACCGTGCCGATCCTTTTGGTCAGCGGCCACTCGGAGGAGGGGGAGGTCGAGCGGTCGATCGCGTGCGGCGCCAACGGCTTCCTGGCCAAGCCGTACACCGTCGCCGAGCTCTCCGCCGAGGTGACCCGGGTGCTCGCCCCGGCCGGCAGGTCCACCACCGCATAGGGGCGGCATCGGCGGCAATGGGTTGGCCAGTACCAGCCCGACCAGGCAGAGGGGGTCAGCAGAAATACCCCTGAGCGTTCCGCCATCGTTCACACCGCTGGAACACGAAAACGCGAAAGGGGGAAAGGGCGAAAACAGAGGATCGCCTTCCGGCGACCTCCGGGTGTTCGAATCAACCACCGTACGACCCCCGGCGATCCGCCGAGGAGCGATGGTGCTCGCGCCCCCCTTCGTGGTTGCGTCCCGGCGGGGTAGATTGGCGGCCGTCACAGAGGTCCGCCATGACGGCCATCGCCCTCTACCCCCTCCTCGCCCTCCTCCTCGCCACGCCGGCGGCGGCGGCGCCGACCCTCCTGCTGGCCATCGACGCCTCGCCGTCGATGGCCGGTGAGGTGGCGACGCCGCCGGCCGGGGTGGGGTGGTGGCGAAGCCTCCTGCTCCACGCCTACGGCCTCGACCCGGCACCACCGGTGGCAGGCGACAAGCTCGGGATCGTACGGGGGGCACTGGAGCGTTACGTCGCCCACCTGCCGGAGACGACGGTGGTGGGGGTGCGCGTCTTCGGCCAGCAGCGGTGGCAGGGGTGCGAGGACAGCCAGCTCCTCCTCCCCCCGGCAACCATTGAGCGTGCGCGTCTCGCCGCCGTCCTCGCCCGCCTCCAGCCCTCCGCCGCCGGCCGGACCCCACTCGCCCACGCCCTCAGGGAGGCGGTGCGCGACCTCCTCACCCTGGAGCCCGGCGGCGCCCCCCACATCATCCTGATCACCGACGCCACCGACCGGTGCACCGACGCCCTCCCCGAGGGCGGTCTCCTTACCGGTGAAACGGGGGTCTCCGCGACCATCGACGTCATCACCCTCGGCCTCACCCGGGAAGCGGCCGCGCCCCTGGCGGTCGCCACCGTTGGTACCGGCGGCCACCTCTACCCCGCCAACGACGCCACCACCCTGGAGATCGCTTTGCGTCGCTGTATGCCCCTCACCCCGCAACAGCAGATCGCCGCCGCCCTGCGCCTCCATCCGGGTGGCTGGCCCATGGCGGTCGCCGCCGTAGTCATCCTCCTCTTTGCGGTGGTCGCCTGGGTATTGGTGCGCTCCGAGCGGTGAGGCGACAACGGCGGCGTCCCGGTTTCCCCATGCAAAGCCGACACCACCTCCCCCTCGTTCTGCTCGCTCTCGCCGGTTGCGCCACCTTTGCCGCCACCAACCGCCCCCTACCGCCGGCACCGCCCGCCTACCACGGCCGCGCCTCCCTCACCGTGGCCGACGATCGCGGTGACCCCCGCACCCTGGTCTGTCTGGCAATCTCCGGCGGCGGCAGCCGCGCCGCCTACTTCGGCGCCATGGCGATGGCGCGGCTGGCCACCTGCTTCCCGGACATCGACCTCCTGCGCGAGGTCGACCTGATCACCGCGGTCTCCGGCGGCACCCTACCGGCCGCCTACTACTGCCTCTCCCAGGATCCGGGCGGCTGGGTCTGGGCGCGGATCCCCGGCGGGGTCGACCTGGGGGCGCTGCCCGCCACCCTGGCCCCACGGGCCGCCTGGCGTGGGGAGCGGCAGCTCCTCGGCCTCCACGGCCCGGTAAGCGCGGCAGAGGCGGCCGCCCTCACCGCGGCGCTGCGCCGGCCCGAGACCGCACCGCGCCTAGCGCGCCTGGTGGCGGCGAGCCGGGCGGAGCTAAGGGGGAGGCGGACCTGGTCGGCGGTGACCCTGCGCCGCCTCATGCAGCGCAACTACCTGCACCGCTGGATCGGCAACTGGTTCTGGCCTGGGAACATCGCCCGCTACTGGCTCACCGCCTACGACCGCTCCGACATCATGGCCCAGACCCTGGCGGACAACCTCTTCGACGCCCGCCCCTTCGGCACCGACCTGCGCTACCGCGACCTCAACCCGGAGCGCCCCTACCTGGTCCTCAACGCCACCGAGGCGACCGGCAAGGTCGGCGAGGCGCGTCCCTTCGGAGCCCCCTTCCGCTTCACCCACGAGCGCTTCACGGCGCTCGGTGCCGACATCAACCGCTACCGGGTGGCACGAGCGGTGATGGCGTCGGCCTCCTTCCCGGCGGTGTTCAACTACATGACCCTGCGTGACTACCGTGAGGAGGCGGCGGCGCATCGCCGCGGAGAGCGGGGCAAGCGGTACCGCCACCTCTTCGACGGCGGCACCTCCGACAACCTCGGCCTCACCGCGGTGAAGGAGGTGATCGCCCGTAACCACGGCCGCTTCGACCGCATCGTGGTGATCTCCATCGACGCCTTCGTCCACCCCGCCGGGGTGAGCCCGGAGCAGGCCGACCCGCGGCCCCTCATCAGCCGGGTGGTCGACACCAACCTCTTCGAGGCGATGGACTCCCTGTTGCAGACGATCCGCAAGGAGACCCTCGACAAGTTCCGCACCGCCACCTACGACGGTGCCCCCGTCGACCTCGCCGACAAGCTCACCTTCTGCCACCTCTCCTTCGACGGCCTCCCGGAGGGGGAGTTGAAGGCGCGCCTCGACACCATCGCCACCAACTTCCGCCTCGCCAAGGGCGACGCGGCCGCCATGGATCAAGCGGTGGTCGCCCTCGTCTCCGGGGCCAACCCGCAGATCAGGGCGGTGCGAGCGGCGCTCCTCGCCGGCGACTGAGGCCGCCACCGTCGACTCCCGGGCGGGGTCCAGCTCTAAGCTCTCAGCGTCCAGCTCTGAGGCGGGGTCAAGGCGGGGTCAAAGGCGGGGTCAGGCTTGCAACCTTTGCAAACTTGCAAGTTTGCCCGTTGGTGGCCAACAGCGAGGTCCAAACTTGCAAGTTTGCAAGCCTGACCCCAGAGCCTTGCCCTTCGGCTCGGTGACCCGCTGCTCCATTGTCTTGCGAAGCCGGGCGGCCTCCGGGGCGAAGGTCAAGGTCCGACTCTTCCCGCGCGTACATCCCGGCTTGAGCGGACAGCGCGTACAGCCGCGCCCCTTCCACTGCTGGCGGGTCCCCTGAACCGCGTACG
>JAJRSX010000135.1 GCA_024278555.1 bacterium | reverse complement strand
GTGCGCCTGCTGGAGCAGCTCCTGGCGCAGCGGGAGGCGCGGTGAGGCTCGTCTCGATCGACTGTCCGCGCCTGCCGGGGATCGACGCCCCGTTTTCGGTCGAGGCGTTGCGCCCGGGGCTCAACCTGGTGGTGGGGCCGAACGGCATCGGCAAGTCGTCCCTGCGGCGGGCGATCGCCGCCACCCTGTGGCCGGAGGGGGCGGACGAGGCGGTGGAGGCCGCGGCGGTTTGGGAGGTGGGCGGCCGCCGCCTGCGTGTCCTCTGCCGCGACCGGCGGGCCACCTGGGAGGGGAGGCCGCCCACCCTGCCGCCCTCCCACCTGGCGCGGGGCTACACCCTCGGGGTGCGTGACCTCCTCGATCCCACCGCCACCGGCGACCGGGCCATCGGCGAGGCGATCCGGGTCGAGATGGCGGGGGGCTACGACCTCGCGGCGGTGCGCCGCGACGCCGCCCTCGGCCCACGCCACGGCCTGCGCGAGCGCCGCGACCTGCAGGCGGCGGAGGCGGCGCGGGTAAAGGTCGCCGCCCGCCAGCGGGACCTCGCCGCCGCGGCCGCCGACCTGCCGGAGCTACGGGCGGCGCGGGCGGAGGCCCTGGCCGCGCAGCAACAGCTCGACCCCCTCACCGCCGCCCGTGACCTGGCCGCGGCGCGCATCGCCCATGGCGCGGCAGCGGCCCGCCTCGCCGCCTTCCCCGCCCCCCTCGCCCACCTCTCCGGCGACGAGCGCGACCGCCTTGCCCGCCTCGCCGCCGAGGCGGGCAAGGCGCGGGAGGAGCTCGTGGCGGTGGAGACCGACCTCGCCCGCGCGCGCCAGACGGCGACCGCCACCGAGCTGGCCGGTGGCGAGGTCGACGAGGTGGCGGCCGAGGGGGCGGTGGCGTCGGCGCGGGCGGTGGTGGAGCTGGAGCGGGAGGCCCGCGAGGCGGAGCAGGCGCGGGTGGCCGCCGCCACCGAGCTGGCGGCGATCGGCGGCGACGGCGAGTTGGCGGCGGAGGAGGTGGCGCAGATCGAGGAGCTGGTGGGTCGGCTCCACGGCCACCGCCAGCGGACCCAGGAGGTGGCGACCCGCCTCTCCCTCCTGCCGCGCGTAGAGGGGGGCGAGGAGCCGGCCCGCCTCCTGCAGGGGGAGTCGGCCCTGCGGCGGTGGCTGGTGGTCTCCGAGGGGCCGCCGCCCCCCCCCCGGTGGGTGGTCGCCCTGGCTGTTGTGGCTGTTGTGGCGGGGGTTGCCCTGGTAGCGCATCCGTACGCGGCCCTCCCCCTCGGTGCGGGTGGCGGAGCACTCGTCTACGCCACGTGGACCCAGTTCATGGGTCGCCGCAACCGTCAGGCACGGGATGTCGCGCAGGGCCGCTACGCCGAGAGCCGTCTGGCGCCGCCGGCGTTGTGGGAGCGGCAGGCGGTGGAGGCCCGCCTGGCCGACCTGCGCGCCGACCTCGCGCGTGCGGACCAGGCGCGGGTAGCGGCGGAGGAGCGGCGGCGGCTCCAGGGGGAGGCGTCGGCCTTGGCGGCGGAGGCGGCGGAGCTGGAGGAGGAGGTAGGCCGCTGGCGCGCCCGTCTCGGCCTGGCCGAGGGCGGCAGCCTCCACCTCCTCGACCTCGGCCACCGCCTCGACGCCCGCCGCCGCGCCGCCGTCGACCTCGCCGGGGCCGATGCGCGGCTGGAGCGGGCGCGGGCGTTGGTGGCGGAGCAGCGGGCGGCGGTGGAGGGCTTTCTCGCCCCCTTATGCCTCGCCCCGGATCCGGCCTTGGGGGTGGCGGGTCCGGCCCTGGTGGCGGCGACCGAGGGGGTGGTGGCGCGGTTGCGCGACTACCGCCAGGCAGTGCGGGAGATCGCCGAGCTGAAGCAACGGCGCGCCCGCACCGTGGAGCGGTTGGGATCGGCGGAGGAGGAGGCGCGCGGCCTGCTCGATCGCGCCGGGGTGGCGGATGAGGCGGCCCTGGCGGCGCTCCTCGACCGCCTCGGGGAGTACCGCAAGGTGGAGGCGGAGGTGGCGCGGCTTGGGGGGCGGATCGCCGAGCTGGAGGCGCGTCTCGCCGACCTCCCCGACCTCGCCGCCCTCTCGGAGGAGGAGGCGGCGGCGCGGCTGGATGCGGCGCGGGCGGCGGCGGGCCGCCTCGCCGACCTCGCCGCGCAGGTCGGTACCCTCGAGGAGCGGATCCGCCAGGCGGAGGGCGGCGATGCGTTGGAGTCGAGCCGGGCGGCGGAGGCGGCGGCGCGCGACGCCCTTAGGGCGCGGCGCGAGGAGGCCTTCGAGGCGGCGGCGGCGGCGTTGCTTCTCGACCTGGTGGAGGCGGAGCACCAGGAGGTGGCACGGCCGCCGGTCCTGCAGCGGGCGAGCGGCTGGTTTGCCACCTTCACCCACCACCGCTACACGGTGCGGGTCGCCGACACCGGCGAGCTGGTGGCGGAGGAGAGCGACACCGGCGCGGTGCGCGGCCTGGCGGAGCTCTCCGACGGCACCCGCGCGCAGCTCTTGCTTGCCGGCCGGATCGCCTTTGCCACCCACCATGAGGCGGGAGAGAGGGTGCCGCTGATGCTCGACGAGGCCCTGTCCCTCGCCGACCCGGACCGCTTCGACGCGGTGGCCGAGGCGCTCCTGGCCCTGGCGGCGGAGGGGCGGCAGATCCTCTATTTCACCGCCAACCCCCATGATTGCGCCCGCTGGGCGCGGCTCTGTGCGGCGCGTGGGGAGTCGCCGCCGCCGACCATCGATCTGGCGGCGGTGCGCACCGGCGCCCAGGCCCTCGACGTCTCCGCCCTCACCGTGGACTCCTCTCCCCTGCCGCCGTCGCCCGACGGCCTCACCGCCGAGGAGTACGGTGCCGCCCTCGGGGTGGCGCCGCCCGATCCGGACCATCCGGCGGCGTTGCACCTCTTCTACCTCCTGCGCGACGACCTGGGGCTCCTCCACCGTCTCCTCGCCGTCGCCCGCGTCGCCACCGTCGGCCAGTGGCGCACCCTGTCGCGCGGCGGCGGCGGCGCAGCAGTGGTCGGCGACCACGAGGTCGCCCATCTCGACGCCCTCGCTGACCTGGCCGTCGCCCTGTTCGCCGCCTGGCGGGTGGGGCGCGGCCGGCCGGTGGACCGGGCGGCGCTGGCGGCGAGCGGTGCGGTGAGCGACCGCTACCTCGACCCCCTCACCGAGGTCGCCGCCGAGGTCGGTGGGGACGGTAGCGCCCTCCTCGTCCGCCTCAAGGGGCCGGGCAAGGACGCGCGCACCCACGGCTTCCGGGCGAACAAGCGCGAGGCCCTGGCCGCCTACCTGCGCGAGCAGGGATACCTCGACCCCCGCCCCCCCCTCGACGACGATGCCCTCCGTGCCCGCCTCCTCGCCGACCTCGCCCCGGCGATCGCCGCCTCGGCGGTCGGCGCGGAGGAGGTGAGCCGGGTGGCGGTGGAGCTCACCGCCCTCCTCGAGCGCGAGGATCAGCCGTGAGGCACACAATGGGGCCGCTCGTGCCGATGAGGGGGGAATGGTGCGCATGCTGATCCTCCTTCTCGTGGCGGCCACGGCCTCGCCGGTGACGGCGGGCGGGATCTACCGGTACCGGCTCGCCGACGGTTCCCTCTGTTTCACCGACGCCCCCCGGCGATCGGGCGACCGACCGGCGATCACCCTGAACCGCCATCTCGCGACCGTGACGGCCCCTGCCCGTGGCCACCGCCACCCCTTCGCCGCCACCGTCCGTCGCGCCGCTGACACCACCGGCCTGGCCGCCGATCTCCTGCACGCGGTGATCGCCACCGAGTCGGGGTACGACCCGCGGGCCCGCTCTCCCAAGGGGGCGATGGGGCTGATGCAGCTCATGCCGGCTACCGCCCGCGACCTCGGGGTGGTCGATCCGTACGACCCGGAGGAGAACATCTTCGGCGGCGCCCGCTACCTGCGCTCCCTGTGGGACCGCTTCGGCGACCTCACCCTGGCGCTCGCCGCCTACAACGCCGGCCCCGACCGGGTGGCGCAGTACGGCGGCGTCCCCCCCTTCCCGGAGACCCGCACCTACCTCCGGCGGCTGCGCCACCTCTACCCGGAGGGCGAGTGGTCCCGGGCCGCCGGCGCCGGGGGTCGCATCTACCGCGTCCGCCTCGCCGGCGGTGACCTCCTGTACACCAACGTCGCACCGTAACCGCGCGACGCGACCTCACCCGGCAGGCGGGCGGCGGTCGGCGAGGGCCGCGAGCATCTCGTCGATGCGGTTGCGGAGCTCGCCGATGAGCGGGTCGTTGTCGCGCGCGGCGTTCGGCGGGTGGCGGACCTCGATCGCCTCGCCCACCTGGATGGCGGCGGACATGGGGCGGTGGACGGTGGCGCGGTCGGTGAGGTCCTCTTCGAACCGCTCGACGGTCTCCAGCTTCCGCTCGGGCGCCCGGGTCTCGAAGATGTAGCCGGGGGAGTAGTGGGACATCTGCTGGGCGAGGTAGAGGTCGGCGAGCTGTTGCCACCGCCGGGCGCGCTCGGCGGCGCTCGTCTCCCCCTCGATCATCCCCGGCAGGATCCGGGCGCGGAGCCGCTTGACCCGGGCGACCACGTCGTCGGTGGGGGGCTCGCGGCCGCCGAGCCACTCGGCCTCGGTCGGTTCGAGGATCGCCTGGATGGTGCGTCGCAGCCGCGGCCGCAGGTCGCCGGACTGGGGCTCGCCGAGGTACTCGATCTCCTTCAACGCCATCAGCGCGGAGCCGAGCTTGACGATCCGCTGGTCGAGGGGGAGTCGGTCCTGCGGCGCCCACGACAGGCGCTGCTCGATGCGCGACAGGACCGGCGTCAGGGTCGCGTCGATGTCGCCGTGGAAGAAGTAGCGGATCGCCACCGGGTGGACGACCACCTTGCCGTCGGGACGCTCCTTGGCCATCCGCTTGGCGGCGCTGCGGATGATGAAGGAGGTCCCCTCCATGAAGGTTTCGAGGCGGTCGTTGGCGCGGCTGACCACCCCCTCGGGGAAGATCACCAGGGGCCGCGTCGCCTGGCTCAAGATCTCGACGGCGCTCTTCAGCGCCTGCTTGTCGAGCCCCTCGCGGTAGATGGAGAAGGCGCCGGCTCGGCGCAGGTACCAGGCGGCGAAGCGGCTCTGCTTGAAGAGGTGCCAGCTGGCGATGATGAAGAGCAGGGTGGAGGCCTCTTGCGCCAGCCGCCCGACGATCAGCGGGTCGCTGGGCCGGCAGTGGTTCGGGGTGAGGAGGATCCCGTGGCCGGCGCTCAGCGACGCGCGCAGGTGCTCCACCCCGAAGCAGCGGACCTCGCCGATACCGTACTTGCGCCGCGCCTGCCACGGCGCCAGGGCCCGAAAGAGGGTCGGCCAGACGGTCCCGCGATAGGGGGGTACGAACCGGTAACGCTCCTCGATGATGACCCTGTCCATGGCGTCGCCGCGGGGCTTGGAGTCTGTCGGACTTGGGTGATCGTCGCGCGGAAATACGGGCTACCCGTTGACCATCCGTCGGGGCTGGCCGGTGACCTCGATGACCGACTGCCAGAGGGTGGAGTCGGGGTCGATCTGGTTGCGGCGCGAGGTGACCGCGGCGATCGGCACGTGGGTGAAGATGTTGTTCCACTTGCCCACCACCATGTTGGTCTTGCCGGCCATGGCGGCGTGGACCGCGTTGACCCCGAGGAGGGTGCAGTAGATGGAGTCGGAGGCGTTTGCCGGGGTGGCGCGGACGATGTAGCTCGGGTCGATGAACTTGAGGTTCACCTCGTCGCCGCGGTCGTGAAAGTAGCCGTTGATCCGCTCCTTGAGGTAGCTGCCGATGTCGTGGAGCCGCTTGTTGCCGGAGGCGTCGCGGGCGTCGTCGTGTTCGAAGAAGGCCTGGCCCGCGCCCTCGGCGACGAGGATTACCGCGTGGTGGCGCGTGGCCATGCGGCGGTGCAGCGCCTCCAGGAAGCCGTTGTCTCCCTCCAGGTCGAAGGGGACCTCGGGGATGAGGACGAAGTTGGCGTCGTTCAGCGCCAGGGCGGCGTTGGCGGTGAGGTAACCGGACTCGCGCCCCATGAGCTTCACCAGGCCGATGCCGTTGGGCGCCCCCTTGGCCTCCAGGTGCGCCGAGCGGATGGCGTTGACCGCGACGGTGAAGGCGGTCTCGAAGCCGAAGGTCTTTTCGATGTAGCACATGTCGTTGTCGATCGTCTTCGGCAGGCCGACCACGGCGATCTTCAGGTGGCGGGCGAGGATCTCCTCGGCGATCGCCCGGGCGCCGCGCAGGGTGCCGTCGCCGCCGATACAAAAGAGGATGGAGCAGTTCATCCGCTCCAGGGCGTCCACCATCTCTCCGACGTCCTGGTGGCCGCGTGACGACGACAGGAAGGAGCCGCCCTCTTCGTGGATCCGTTCGACCACCGACGGGGAGAGCTCGATCACCTCGTGGCCGTAGCGCGGGATGAGCCCCTGGTAGCCGTAGCGGATGCCGAGGATGTTGCGCACCCCGTAGCGGTAGTGGAGGCACATGACCAGCGACCGGATGACGTCGTTGATCCCCGGGCAGAGGCCGCCGCAGGAGACGATCGCCGCCTTCGTCTTGGTCGGGTCGAAGTAGATCTCCCGGCGCGGCCCGGCGCGTTCGAACGAGGGTGGCTCCTCGCCGCGGGCGAGCCGGTCGCTCACCCGGTCGAGGCAGACGTCGTGGAGGATGCGCTCGCCGTCGGGGACGAAGTCATCGGTGTGGACCGGCGACGGGACGTGGCACGGGCCGAGGCTGTCGATGGTGAAGTCGGTGGTGGCGGGCATGGGAGACCTTATGCGATGGGGAGGGGACGACGAATGGGAGAAGACGGTCGGGAGGGTCGTCCTCTCATCGTCACCGAGCTACTGAACTTTGACCCACTCCGAGGGCGCTGGCATCTTTTATCGATGCCGGGCCTCTCGTGAAGAGGCCGCTTTTGAGGAGGAGCGCCATGAAGGCGATTCAGCAGTTTCACGTCCTGCCCACCCTGCCGGCGCCGTTGGAGCGGCTGCGCGAGCTTGCATATAACCTCCGCTGGTCGTGGGACGCCGACACCATCGGCCTCTTCTTCCGCATCGACCGCGACCTGTGGGAGCAGACCGGCCGCAACCCGGTGGCGCTCCTCGGGGCGGTGAGCCAGGAGCGGTTGGAGGAGCTGGCCGGCGATGACCGCTTCCTCAACCACCTGCGGCGAGTCGGCGAGGACTTCGACGACTACATGCGCGCCGAGGCGGTGTGGTACGACCGCTGTCACCCGTCGGGTGAGGCGGAGGCGTGTGTCGCCTACTTCTGCGCCGAGTTCGGGATCACCGACTGCCTGGCGATCTACTCCGGCGGCCTCGGCATCCTCGCCGGCGACCACCTGAAGTCCGCCTCCGACCTCGGTGTCCCCCTGGTGGGGGTGGGCCTCTTCTATCAGGGGGGCTACTTCCACCAGTACCTCAACGCCGACGGCTGGCAGCAGGAGCGGTATCCGCTCAACCAGGTGGATCAGATGCCCATGACCCTGGTGCGTGACGCTTCGGGCCAGCCGGTCACCGTGAGCCTGCAGGACCCCAAGGGCGAGGTGCACCTCCACGTCTGGCTCGCCCAGGTGGGGCGTATCGCCCTCTACCTGTTGGATTCGAACGTCGCGACCAACCGGCCCGAGGACCGGGGGATCACCGGCGAGCTCTACGGCGGCGACCAGGAGATGCGCATCCGCCAGGAGCGGGTCCTCGGGATCGGCGGCCTGCGGGCGCTGCAGGCGCTCGGGGTCGACTGCAAGGTCTTCCACATGAACGAGGGCCACGCCGGCTTCCTCGCCATCGAGCGGATCCGCCAGGCGTGCACCACCCTGGGCCTCACCTTCGACCAGGCGGTGGAGCTCGCCCGCGCGTCGCAGGTCTTCACCACCCACACCCCGGTGCCGGCGGGGATCGACATCTTCGACCCGACCCTCATCGATCGCTACTTCCACAACACCTACGGCGAGCTCGGCATCGACCGTGACCGCTTCCTCTCCCTCGGTCGCGAGGATCCGACGAACACTACCTCGCCCTTTTCCATGGCGGTCCTCTGCCTCCGCCTGTCGCGTCACGCCAACGGCGTCAGCCGCCTGCACGGTCATGTGTCGCGGGAGATGTTCCACTCCCTCTATCCCGGCGCCCTCGAGAAGGAGGTGCCGATCGCCCACGTTACCAACGGCGTCCACTATCCGAGTTGGATCTCGAAAGAGCTTGCCGAGCTCTATGACCGCTACCTCGGCCCCAAGTGGCAGTACGCCCCGGCGGATGAGGTGGTGTGGGCGCGGATCCGAGAGGTCCCCGACGAGGAGCTGTGGCGCACCCACTGCCGCCGCCGCGAGCGCCTTGTCGCCTTCGCCCGGCGCCACCTGGCGAAACAGCTCGAACATCGGTCGGCGCCGCCGTCACAGGTGCGTCAGGCGCGCCAGTCGCTCTCCATCGACACCCTCACCATCGGCTTCGCTCGCCGCTTCGCCACCTACAAGCGGGCGACGCTTCTGCTCCACGACTCCGAGCGGCTGGTGCGGTTGCTCACCGATCCCGAGCGGCCGGTGCAACTGCTCATCGCCGGCAAGGCCCACCCGCGCGACCACGCGGGCAAGGAGCTCATCCGCCAGTGGCTCCACTTCGCCCGCGACGAGCGGATGCGCAACCACGTGGTCTTTTTGGAGGACTACGACATGTCGGTGGCCCGCTACCTGGTGCAGGGGGCCGACGTGTGGCTCAACAACCCCCTGCGTCCCCTGGAGGCGTCGGGGACCTCGGGGATGAAGGCGGCGGCGAACGGCGTCCTCAATCTGTCGATCCTCGACGGCTGGTGGGATGAGGCGTTCGAGCCCGGGGTGGGGTGGGCGATCGGCGGCCACGAGGAGTACGAGGATCGCGAGGAGCAGGACCGGGTCGAGGCCTCCGCCCTCTACGACCTCCTGGAGAAGGAGGTGGTCCCCGCCTTCTACGATCGGCGCCGTGACGGGATCCCCGAGGGGTGGGTCCAGATGATGCAGCACTCCCTGGCCACCCTCGGACCCACCTTCTCCTCCCACCGGATGGTCTCCCAGTATGCCGAGGAGCACTACGCCCCGATCGCCGCCCGCTGTGTCCTGGAGGAGGGGGCGGAGGCGACGCAGGCGCGCGACCTCGCCGAGTGGCGGGCGCAGGTGGTGCGGGCGTGGCCGCGCCTGCGCATCGTCTCGGTGGAGAGCGACGGGGCCCCGGAGCAGCAGGTGGGCGACGACATCGACGTTCGGGTGGTTGTCGATCTGGCGGGGCTGCCGGCGCGGGACGTCGCCGTTCAGCTCTACTATGGCCGCGTCGACCCCCTCGCGGAGATCACCGACGGGGCGCTGCATCGGCTCGATCCCGACGACGACGACGCCACCGGCGAGACCACCTTCCGCGGCGCCATCCCGTGCCGGACGAGCGGCAAGCTCGGCTACGCCGTGCGTGTCGTCCCCTTCCATGTAGAGCTCGGCGAAGACATCGCCGGCGGTCTGATTCGCTGGTGGCTGCCGTAGGCCGGTACCCGGGGCCGGAAGCAGAGATGCCCGGCCCACGGTCTTTCGGTAGGAGCGAGCTGCCGCTCGCGAACGGGGCCGGAGGCCCCGCCCGCCCTTTGGGCGGGTTCGCCGGGAGGAGCCGGCTCCTCCCGGTGGACCGGGGGCGCCATGGGGGGGAGCGGGGAGGGTGGTACCCTGCGTGGCCATGAACCGGCGATCTCCCTTCCGCCCGCTCGGTGTGGTGATGGCCGCGGTGGCCCTCCTCGCCGCCTGCCACCGCGGGCCACAGGCGCACACCTACACCTCCATCCACATGGATACGGTGGTGGAGGTGACGGTGAACGGCGGGGCGGAGCGTCGGGCGCGCGGCCTCGCGCAGGGGGTCTTCGCCCTCTTTGACCGGGTGGAGGGGGAGATGAGCCGCTACCGCGACGACTCCATCGTCTCGGCCATCGATCGCAACGCCCCGCGTTGGACCCCCATCTCTCCCGACCTCGCCGCGGTCCTGCGCGAGGCGGTGCGGGTCGCCGCCCTGTCCAAGGGCGCCTTCGATCCCACCATCGGCGCGGTAAGCGGCCTGTGGGGGTTCGGTGAGAAAGGTGGGCACCTCCCCGAGACGAAGGCCCTGAAGGCGGCGCTGGCCACGGTCGGCTACCCCCGCCTGGTGGTCGAGGGGAGGCGGGCCCGTCTCCTCTATTCGGGGACCCACCTCGATCTCGGTGGCATCGCCAAGGGGTACGCGGTGGACCGCGCCGCCGAGCTGCTGGTGAAGGCGGGGGTGAAGGGGGCGATCGTCAACGCCGGCGGCGACATCCGGGTGGTCGGCGAGCGGCCGGGCGGCGGGCCGTGGCACATCGGCATCCAGCACCCGCGCGACCCGCAGGCGCTGCTCACCAAGCTCGACGTCACCGACACGGCGGTGGTCACCTCCGGCGACTACGAGCGGTACTTCATCGAGGATGGGGTGCGCTACCACCACATCCTCGACCCGGCCACCGGCCGGCCGGCGCGTGGCTGTGAGTCGGTCACCGTGGTGACCGCGAGCGCGATGGCCGGCGACGCCCTCGCCACCGCCTGCTTCGTCCTCGGCCCGGAGCGCGGCATGGCGCTGCTGAAGCGGGCGGGGGTTGCGCAGGCGATCATCGTCGACGCGAAGGGTGGGATCTTGCGCCTCCTGCCGGCCCCTTAGCCCCCGGGGCGGCCGGTGCGATATGGTGGCCAGCCTCGCGGGACACGGCAGGCACAATCTCGATTCGACGTATGGAGGAGGGTGACATGAAGAAGGCAATCATCACCGGCGTCACCGGTCAGGACGGCGCCTATCTGGCGGAGCTGCTCCTGGAGAAGGGGTATGAGGTCCACGGGATCAAGCGGCGGTCGTCGTCGTTCAACACCGCCCGCATCGACCACCTCTACGTCGATCCCCACGACCGCAACGCCCGCTTCTTCCTCCACTACGGTGACCTGACCGACGCCACCAACCTCATCCGCATCATCCAGGAGGTGCAGCCGGATGAGGTCTACAACCTCGCGGCCCAGTCGCACGTGGCGGTCTCCTTCGAGACCCCCGAGTACACCGGCGACTCGGTAGGGCTCGGGACCCTGAGGCTCCTCGACGCCATCCGAATGCTCGGCCTGGAGAAGAAGACCCGCTTCTACCAGGCCTCCACCAGCGAGCTCTACGGCAAGGTGCAGGAGGTGCCCCAGACGGAAAAGACGCCATTCTACCCGCGCTCGCCGTACGCCGCGGCGAAGCTCTACAGCTACTGGATCACGGTGAACTACCGGGAGGCCTACGGGATCTTTGCGTCCAACGGGATCCTCTTCAACCACGAGTCGGAGCAGCGCGGCGAGACCTTCGTGACCCGCAAGATCACCCGGGCGGCGGCGCGTATCGCGTTGGGGCTGGAGGAGACCCTCTTCCTCGGCAACCTCGATGCGAAGCGCGACTGGGGCTACGCCCCGGAGTACGTCGAGGGGATGTGGCGGATCCTCCAGCACCACGAGGCGGACGACTTCGTGCTGGCCACCGGTGAGACCCACGCGGTGCGCGAGTTCGTCGAGCACGCCTTCGCGGCGGTGGAGCTGCCCATCGAGTGGCGCGGCGAGGGGGTGGATGAGGTCGGGGCGGTGGCCGGCGGCGACCGGGTGGTGGTGCGCATCGACCCGCGCTACTTCCGTCCTACCGACGTGGACCTGCTGATCGGCGATCCGAGCAAGTCGCGGAAGCTCCTCGGCTGGCGGCCTCAGGTCACCTTCGCGTCGCTGGTCCGGCGGATGGTCGCCTCGGACCTGGAGGCGGCAAAGCGCGAGGTGCACATGAACAGCTACGAGGACAATGGGTAGGAGCGGGCCATGCCCGCGATCCGGAGTCCTCGGCAGGCCGACCCGGAGGAGCCATGTCGCGGGCATGGCCCGCTCCTACCATTCGCGGGCAGCACCTGCGTACCTCTGAGCGCCCACTCCCTCTGCGCCAGCGGCGCGGATGCAACCCGTTCCCAGCCGATGCGCGCCCGCCTCCTCGACATCTACCAGCGGCTGCTGGCCGCCTTCGGGCCGCAGCACTGGTGGCCGGGGGAGTCGCCCTTCGAGGTGGCGGTGGGGGCGGTGCTGACCCAGAACACCGCCTGGCGCAACGTCGAGCGGGCGATCGACAACCTGAAGCGCGCCGGCTGCCTCGCCCCGGAGCCGCTCCTCGCCCTCTCTCACGAGGAGCTCGCCGAGCTCCTGCGGCCGGCGGGGTACTTCAACGTCAAGGCCAGGCGGCTGCGCAACCTGCTCCGCCACCTGCATGACCACGGTGGGGAGATTACTACCTACCTCAACGGCGATCTCGCCACCCGCCGGGCCGAGCTCCTGGAGGTGAACGGCCTCGGTCCGGAGACGGTCGACTCGATCCTCCTGTACGCCGGTAACCGCCCCACCTTTGTCTGCGACGCCTACACCCGCAGGCTCCTCACCCGCCACGGCCTGATCGACGAGGGGGCGACCTACGAGGCGATGCGCGCCCTCTTCATGGACCACCTGCCCGAGGAGGTGGCCCTGTACAACGAGTACCACGCCCTCATCGTCCGTACCGGCTACCACCACTGCAAGCCGCGACCGCGGTGCGAGCGCTGCCCCCTGGCGCCGCTGTTGCCGTAGCCAGTCGCCGGGCGGCAGCGCGCTCCCGTCCGCGAGGGGGGGCCGGCGGGCCGACCTCGCGGGCTGCGAAGTAACCCGCATCACCCCGCCCGCGCCACCTCGGTTCTTCTCACCCTGACCGGCGCCGGGAGCCATCCGGCCGGGCTCGGCCGGCCGCGGCGGAAGGCGAGGAGGAGGTTTTCATAGCGGGTGCGCAGGGGGATGAACCAGTAGCTCGACGGCAGGCCGTCGTGGTCGGCGAGGAAGCGGTGGACCGACTCGGCGGGGAGCTGTCGTGCTATCTCGTCCGGCGTCATGGCGCCGGTGGTGAGGTAGTGGGCGGTGGATTCGTCCAGCGGCCGGAGGCGGCCGGCGGCGACCACGTAGAGGGGGCGCTGGCGGCTCAGGGCCTCGCGGCGCAGGGACTGCGCCGCCTCCTGATCCTCGGGCATCTCGACCACCGTGTAGATCGGGAACCGCTCGGCATTGGCGACCCATTCGGGGATCGGCGCCGGCAGGTTGCGCGCCGTCTCCATGTCCACCGTGTAGAAGGCGGAGTCGGCGAAGACGACCATCGCCGTGTGTTGGCGGAAGACGGTCCACGTCCCGAAGGTGAAGGCGACCACCTGGAGGGCGACCACCACCGAGTAGTCGGCGAAGAGCTGGCGGCGCGACTTCTTCGGGTTGTAGATGATCAGGGTGACGAGCGGCCCGAGGACGCAGTCGACCGCCAGGACCAGCCGCAGCCCCTGCCAGCCGCCGTCGGCGAAGAAGTAGGGGAGGGGGTACCAGTAGGCGACGAGCAGGGCGCTGAGCCCGGTCGCCACGACCGCGCTCGCCAGCAGGTGAATCGCAAATGCCCTGATCCTCTCGTGCACTATGTCGGTCTCCTCGGATGGGGTATCCCGTGAGGAATCGGCACAGTCGCCGCGATGCTTCACCCTTGTGGTTCAGTCACCCGGGTGGTCGGCGTGGCGCAGGAGCCAGTAGGCGACCACCATGGCCACGATCAGGCCGCCGGCGGCCGCCACCTCCATGAGGGCGTGGCGGAAGGCAACCGACTCCTGCAGCCCCACCTCCATGGAGAGCTGCGCCTCCACCACCAGGATCCGTCGGATGGAGGAGATGATGACGATGTAGAGGAAGGGGTAGAGGGAGAAACGGCGCCGCTGGAGGTGGCGGACGATGGTCGCCACCACCTCCATGATGATGAGGACGAAGAGGATGTCGTTGATCGCCTTGAGCAGGCCGTGGGCCGAGGGGTCGCGGAAACCGGCGACGCTGTGGCCGATCATCAACAGGGCGGCGGCGAAGAGGACCGCCGCCGCCAGCACGTGGACCCCGTGGTCGGCCGCCTGCAAGGCGCGGGTGACGCGGCTCTCCTTGGCCTCGTCATCGTGATGGGGGGCGATGGGCATGGCGTGGCTCCGGCTCGGGCTCATTGATCTCCTCGCTCTCGTCGTCATCGAAGAGCATCCGATACTTCGGCCCCTCCGGGTCGTCGAACTGGCCGCTCCGCAGGGCCCAGAAGAAGACCATGAGAAAGCCCAGCCCCAGGCAGAGGGAGAGGCCGATGAGGGGGACGAGGGAGGTCACCGGGGGAGCGTACCGCTTTCGGCGATCAGGTTTCAGCCTCTCGATCCATTCGCGGGTTGTCTCCGCAACAGCCGCAGGCTGTTGAGGGTAACGGTGAGCGACGAGGCGGCCATGGCGGTGGCGGCGAACAACGGCAACATAAGGCCGGCGGCGGCGAGCGGCAGGGTGATCAGGTTGTAGACCACGGCGAGGGCGTAATTCTCGCGGATCACCCGGCGGCTGGCGCGTGCCATCGCCACCGCTTCGGCCAGGGCACCCAGGTCCTCACCCAGGAGGAGCACATCCGCCGCCTCCACCGCCACGTCCAGCCCCCGGGCCAGGGCGATGCCCACGTCGGCGGCGGCCAGGGCCGGGGCGTCGTTGATCCCGTCGCCCACCATGGCCACCGGCCCGGCCTCCCGCGCCGCCGCCACCCGGGCGAGCTTCGCCTCCGGCGACAGGCCCGCCGCCCAGTGGGGGAGGGAGAGGCGGCCGGCGATCGCCGCGGCGGTGGCCGGGGCGTCGCCGGTGACCATGGTGGCCTCGATCCGGGCCGCGGCCAGGGCGGCGATCGCCTCGGCCGCGCCGTCGCGGACCGTGTCGGCGAGGCGAAAGAGGGCGCGGTGGCCGTCGCCGTCGCCAAGGGCGACGACCGTGGCGCCGTCGCTCTGCCACCGGTCGACCACCGCCGCCTCCTCCCGGGTCGGGGGCGGGACCAGTGCCCAGGCCGGGCGGCCGAGGCGCCATCGCCGGCCGTTCACCTCGCCCACCACGCCGTACCCGGCCACCTCCGCCACCGTCGTGCCGGTGGCACCCCGGTCGCCAACGGCGAGGGGGCGTGCCGCCGGGTGGCGCGACATCGCCGCCAGTGGCGCGGCCGCGGCGAGTGCGGCCGAGGCGTCGGTGAAGTCCGCGGTGGCGACCGCCTCGGTAAGGCGCAGGTCGCCCCGGGTGAGGGTGCCGGTCTTGTCGATGAGTACCTGCCGCACCCGGCCGAGGGCTTCCAGGGCGGAGCCCCCTTTGAAGAGGATCCCCCGGCGCGCCGCCGCCGCGGTCGCCGCCACCACCGCCACCGGGGTGGCGAGGCCGAGGGCGCAGGGGCAGGCGACGATGAGGCAGGTGATCGCCGGCAGGAGCGGGTCGGGCCGACCGTGGCCGCGCCAGTAGAGGTAGCTCGCCACCGCCACCCCCACCACCACCGCCACGAACCACGAGGCGACCCGGTCGGCGATGCGTGTGGCCGGCGGCCGCTCGCTCTGGGCGCGCTCCAACAGGCGGGTGATGGCGGCGAGGCGGGTGGCGCCGCCGGTCGCCTCGACCACGACCTCGATCGGGGCGGCGAGGTTGAGGGTCCCGGCGGTCACCCGGCCGCCCTCGGCCCTCGCCACCGGCCGGGACTCGCCGGTGAGCATCGACTCGTCCACCTCGGTCACCCCCGCGGCCACCCGGCCGTCCGCTCCGATGCGCTCCCCCGGCCGCACCTGCAGGCGATCGCCGGTCGCCACCGTGGCGAGGGGCAGCCCCACCCAGCCGCCCTCGCGCCACACCCGGGCGGTGGCCGGCAGGAGGGAGGCGAGGCGGTCGGTGGCGGCGGAGGCGCGGGCGCGGGCGCGGTGCTCCAGATATCGGCCGGTCAGGAGCAGGGCGACGATCATCACCACCGAGTCGAAGTAGGTCTCGCCCGCGCCGGTGAGGGCGACCGCCACCGAGTGGCCGTAGGCGAGGCCGGCGCCGAGGACCACGAGGAGGTCCATGGTCAGGGCGCGGCCGCGCAGGCCGCGCCAGGCGCCGCGCCAGAAGGGGAGGCCGCTGTAGAAGAGGACCGGGGTGGCGAGCCCCCAGTTGAGGAGGTGGAGCGATCTCTTCACCGCCGGGGTCATCCCCTGGAAGTAGCCGGCGTAGAGCCCCACGGAGAGGAGCATCACGTTCATCGCGCAGAAGGCGGCGACCCCGAGGCGGGCGAGCGCGCCCTTTTCCGCACGGCCGCCGGCAGCCGCGCGCACCGGCCTGAGGGCGTACCCCAGGGCACGCACCCGGGCGTCGATGGCGGCGAGGTCGCAGGTGGTGGGCTCCCACTCGATGTGCGCCCGGTGGGTGGCGAAGCTCACCGCAAAGCGTGTCACCCCGGGAAGCCGCCCGACGCCGCGCTCCAGGAGCCAGACGCAGGCGGCGCAGGTGATCCCCTCCACCGCCACGGCGGCGGTGGCGTGGCCCCCCTCCCGCACCACCTCCACCTCCTCCATTCCGAGGGGGGCCACCTCCGCGATCGCCGAGACCGGCGCCGGGTGGCCCTCGCCCTCCTCCAGCCGCCGGTAGAAGGCGTCGAGCCCCTCGTTGTGCAGGAGGTGGTAGACCGCCTCGCAGCCGGTGCAGCAAAAGGGCGGCTCGGTCGCGGCGTCGGTGGGCAGGCCGCAGTGGGCGCAGGGGCGGGTCGCGGGCGGGGCCATGGTCGGCGCGGAGGGTAACCCGGCGAGGTGGGGAGAACCGCTTCAACGCAAAGGCGCAAAGACGCAGCAGGGAGATGGCGATCAGCGAACAGCTTGCAGCGGTCAGCGAACAGCTCTCAGTTCTCAGCTTTCAGCGAACAGCTTTCAGCTTTTCGGAGAGGGGGGGCTTGCGGTCGTACTGCGGACCCCGGTTTGCTCGTTGGAAGGAGACGCTGTTTCCGCTGTCCGCTATCGCCGCACGCCGCCGCGGGCGGCGGGGTGGGCGTGGGTGTCGATGGGGACCTCGCCGACGCGCGAGGCCACCCGGGCCATCCAGACACTCCCCGCTACCAGGACGACAAAGAGGAGGACGATCCCCACCGGCCAGGCCCACGAACGACGCATCACTCCTCCTTCCCGTGCTCTTCCACCTTGTGCTCTTCCGCCTCCGGTACGGTGAAGGCGGTGGCCGCGTCGGCGGTGATCGGCTCGGCCTCGGCGGTCATCAGGTGGAGGGTGACCGGGTGGTTGCCGGGGGCCAAGGGGTGGCCGGCCGGGAGGACGAGGACGAAGCGGGTCTTGCGCACCGCCCCCGGCTTTACGGTCACCGGGTTGTGGGGGATGACCAGCTCCAGCCCTTCGACCCCCTCCACCCAGCAGGTGAGGGCGACGGGTTCGGCGGTGCGGTTCTCCGCCACCAGGGTGTAGCTGTTCATCAGGCGGCCGTCCTTGGCCACGTGGAAGAGGTGGTAGCGGTCACGCAGCACCGACGCCTCCACCGCGGCGCGGCCTATCGCCGCGTGGACCAGGGCGGCGGTGAGGCAGACGCATGCCGCCGCCAGGACCACCACCTGCGGCCGGAGGACCCGGGGCGGCGGCGCCGAGGTGGAGCCGAAGTGAAACTGGATCAGCTTCGGCGGCGTGCCCACCTTGCGCATGATCTCGTCGCAGGCATCGACGCACTCGCCGCAGGCGATGCACTCCACCTGCAGGCCGTCGCGGATGTCGATCTTCGTGGGACACACCTTCACGCACCGCTTGCAGTCGATGCAGTCGTCCTCGCGGGTGCGGTCGTACTCGACCACCAGGGTGGCGCGGTCAAAGAGGACCCCCTGGAGCTTGGCGTAGGGGCAGACGTGGGTGCAGAAGCGGCGGCCGAGGAGGAGGAGGTCGCCGTAGAAGAGGAGGACGATCGTCCCCCAGGTCGCCCCGACCCAGAAGGGGAGGGTGGCGGTGGCGAGGTAGTGGCCCAGCTCCCGCGGCGGCACCAGGTAGAGGATGAAGGTGGTGGCCACCACCAGGTTGAGGAGGAGAAAGGCGCCCTCCACCGCGACCCGCTTCGCCAGCCGTACCGCCCGGCCGTCGGCGGTGCGTACCGGGAAGAGGGCGCGGAGCTGGTCGCGCAGATCGAGGAGGACCGTCTGCGGGCACGCCCAGCCGCACCACACCCGGCCGAGCCACACGGTGACCAGGAGGATCAAGGCCACCGCCAGGAGGGCGGCCAGGAGGACGATGAAGAGGTCGTCGAGCCACAACCCCACGCCGCCCACGTAGAGGCGCAGGGTCTGGCGGTCGAAGCCGAGGAGCGGGTGGCCTCCCACCTCGATGAAGGGGGTGGCGCAGTAGAGGGCGAGGAGCAGCCCCGCCACCGCCCAGCGGCGGCCGCGTTCGGTCCGGTACCACCGGGGCGGCGGGGCCTTCGGCGCAGGGCGCCGGCGGGCGGGGGCGGGGGGCATGGGGGGAGGGGGGAGTCGTGGACGGGGCGCGGCGAGCCATTCTCCCTCGGCGGGGAGGGGATGGGGTAGCCGCCAGCAGATCGGAGCCCGTGACACACCAGAAGGGCTCCGGCGGTTGCGCGGTGCGGCCGGCGGCAGGAGGCTCGGTACCTAACCCGGGCGCACGGCGATGGCCGGACGCCCCCATCGAGGAGGTCTCCCCATGCCCATCATCCACACAGTGCCCCCGGAAGAGGCCACCGGCGCGGTCGCCATCGACCTCGTCCTCAACGCGGTGAAGGTGGAGGCGGATGCCATGTAGGGCAGAGGGTGTGCGCGGCGGCCGACCTCCGGGCGCCGTCACGCCTCGCCACCCCCAGCGGAATCGGTGAGACTCTCCGGATGAGGGGGCGGAGGCGAGATGGGCGACCACGTCGAGCGACGACAGGAGGAAGACGTCGGGGGTGGGGCGGGGGTACGGCGGATGCCGGCGAGCTGGACCGGGCCGATCGTCCTGGCCGGGGTGGCGATCGTCCTCCTCGGGTCGTTGCTGCTGGTCACCTTTGGCCTCTTCAGCCTGGTCTCGCCGACCTCGAACCCGTATCTGGATCTCTTCGGCTATCTGGTCATCCCCGGGCTGATCATCGTCGGGCTGCTGGTGGCGGCGGTGGGGGTGGCGTTGCGCCGCTGGCGGATTCGCCGCCTCGACCCGACCGCGCGGCTCCACCGCTTGCCGCGCGTCGACCTCAACGATCCGCGCCAGCGCCGTAGCGCCGTCTACCTCGGCGGCTTCGTCGCCCTGATGGTGCCGGTGGTGTTGGTGAGCAGCTACCACGGCTATCAGTTCACCGACTCGGTCTCCTTCTGCACCCAGCCGTGCCACCGGGTGATGGCGCCGGAGGCGACCACCTATCCATTCTCCGCCCACGCCCGAGTGCGCTGCGCCGAGTGCCACATCGGCAGCGGCGCGAGCTGGTTCATCAAGGCGAAGGTCTCCGGGGTGCGGCAGGTGGTGGCGGTCCTCCGTGACACCTACCCGCGCCCGATCCCGCCGGCGATTCAACACCTCCGGCCGGCGGCGGAGACGTGCGAGCAGTGCCACTGGCCGCGCAAGTTCTACGGTGCCCAGCTCCGGGAGCGGGTCCACTTCGCAGAGGACGAGGCGAACAGCCGCCGCGACATCCAGATGCTGGTGAAGACCGGCGGCGGCGACGAGATGACCGGTCGGGTGGAGGGGATCCACATGCACATGCTCCTCTCCGGGAGCATGGAGTACGTGGCCACCGACGCCTCCCTGCAGACGATCCCGTGGGTGAAGTGGACGCGCCCGAACGGTGAGGAGCGGGTCTACCGCGCCGACGGCGAGCCGGCGACGGCGCCGCCGCCGGTGGGCGAGCGGCGCCACCTCGACTGCATGGACTGCCACAACCGGCCGGCCCACAAGTTTCCCCCACCCGCGGTGGCGGTGGACCTCTACCTGGCACGCGGCCGCCTCGACGTCTCCCTCCCGTACATCAAGCGCGAGGCGGTGCGCACTCTGGTGGCGGAGTACCCCGACCTCACCACCGCCCGGCGCGAGATCGCCGCGCACTTCACCGACTTCTACCGCCGGCGCTACCCGGCGGTATGGGCGGCGAAGGGGAGGCATATCGAGGTGGCGATCGAACGGGTCCAGGAGATCTACGGCTACACCGTTTTCCCCGGGATGCGGGTCGATTGGCGCACCTATCCGGACAACATCGGCCACCTCTACGCGCCCGGCTGCTTTCGCTGTCACGACGGTCGCCACCGAGACCGGTTCGGCGACCCGATCCGCCGCGAATGCACCCTGTGCCACGACTTCCTCAGCCCGGTGCGACACGAAGCCGGGCGCTTGCTGATTCGCAAGGGGGCGTTCGTTCACCCCTTCGAGCTCACCGGCATCCACGCCACCGTCATGTGTCACCGGTGCCACACGGGGGCGCTCCTGGAGCCGACCTGTGGCGGTTGCCACGCGGCGGAGAGCGGCCTCTACGCCGCCACCGCCCCGGCGCTGCGCGGCTACCGGGTGGCGGCGAGCCCGATGGCCGGGGCGGTGGGGTGTGAAGGGTGCCACGACCTCGCGCGGGACCACCCCGCCTCGGAGGCGGTGGTGGGGGAGGCATGCGCCACCTGCCACGATGAGACCTACCGGGCCTCCCTGGCGACGTGGCGCGCGCGCCTGGCCGCCGCGCGCGACCGCGCCGAGCAGGCGTTGGCGCGCGGCCACCGTGCGCGCACGGAGATGGAGGGAGGGGCGGCGTCGGAACGGCTTGCGGCCTGGCACCGGCGCAGCGAGACCGCTCTCCGCCTCCTCGATCGGGCAGGGCCGCTCCACAACCCCGAGGCGGCGATGGCCGTCTGCGAGGAGATCGCCGGCGGCATTGAAACCCCGTCGCCCGGCCCCCGATAGGAGGGGGCCACGCCCCCGCCCCCGGCCCTCCGGGCCGGCCGGCGCCTCCGGCGCCGGATCGCGGGCATGGCCCGCTCCTACCCCTGTCCCGGCAGCCCTCCCCTTCCGTGCCCTTCCGTGCCCTTCCGTGGATTCCGTGGCTGAAATGGCCTTGCGGGCCCCCGCCGTTCCCCGGTTTGCCGCCGGCGACGCCTCCCCCCCAATTATTCCCCCCCTTTGCGCCCTGGCGTCTTCGCGCCTTTGCGTTGAGCTATTCAGCCCGCCCCCGGCCCCCGGCCCTCCGGCGCCGACTCGCGGGCATAAGCCCGCGCTTACCGGTCCGCCTGGTGTGCCTGCTGCGCCTGCTCCAGGGCGGTGTAGGCGGACCAGCCGCCCCACTGGGGCATGTTCGCCGGCAGGTAGTAGCAGGCGAAGGCGATCAGGCCGAGGGCGAGGACGATCCAGCCCACGGGCAGATGGGTGTCGCTGCGCTCGGTGATGCCGTCGACCACTTCGTGGACGCGCTCTCTCTTTTTCGCCATGGCTCACTCCTCCGGGAAGTCGTCCCGGTCGTCATCGAGGATCTTGTACTTGGGTGCCTCCAGCCGCTCCTTCCGCCGGCCGCGCGCCCCGAGGTAGTAGAGGGTCACCGCGGCGACACCGACGATGCAGGCGAAGGTGATGAGGGCGTAGAGGGTGACGGACATGGGGGGTGCGCTCGCGTTGCTCGCGGGGGTGAGGGATGGGGGGCGCTACGCGCCCCGGGATGGGGGATGAGGGAGTGGTTGGCCGCTGCGCGGCCAGAGGGTTGTTTCGTGGGCGGCTTCCATCGGCAGATTCATCAGCCCGCAGGGCTGGCCTTCCCCCATCCCTCACCTCCCCCATCCCCGAGCGCGGCCAAGCCGCGCTCACCGGCTGGTGATGTAGTTGGCGATCTTCCACAGGCGATCCGCGCCGAGCTTCGGGCCGAAGCTCGGCATGGCGCCCTCCATCCCCTCCCACGCGGTGGTGACGATGTCCGCCTCGTCGCCGGGCTCCTTGTCGATGAGCTGGGCGCCGGTGATCCCGGTCCCCTCGTCACCCTTCATCTCGATGCCGTGGCAGCCGGCGCAGGTGTCCATGAAGAGCTCCTCGCCCTCGGCGAGGATCGCGTCGCGCTTCTCACCGGTGAGGTTCTCGTATGGATTCGAAAGCTCCTCGGGGGCGGTGACCTCGGGGCGGGAGATGGCGGTGCCGAGGACCTGAAGGTAGGCGACCAGGGCGTCGAGCTCGGTCACCCCGTCGAGCTCGGCCATCTCATCCGCGTTCGCCGGCATGCCGAGGACCGCCATCTTCTTGCGCGCGTGGGAGGTGTCGAGGGGGCGATCCTTGAGCCACGGGAAGGGCGGCATGGTGGAGCCGGGGACGATCGACTGGGGGTCGACCATGTGGCGGTAGTGCCACTCGTCCGGGTACTTGCCGCCGACCCGGGCGAGGTCCGGGCCGGTGCGCCGCGAGCCCCACAGGTGCGGCCGGTCGTACTCGAACTCGGCAGCGCGCGAATACGGCCCGTAGCGCAGGACCTCCGAGTAGAGGGGGCGCACCGTCTGGGTGTGGCAGTTGTTGCACCCCTCGCGGATGTAGATGTCCCGCCCCTCCTGTTGCAACGGCGTGTACGGCAGCACCTCCCCCTCCTCCTCTGTCAGCGGCGGCACCGTCGACTTGAGGAAGAAGGGGACCGCGGTGGAGACGACGCTCCCCACGGAGAAGGCGAGGACGGCAACGATGAGGAAGAGGGTGGGGTTGCGGTACATGGCTGGACTCCGGAGGCCAATGGTCAGGAGGTCAGAGGGCGGTGCGAGGTGGGGGAAATCGAAGGGGTTGGGGATTAGGAGGGGGGCGGCCTGCGACCGGGGGCTCGCTGCGTGAGCCAGGGATTAGGGAAGTGGTAGGAGCGGGTTGCACCCGCGATCCGGGGCCTCTGGCACCGGCCGGCCCCGCGGGCCGGGATCGGGGGTACAACCCCCTCCTCCCCGGGGTGGTGCCGGCCCGCGGCCGGCGATGACCTCTTTGTGGGTGGCTTCTATTGGCATTATTTGTGCGGCCCAACGGGCCGTCCTTCCCTCATCCCCCATCCATCACCCCTCATCCCGCCTCGCGCAGCGAGGCTACGCATACGCCTCTTCCGCCGCCATCTCGCTTCTCGACCGGGCGATGGTCATGAAGATGTTGTAGGCGAAGAGCAGCGCCCCGAGGAAGAAGAGCACCCCGCCGGCGGCCCGCATCTTCCAGTAGGGGACGATGCGGGTGACCGTCTCCACGAAGGTGTAGGCGAGGGAGCCGTCCGGGCCGATCTGCTTGAGCATGGCGCCCTGCTGGATGCCGGCGATCCACATGGTGATGTTGTAGGTGAGCTGCCCCACCAGGGCGAGCCAGAAATGGAGGTTGGCCATGGGCTCGCTGTAGATCTCCGTCTTCCACAGCCTCGGCACCGCGTAGTAGAGGGCGGCGAAGATGATCATCGCGTAGAAGCCCATGGTCCCCATGTGGACGTGGCCGGGGACGTAGTCGGTGTAGTGGATGAGCTGCGAGAAGAGGCGCGGCGCCTGGAGCGGCCCCTGCACCGTCTGCAGGCCGTAGAAGGTGACCCCGACGACGAGGAACTTCACCAGGTAGTTGTCGCGCATCTGCTCCCAGCGGCCGGTCATCGACATGTAGGTGTTGAAGACCGTCGCCCACGACGGCGCGATGAGGATCATGGAGAAGGCGATCGCCACCGTCTGCAACCATTCGGGCACCGGGGTGAGGATCAGGTGGTGGGCGCCGGTCCACAGGTAGAAGAACATCAGCCCCCAGAAGCCGAACATGGAGAGGCGGTGGGAGTAGATCGGTGCCTTGGTCACCTTCGGCAGGAGGTAGTAGACCATCGCCGTGGGGGTGAAGGTGAAGAAGAAGGCCACCGCGTTGTGGCCCCACCACCACTGGACATTGGCGTCGTTCACCCCGGCGTAGGCGGAGTACGACTTGAACAGAGTCACCGGCACCTCGGCGCCGTTCCCGAGAAAGAGGATCGCCACCCCGATCAACGCCCCGACCATGTACCACAGCGAGGTGTACATCTCCCGCTCCCGTCGCCGGTAGATGGTGCCCACGACGTTGATCGTGAAGCAGACCCAGATCACCACGATCAGCAGATCGATCGGCCACTCGAGCTCGTGGTACTCCTTCGAGGTGTTCATCCCCAGGAGCAGGGAGACCGCCGCCAGGACCACGGTGAGGTTCCACAGCCAGAGCTGGAAGCGCGCCAGACCGGCGGAGAGGAGGTTTACCCGGCACAGCCGCCGCACCATGTAGAACTGCATGCAGAAGAAGGAGCCGGCGCCGAAGCCGTAGATCAGGGCGTTGGTGTGCAGGGGCCTGAGGTGGCCGTAGGTGAGATACGGGCCCAGCGGTGTGTTGGCGAAGTTGAGCGCCGGATCAAAGAGCTGGCCGGCGATCAGCACCCCCACCGCCATCCCCACCACCCCCCAGATCACCGTCCAGATGGCGTAGGCGCGCATTACACGGATGTCCGCTTCCGAGCGTGCGTTCATCTTCTCCTCCAAGAGTGACCCCGCGCGGCCGCAGGGCATGGATCAAACTTGAGACCCGACTATAGCAGCCCGGTCGGGGCGCAATTTGTCCGAATCGGTGGGGGTTTGGCCCGTCGATTCAGGAACGGCCGCCGGAGGCGGGGGTGGGGGCGTCGGTGGCGTCGAGCTCGGCCCGACGCTGCTCCTCCTCCCGGTGCTGCCGTCGTACCGACAGGATGATCAGGTCGCCGAAGAGGCCCACGACCACCACCACGACGATGTAGATCCAGTCAACAGAGGGCATCACTCGGCGCCGGTGCGGCCTTGCAATGTATCGGGCCCGAAACGGCCGGCGGCGCGCTTGGAGAGCTCCGCCTTCGGGATCCGCCCCTCCTCCATCAGGACCGAGCTCGGGGTGAAGCCCATCGCCTCCACCTTGGCATCGTTGTGGTGCTCCATCCACTCGGTGATCCGCGGTACCGAGAGAAAAAAGAGCCCGGCGAGGATGGTGAACCCCCACAGGGCGGTCTTCACAAAGTTCGTCGCTCTCATGGCTCCTCCTGTCGGAGGGTGAATCTACCGTGGCGGCGACGGCTGGTCGAGCTGATTTTGCTGCGCAAAATCAGAGGGAGGGCACTGGTCGCGCCGGCCATGGCGCCGTAGATGTGGGCATCCACCACGACGGTGGCGCCGACCATCGCGGTGGTGGTGGGGAGGGGGCCGAACCCCTGCTCCCAGAGGAGCTTCGCCGCGAGGACGAGGAGGAGGTAGCCGCCCTCCCGCCTCCCCGCACGCCACCAGGTAAGGCTGCCGGCGGCGAAGAGGCCGTGGAGGAGACCCGACAGCCCCACGTACCGGGCGAGGGTCGGGAGGCGCCAGAGGAGGAGGAGCGAGGTGGCCACGCCGCACACGACGGCGGTGGTCCACCAGGCGCGCGGGCCCATGGCGCGCCCTGCGAGGGGCCAGATGAGGGCGAGGGCGGCGAGGTTCCACACCAGGTGGGACCACCCCAGGTGGACCAGGTGGCCGGTGATCAGCCGCCACGCCTCGCCGTGGAGGATGGCGACACGGTCATAGCAGAGCGCCCGATCCCAGCCGGCGACCTGAACAGCCACCGCGGCGGCGGCGAGGGTGAGGGGGAGGGCGGTCGCCGGGTCGAGCCGCCTCCCCCTCGATGGGCCAGTGGAGCTCATGGAAATCGATAGAGGAGATCGAGGCCGACGAGGTCCACGTCGTCGCGATCCGTCCGGTAGCGCTGCCAGCCGAGGCGGAGGGCGACGCGGTGCGAGAGGTCGTAGGTCGCACCGGCGCCGAAGAGCCAGTTCAGCCCCTCCTCGTTGCGGTTGGCCGAGGGGGCGCCCGGCAGGTTGAAGTCGGCGTGGACCTCGGCCTCCCAGTAGAAGAGCCCCCCGGTCACCTCCAGGGCGAGGCGCTCGCCCACCGGCAGGCGGACCACGGGCGCCAGGGAGAGACCCTGCACCGAGAAGGGGTGGACCGCAGAGGTCTCCTCCACGAGGGCCTGGGGGTCGTCGGTGGTGGCGCGAACCCGTGAGGTCACCTCTTCCAGGTCGACGTAGGTGGCCTCCATCCCCCAGTAGGGCGACGGGCGGTAGCCCGCCAGGAGCCTCCAGCCGACCTCGTCGTTGTCGAGGGTGACCGCCGCCGTGTGGCCGCGTGCGGCGAGGTCGCTCTCCAGCCGGCCGCTGCTGGTGCGCGTGTGGGCGTACCCCACGCCACCCCCGAGGTACCACTCCCCGGCCGCCGCGGGGTGGGGGAGCACGAGGAGGAGGACGAGTGCGGCCGTGCGCAGTCGCCGTCTCCACACCAGCCACGCGAGGAGGAGGAGGAGCTCGACGCCGCCGATGCCGCCGCTCCCCCCGCGGCCGTGGAGTTCCACTACCCGCACCGCGGCGGGAGGCAACGCCTCCGTCACCACCACCATCACGTTGTCGAAGCTGGCCTGCATCGAGTCGGAGAGGCGCAGGCGCACCACGTAGGCGCCGGCGACGTCGGGCACGAAGAGGGGGGTGGCGGTCGCCGCCGCCTCGATATCCGCGTCCGTCAGGCGGCTTCCCGCCGGGAGCGACACGAAGGACCAGGTGAAGGTGAGGGGATCGCCGTCCGGGTCGTAGCTCCCGCCGCCGTCGAGGCGGACCGCCTCGTCCACCGTGCCGGCCCGGTCGGTGCCGGCGTCCGCCACCGGAGCGACCTCGGCCTCTGCAGCCACGATGGCCACCTCTGCCTCGTCCGTGGCCCTCCCGTCGGAGACCGCCACCACCAGGAGGTAGGTGCCGGCGACATCGGGGACGAAGCTCGCCGTCGCCGCGGTGCGACCGTCGAGGGCCGGATCGTCGAGGCCACTGCCGGGGGGAAGCTGGGCGAAGCGCCAGGTGAAGGTGAGGGGATCGCCGTCCGCGTCGCGGGAGGCGGTGGCGTCGACCACCGCGGCCACACCGGTGCGGCCGCGCCGGTCGCGACCGGCGCGTGCGTCGGGTGGCACGTTGCCGGAGACGGCGGTGATCTCCACCGCATCGACCTCGCTCTCCTCCCCATCTGCCGTGACCACCAGCTCCAGGCGGTAGGTGCCCGCCACGTCGGGGGTGAGGTGCGGGTCGGGGGTGGCCGCCCCCACCAGATCCCCGGTGGTGACGCCACTCCCCTTGGGGGTCGCCGCCACCTGCCAGCGGTAGGTGATCAGGCGGCCGGCCGGATCATAGGAGCCGCTGCCGTCGAGGGTGACCCTGCGGCCGACACCGGCGTGCAGGTCCTCCCCGGCGTCCGCCACCGGTGGCACCGCCGCCGCCGGCGGCAGACCGCCCGCCACCACGGTGGCGGTGTCGGAGGCCGACAGCCCCGGCTGGTCCACCGCGGTGACCGTGGCCGACACACTCCCTTTCCCGGCGGTCGAGAGGGTTGCGTCCACCGCCAGGATGCCGCTTGCCAGGGGGGGAAGGTGAAAGCTGTCGATGCGTTGGGTGTGGCCGCCGGCCAGGCTGCGCAGGCTCGCGGTGAGCGGCCCGCCGGTCGCGGTGATGGCGGCGCCGTAGACCGCCTCCACATTGCCGGTGTTGCGTACCCGCAGGAGGAGGGTCGCGCTACCCGGCCCCTCCAGCTCGGCGGCGGCGGGCTCGAAGGCGACCTCCACGCCGTGGCGGGTCGCCACCGCCACCTCCGCGGTGGCGTGGCCGGCCACCGCGCGGTCCCCGCGCGAGGTGGCCACCACCGTCAGGTCCGTGGCCCCCGGAAGGGCGAAGTCGAGGTCACCGACGGTGAGCGGGAGCTCCTGCGCGGCGCCCGGGTCGAGGGTCACCTCGGCCACCGCGAGGGTCGCCGCGGGCGCGGCGAGGCCACCCACGGCGAGGTCGAAGGTGTCGCGCCTGCGCCCGGTGTTGCGCACCGTCAGGTGGTAGAGGTCGCCCGCTCCGCCCCGCTCGGGGGCGATCGCCACGGCGACGCCGTAGGTGGAGATCGCCACCTGAGCCTCCGCCTCATCCGCCACGCCCGGAGCGCGGGGGTCGCTGGCGGTAACGGTGAAGGGGAGGGTCGCGGGATCGTGTCTCGCCGGCAGGGCGACGGTGAGGGGGACCTCCCTGTAGTTATCCGCCCCCGGCGCCACCTCCACGGCCGTCGTCCCGAATCGGCCGGTGAGGCCGTCGGGCCAGATGCCGCTGAGGTCGAAGGTGGCGGTGGTGTTGCCGGTGTTGGTCAGGCGCACCCGGTAGGTGGCCTCGCTCCCCTGGCCGGCGGTGGGCTGCAGCGGGATGAGCGCTGCAACCACCCCGTGGCGTGCCGTCTCCGCCACCGGGGCGCCGCTGAGGATGAGGTCGCCGTGGACCTCCCCGCGGACCCCGGCCGCGGTGGCGGCCACCACCGCGAAGCCGTGGTCGCCGGCCGCGGCGAAGGGCTCGGCGCGGAGGGTGAGGGGTACCTGGGCCCTTCCCCCGGCGGCCACCTCGACCGACGGCGGCAGCGCCACCCACGCCTCCGGCACCCCCTCCACCGCCAGGGTGTAGGTCACGCCGGTGGCGGTCGGGTTGCTCACCGTGAGGGAGTAGGCCGCCGCCGCGCCCGGGCGTGCCTCGGCGGCGGCGGGGGCGAGGGCGAGGATCTGCTCCACCGCCACCACCACCGGCGCCAGGGCCAAGGTGGAGGTGGCCCCGCCGGTGGTGAACTCCACCGTGCCGCCGATGGCGACATCCCGCACCTCACCCGGCTGCAGGCCGGGGAGGCGGCTCTGCCAGGTCACCGTGTGGCTGGGGTGGGCGGCGGTGAGGGTGAGGGGCCAGACGAGGGTGTCGGCCTCCACCCCGGCGAGGGTCGCCGCCGGGGGCTCACTGAAGGAGCCGGCGAGGGGGTCGGCCGAGCCGTCGTCGGGCAGGTCGATGCGGGCGCCCACCGCCACCCCCAGGAGGGCGCCGAGGTCGTAGATGGCGAGGCCCGAGGTGGACGCGGTGTAGAGGAGGCCGGCGTCGAGGTCCGAGTCCGCCACCAACGCGGTCGCCGGCAGGTCGGCCACCTCGATGTGGGTCGGGTCGCCCGCCTCCACCAGGCGTACCACCGGCTCGCCCGCCACGGTCGCCCCGTTCAGGACGAAGCGGTGGTCCGGGCCGGCGGTGAGGGAGAGGCGGTGGTAGCGGCTGGTCGCCACGTCATCGAGGGTGGTGGAGCCGAGGATCGTGGGGTGGCGCGGGTCGTGGAGGTCGAGGAGGTGGAGGGTGAGGTCGCCGCTGGCCAGGGGCGTGCCGCCCTGGATGGAGAAGGGGCCGGTGCTCCCCGCCACCAGGGCGCGCTCCCCGCTCACCGCCACCGCGTGGAGGAGGGCGGTCCCCGGCAGGTCGAGGTGGGCCACCTCCGCCACCGTGTCGGGGCTCGTCACGTCGAGGATTCGCAGCCGCCCCACCCCACCGGCGCCGCTCCCCGGGGCGCTGGCACTCGGCAGGTAGAGGGTGGTACCGGTGGCAGCGCTATCCTCACCGATCCAGAAGTCGCTCCCCGGCCACTCGGGGTGAAAGCTCTGGGGGGTGTCGAAGAGGAGGCCGAGGGGGCGCGGTGCCGCTGGGTCGCTCACGTCGAAGAGGAGGGCGTCGCCGCGCACGAAGAGGAGGGTGGAGCCGCTCCACCCGAAGATCGCCGTGTTGATCACGGCGAGGTCGCCGTGGACGGCGAGGTGGGTGGGGTGGGTGCCGGTGACCCCGCCGGCGGCAGTGGCGATCGGATCCGGGTGGAGCGGATCGGTCAGGTCGTAGAGGTGCAGGTCGCGGCCGTGGGCCACCAGGAGGCGGTCGCCGTCGATCGAGATCCGGTTCTCGCCGGGGGACTCGAAGGTGTGGACGAGCTGCGGGTTACGCGGGTCGTGGACGTCGAGGACCGAGACCCCCTCCGTGCCGCCCACGTAGGCGTAGCCGCCGCGTACCGCCACCGTCCGCCCGGTGCCGGCGGTCTCGCGCACCCCGAGGAGGGGGTCGCCGCCCTCGGCGTCGAGGGTAGCTGCCACCACCAGGCGCACCTCCACCTCCCCCTCGCCCGGCGGTACCACGGCGGGGCTCGCGGTGAGGGTCGCGGTGACCGGTGAGCCCAGGAGGAGGGTGGCGCCGGCGGTGGCCCCGGGGATCGGCGTCCCGTCCGCCTCACTCACCGCCACCTCCACCCGGTAGCTCCCGAGGGCGAGGGCGCCGGTCTCGAGGGTGCCGAGGTCGATCGTGTCGAGGGAGGCAAGGACGGTGAGCCGCGCCGCCCGGGCCGGAAGGGTGGCGACCACGCTGCCGTCTGCGCCACGCACCACGGCCGCCACGAGGATGGAGCGGTCGCGGTTCACCGCGTTGAGCAGCCGGGCGGCGAGATGGACCGGGGTGCCGGGATCGACAAAGGGGGGCTCCACCTCCACGGCGACGACACCCACCTGCTCGTCACGGGCGGTGAAGCGGCCGCGGGCGGTGCGGGCGATCTCCGGCGCCCCCTCGGGGGTCGCCACCACCCGGAAGTTGAAGGCGGTGAGCTCGTGGGCCGGCTGGGTGAGGGTGGCCTCGACGGCGACATCGAGGAGGTCGTCACCGCTCACCCCGGGGGCGATCGCCATCCCCGGCGGCAGGGTGATCTCCGTCCGGCTCAAGGTAGCGTCGATCCCCGACGGGATCCCCTCCAGGCGCAGGTGGTAGGTGGTGGTCTCACTCCCGCGGTTGCGCAGGTAGAGGCTGAAGGGGGTGGGGGTCTCGGGGAGGGCCTCGGCGGTGTTGGGGCGCAGGGCGACCTCGACGTCGTGGGCGGCGAGGTGGCCGAGGCGCTCGGCGAGGGCGGTGAGGGGGGGGCCGAGGTGGTCGAGGGCGGCCGCCGTCTCCGCCGGTGCGGCCCCCGCCACCGCGGCGCCCGCCGCCGTGAGGCCGGCGGCGAAGGGGGCGAGGAGGGGGTCATCGAGGAGGGGGGTGAGGGTGGCGATGCCGCTCACCACGCGGTCGCGGGCGAGGTCGCTCGCCGGCGTCTCGTAGAGGCGGCCGAGGTCGTCGCCGAGGCTCCGGAGGGTCTCGGCGAGGCCGTCGCGGCCGAGGGTGGCGGCGGCGGTGGCCCCGGCCAGGGCCGGCAGGGCCCCGGGGGCGGCGATGTGGAGCGGCAGCGTCACGCTCGCCTCCAGGTCGCCGTAGGTCGCCGTCGCGGCGGCCGTGTGGCCGGTAGCCAGGGGCAGACCGTGGGCGGTGAGGGCGAGGGTGGGCGTGGCACTCTCCCCCGGCGCCAGGTCGAGGTGGGCCGGGAGGGGGCCGGCGGTGACCCCATCGGGGAGGTCGACGGTCAGGTCGACCCCCTCCTCCACGTTGCCTGCGTTGGTGAGGGTGAGTGTCGTGGACGCGGTGCCGTCGGGGGCGGCATCCAGCCCCTCCGGTGCGGCGGTGAGGCGCAGGCGGTGGACCGGCGGCATGGTGAAGGCGACCGCCAGGGTGAGGCCGCTCTCCACCCCCACCGCGCTCGCCACCACTGCACCCGCGGCCGCCGCCTCGCGCGTCACGGTGACCGCGAAGTCGAGGGGGGCGCCGGGGGCGGGGAGGGAGGTCCCCGGGAGGGGGCGGAGGTAGAGGCTCACCTCGCCGGTCACCCCGGCGGGGATGGGGCTCACCTCTCGGGCGGTGAGGAGCTCCCACCCCTCCGGCGGGGTGGCGGTGAGGCGGAAGGCGCCATCGTTGCCGGTGTTGGTGATCCGGGCGCGGAAGGCGGTGGGGAGGGGGCTCTCTCCCGCCTTGGTGGTAAAGGCGGGGTCCGGGACCACCTCCAGGGTGACCCCGGGGGCCGCGACCCGCTCCCCGTGGCGGTCGCTCGGCCCGGGGGCGTAGAGGGAGAGGACCTCCGTGTCGCTCCCGGCGAAGTCGATGACGCTGCCGGAGCCGCCGACGGCATCGAGCACGGTGTAGAGGTCATCAAGCTCGGGCCTGAGGTTGACCTCTTGCCCCTCGACGCCGGAGGAGGCGGAGCCGTCTGTGGCAAACCCCACGTTGATGCCAAGGATGGTCTCCTCCGTGGCCATTCTCGTGAGCGCCTCCACGGAGTTGAGGGTCGTCGAGTTGAGGTTCGTCGGATCGTAGGGGTGGTAGTCCTCGATCGCCTTGTGCTCACCGCTGAAGAGATCCGTGACATTGTGGCCCAGCGTGGTGATCGTGAAGAGGCCGCCCACCCCGACCAACGCGGAGATGAGGGCGAACTCGAGCATCGACTGGTGGCCGCCGTCCTCGGCCACCCCCACCATCTCGCCGGTCGCCGCGTCGACCTCGTACCAGGCGATCGCCGGGCGGCCGGCCACGGTGACCGGGGCGGCGGGGAGGTTCACCAGCTTGCCGGTGCGCAAGGCGCTGCCGATCCGGGCCCGCGCCTCGTCGGAGAGGGGCATCCCCTCCAGGCGGCCGGAGATCGCCGCCTCGCCGTGGAGGGAGAGGATGGGGACCCCCTGCTCCTCGGCGGCCTTGAAGACCGCCGCGGCGGAGGCGCCGGGGTGCCCCTCGCCGCCCAGGAGGTGGTCGACGGTGCCGTGCTCGAGGAGGGCGTCCCAGTGGCCCTTCACCAAGTTGAAACCGAGGCGGTTGAAGAGGTTCTGCCCCGGGTAGGGGATGGCATGGATGCCGTTGCGCCGCAGGTCGAGGCCGAGGCTCAGGGCGGAGTCGGCCCCCTCGCCATGGGTGCGCGCCTCGAAGAGGGTGAGGCGCGGTGAGTCGTAGTAGGCGAGGGTGAGGTGGCTCGCCCGCATGGTACGGGTGTAGGAGTCGGAGTCGAGCAGGAAGGCGGCCGCCACGACGGCGCCGCCGGCGCCCAGGAGCCGCCGGGTGAGGGTGGTGTACGCCTGGAGGTCCGCCCGGTCGGCCCCGCTGAGGGTGGCCGGCTCCACCTCGGCCAGCCCCGCCACCACCGGGGTGAGGGGGGCGAGGCGGTCGGCGAGGTCGGCGCGTGCCGCCTGCAGGGGGGCCACCGCCTCCGGGGCGAGGAAGCCCGGGGTGATGTAGAGGACCGTCTGGTCGTACTCGCTGAGGGCGGGCGCATCGCTTGCCACCGCCACCGGCGCGCCGCCGCCGTGGCGCGCGGCAAAGCCGATCCGGTCGAGGAGGACACGGTGGTAGAGGGCGGGCGCGCGCCCCGGGTCGTCCACCTCCATCTCCAGGGTGAGGCGGGTGAGGGTGGCGTTCACCAGGCCGAAGAGGCCGAACTGCTCCACGTAGTCGCGACCGCGGATGAGCCGGTCGTTGTCCGGGTTGCCGTCGCCGTCGCCGACGGCCAGGTAGGGGCTGTAGGTGTACGACTTGAGCCCCAGATTGATGATCTGCGGCGGCTGTTGGACGTTGATGAAGTGGCCAAGGGTGATCGGCCGGCCATAGACCGCCGCCGTATCGAAGGTGTGCTCCAGGGGGGTCTCGGTCTCGTCGAGGCCGAGGAAGCCCTGGAGGTCGGCCTGCAGGCGCAGGGTCACCGTGTGGCGCACCCCGTTCGGGAGCTCGAAGTAGCGCGTCTCCGCCGTACCGCGGGGGAGGCCGTCGGCGAAGGCGGGATCGATCTGGCTCCCATCCTCCAGCTCCACCCACCAGTGGTCGGCGAGGGTGGCGGCGAGCTCGGGATCGTGCAGGGGGTCGCTGCGCAGCCACCCGGGTGGCACGTAGCCCACCGCGCTGGCGAGCCGTTCGGCGTCGAACATGGAGGCGATGAGCGCCTCGACCTCCGCCTCCCCCAGGCTGCCGCGCACATAGCGGGCGCCGATCCCCTGGCCGCGCAAGAGGGCGATGAGGAGGGAGGCCTGGTCGAGGCTGTTGCCGGCGCCCGACCACAGGGTGCCGCGGGCGCCGCGCAGGGAGCCGGTGTACGCCTCGAAACCGATCTCCCGTGCCACGAAGGCGGCGGCCGATTCCACCCCCGGCTCGAGGGTGGCGAGCTGCTCCTGGATGGCGGCGTCGTGGAAGTCCGCCGCCACGGTGGCGGTGAGCCAGCCGCCGCCCCCCTCCTCCGCCTCGGCGGTCGCCACCCCGAGGTCGAGGGCCACCGGTGGTCGCGGCAGGCCGCCGGTGGCGGCCGCGAGCCCCTCGACGAAGAAGAGGAGCGCCACCATGGGGCAAAGCTGCCGGAACCAGCCGCTCCCGATCCACGTCATAAAGAGTCTGCGCTGACGGCGGGCACCCTTCATGGCCCTTCCTCCTCTCGGTGTTGCTACCCGAATCGAAACAGGGCCCGCGCCGCGTCTCCCGGCGGTGCGGCCCCGGACGGATCGTGCACGCGGTGCAGGCACACTCCTCGCCCACCGTTGCGCCGACATCTGCCTCCAACCGCCCTGTAGGAGGAGTGGCCGACCATCTCCTCTCCCTGATTCCGAGGATTACCTCACCAGAATCTACGCAAGGTTCGTACCGTGCGACGCGCCCGAATGGTTAACAAAACTTAGCAAAAAATGTGCGCCATGCGCGGAAAAAATGTAAAGAAAACGACAAGACAATAAATACAACGATGTAACCTATTGATTTCCGTGGCATTCGTTTATCGATATCCGCTGAAAGGTATCCCGACCGATCTTGGCGGCACCGCGGTCGATCGGAGCCATGACGGGAGATCGGTGGCGGAGGTGATCACCAACGAGCGCACGCAGTGGCCTGCAAGGCGCCACCCCACCCACCCGCCAGCCCATTTGCCGTCTCATCCCCGGCGTGAGCCTTTGCGTCCTCCGTAGCCTCGGACCCCGGACGCTGTATGGGCAGGGTCGAAGTGGCAAGCTTGCGGCAGGTGCGGAGGTGATGGGGCGGGTGGAGAGTGGTGGCCATTCGGTGGCGATGGCACGAGGATCTATATGGAATGGAAAGAGGTTCGCCCGGTACCTCCTCGACGGCTGCTCGTGGGAGATGGGGGGGTAGGGGTGGCGAGGGCGATCAGCACCTACCTGCACCTCATGGTTGGGCCCCGGTGGGGTGTTGATGGCGGAGCCCCCTCCCTCTCTCCGCCACCCACCTGCCGGGGCCTCTGATCCCACCGGTACGCGAGGAGCCCTCATGGACCCCCACACCTACCCGCGTCGCATCCTCCTGGTGGCCACCGGCCTCACGCCGCAGGTAGTCACCGAGACCCTCTACGGCCTCGCCGTGGCCTCGGAGTCGCCGTGGACGCCCACCGAGGTCCACCTGCTGACCACCGCCGAGGGGGCGGAGCGGGCGCGGCTGACGCTGCTCGCCGGCGAGCCCGGCTGGTTTCAGCGCCTCCGCCGCGACTACCACCTCGGTGCCATCCGCTTCGATGAGACCACCATCCACACCATCGGCGCCGACACCGGGGTGGGCGACCTGCGCACCCCGGGCGACAACGAGGCGGCGGCCGACGCCATCACCGAACAGGTACGGCAGCTCACCTCCGACCCCGAAGCGGCGCTCCACGTCTCCCTCGCCGGCGGCCGCAAGACCATGGGCTTCTACGCCGGCTACGCCCTCTCCCTCTTCGGCCGGCCCCAGGACCGCCTCTCCCACGTCCTCGTCTCGCCGCCGTTCGAGTCGCACCCGGAGTTCTACTACCCGGCGCCGGCGCGGCGGGTCATCTACACCGCCGAGGGGCGGCCGGTGGACGCCGCCGGGGCGCGGGTCCTCCTGGCGGAGATCCCCTTCGTCCGCCTGCGCCACGGCCTCCCCGAGCCGCTCCTCGCCGGCCACACCACCTTCAGCGCCACGGTGGCCGCGGCGCAGGCGGCGGTGGCCCCGCCCGTGCTCACCTTCGCCTGGGCCACCGCGCCGCTGGTCCTGCGCCGCTACGGCCGCGACCTCGCCGCCGCCGGGGTGGAGGTGCCCAAGATCCCGGGGGTGGGGGAGGGGGCGGCG
>JAJRSX010000134.1 GCA_024278555.1 bacterium | reverse complement strand
GGAACGGGAGGAAAGTCCGGACTGCACAGGGCAGGATGGCTGCTAACGGCAGCCGGGGGTGACCCCTTGGAAAGTGCCACAGAGAGTAGACCCCCAAGGCTACGTTCTGCTGCGTTCCAAGGCTACGCTATAAAATAAAGAACTGACCCCAAGGCTATACGCTATAAAATAAAGAACTGACCCCAAGGCTACGTTCCGTTCCTGACCCCAAGGCTACGTTCATCTCCCTCCCGCGCCCCCCCCTCCCCGCGCCGCGTTGGAGACCCATCCGCCGAACCCCTCCCCTTCGTGCCTTTCGTGCCCTTCGTGGTTTTGCCCCCCAGGCCCCAGCCCCCCGGGCCGCGGTTGACACCGCCTTACCCCGGTCGTAGCGTCGCGCCACTCTTCAACTGGGTCCTGTGAGGCCCGAAAGGGTGTGTCCATGCAGGTGGTTCTCCTCTCCCCTCCCCGGGTCTCGGTGCGCAGGGGGGAGCTGTTCTCGGGGGGGCGGTAGGGGTGGAGGAGCCGCGCGTCGAGATCGCCCGGCCCCTTGCCGGGCCGGCCTTCCGCCGCACGATCTCGCGGATGGCGCACGAGATCGTCGAGGCGCACGAGGTCCTCACCAAGGTCGTCCTGGTGGGGATCCGCCAGCGTGGCAGCCACCTGGCCCACCGGCTCGCCGCGCGGATCGGGGAGATCGCCGAGACGCCGGTGGCGGTGGGGACGCTGGATATCACCCTCTACCGTGACGATCTACGCGACCGCTCCGACTACCCCGAGCTGGTGCGCACCGAGATCCCCATCGACATGGATGGGGCGGTGGTGGTCGTGGTGGACGATGTGCTCTACACCGGCCGCTCGGTGCGCGCCGCCCTGGAGGGGCTCATGGCCCTGGGGCGGCCGGCGCGGATCGAGCTGGCGGTGTTGGTGGACCGGGGCCATCGCGAGCTCCCGATCCGGGCCGACTATGTGGGCAAGAACCTCCCCACCACCACGACCGAGACGATCCGGGTCCGCTTCGTCGAGGACGGGGAGGCCGAGGATGCGGTGTGCGTGATGGCCCTGCCGGAGGCGGGCGAGGGCGGGGCGTAGTCGTGGTGACCCAGGAGGTGGAAATGGCCGAGACAATCGATACCCCTGCCCCCAAGGCGCTCCCCTTCGCCCACACCGATCTCCTCGACACGGCGGAGCTGACCGCGAAGGAGATCCGCTTCCTCCTTGATCAGGCGGAGTCGTTCCACGAGATCAATGAGCGGCAGGTGAAGAAGGTGCCGACCCTGCGCGGCGCGACGATCATGGACTGCTTCTTCGAGCCCTCCACCCGCACCCGCTCCTCCTTCGAGTTGGCGGGGAAGCGGCTCTCCGCCGACGTGATCAACTTCTCCGCCGCGGCGTCGTCCCTGAAGAAGGGCGAGTCCCTGCGCGATACCGCCCGCACCCTGGCGGCGATGGGGACCGACCTGATCGTGGTGCGCCACCCGGCTTCCGGCGCCGCCGCCTACCTGGCGCACGAGCTGGAGGTGCCGGTGATCAACGCCGGCGACGGCTGCCACGCCCACCCGACCCAGGCCCTCCTGGACCTCTTCACCCTGCGCCGCGCCCTCGGGCGGCTCTCCGGGTTGAAGGTGGCGATCGTCGGCGACATCACCCACTCGCGGGTCGCCCGCTCGAACCTCCTGGCGATGCGAACCCTGGGGGTCGAGACCCGCGTCTGCGCCCCCCCCACCCTCCTGCCGGCGGCGGTGGAGCGTTACGGCTGCCGGGTCTTCTACCGGATGGCCGACGCCATCGAGGGGGTCGATGCGATCATGATGCTGCGCATCCAGCGCGAGCGGCAGGGCGGCGGCGCCTTCCCCTCCCTGCGCGAGTACGCCCACAACTACTGCCTCACCCGGAGCCACCTGGCGCTCGCCGCCCCCGGCTGCGTGGTCCTCCACCCCGGCCCGATCAACCGCGGCGTCGAGCTCGCCCACGACCTGGCCGACGGCCCCGAGTCGCGCATCCTCGACCAGGTCACCGCCGGGGTGGCGGTGCGGATGGCGGTCCTCTACCTCTTCTGGCAGCAACACGGCAGTCGCCAGTAGACAGTGGCCAGTAGCCAATCTAGATCCTGAAACCCATTCGCGTACGCACTACGAAACCACGCCATGGAGCCCGCCGGCAGCCGCCGGCAACCGCCGGCGTCCCCTCGGAAAGTGCTCGAACCCGCCATCCTCGCGGCCCTCCTCCCACTGCCCACCGCCCACCGGCGAGCGAAGCGAGCCCCCCCATGCCTGACCTTGTCCTGAAGAACGGCCGCGTCATCGACCCGGCCCACGCCATTGATGCCACCACCGATATCGCCATCCGCCACGGCCGCATCGCCGCCCTCGGCGATGGCCTCGACGGCGCCGAGTCGATCGACTGTACCGGCCTGGTGGTCTGCCCCGGCCTGATCGACCTCCACGTCCACCTGCGCGATCCGGGGCAGGAGTGGAAGGAGGACCTCCTCTCCGGCGGCCGGGCGGCGGCGGCGGGCGGCTTCACCACCGTCTGCTGCATGCCCAATACCCTGCCCACCAACGACACCGGCGCGATCACCCGCGACATGGTCGAGCGCGCCGCCGACGGCCCGGTGCGCATCCTCCCGGTGGGGGCGATCACCCGCGGTCTCGCCGGCGAGGCGCTGGCGGAGATCGGCGAGATGGTCACCGCCGGGGCGGTGGCGATCTCCGACGACGGCTGCGGCGTCCAGGACAGCCACCTCATGCGTCGCGCGATGGAGTACGCAAAACCCTTTGAGATTCCGGTGGTCATCCATCCGCAAGACGACCATCTCTTCGGCCACGGGGTGATGAACGAGGGGTGGCGGGCCACCGAGCTCGGCCTCGCCGGGATCCCCAGCGCCGCGGAGGACGTACAGATCGACCGCGACATCCGCCTCTCCGCCCTCACCGGCACGCCGCTCCACGTGGCCCACCTCTCCACCACCGGCGGCGTCGAGCTGGTGCGGCGGGCGCAGGGGGCAGGGCTCTTGGTGAGCGCCGAGGTGACCCCCCACCACCTGCTCCTCACCGATACCGACATGCCCGCCTACGACCCCGACTGGAAGATGAGCCCGCCCCTGCGCTCCGCCGCCGACCGAGAGGCGGTGGTGGCGGCGCTGGCCGACGGCACCATCCAGGCGATCGCCACCGACCACGCGCCGCACGCGCCGGAGGAGAAGGAGCGCCCCTTCGACGACGCCCCCTTCGGGGTGATCGGCCTGGAGACCTGCCTGGGCGTGGTCCTGGCCCTGGTGCGCGAGGGACGGATCTCGCTCGCCGATCTCATCCACCGCCTCACCGCCGGCCCCGCCCGCCTCTTCGGCCTCGACGGAGGCCACCTCGGTGTCGGGGCGCGGGCGGACCTCTGCTGCTTTGACCCGGAGGCGCGGTGGCGGGTGGAGCCGGAGCGGTTTTACTCGAAGTCGCGCAACTGCCCATGGGCGGGCAGGGAGCTCACCGGCCGCCCCCTGCACACGATCACCGGCGGCCGGGTCGTGTGCCGCGATGGGGCGGTGACAGACGCGAGGTGACGGTGCCGGGCGCCCACCTCCCCGCGCGCCCGCCGGCTACTGGGCGCCGAAGACCCGCTTCAGCAGGGCGGTGGTCTGCCGTGCCGGGTCCTTGCGAATCGCGCCTCCTCGTTGACGAGGTAGAGGAAGATGCCGTCCATCCCCTTTTGCACCACGTAGTCGGTGAGGTTCGCCTTCACGTCGGGGACGAAGGCACACCGTTGATGACGCCTCATCATGGCGACGCGGCCCTCTCTGGGGAATCCGGTCGCGGTGGCACCCACGCCGGGAGGCGGGCACAATCTCCCCATGGCCTCGGTGATCCAATGGCTGCGCGACCAGGAGCCCAAGGAGCCGCCGCTCCTGCTGCTTCTCGGCGAGGAGCGGCGGCTGGCGTGGCGGGCGGTCGACCGACTCCGCGCCGCCCTGGAGGGGATGGACGACCTCGCCTATCTCCGCCTCGACGCGGCGGAGGTGGAGCCGGCGGAGGTGGTGGGCCACTGCCAGTCGCTGCCGATGCTCTCCCCGCGCCTGGTGGTGGTGGTGGAGGGGGTGGCCGCCTGGCTGCCGCAGCAACGCGATGAAGATGAAGAGGAGGTGAAGCCCGGCCGGCCCGCCGCCGACCCCATCGACCCCCTCCTCGCCTACCTCAAAGACCCCAACCCGACCACCACCCTCGCCCTGGTGGCCGACAAGCTCGACGGCCGCGCCCGCCTCACCAAGGCGCTAAAAAAGTTTTGCCTCTGCCTGGAGTGCACGGCGGTGGGCCGCGGCGACGCCACCACCTGGTGCAGGGCGATGGCGGGCGAGGCCGGGGTGCGGCTGGGGGGGGGCGTCGCCGAGCTCCTGGTGGAGCTCCTGGGGACCGACCTGTCGCGTCTGGAGACGGAGGTCCAGCGCCTCGCCCTGGCGGTGGAGGAGGGGGGGACCGTGGAGATGGCGACCGCCGAGGCGGTCTCCGCCGCGGCCCTGCCGGACGCCTGGGCCTTCATCGGCCACCTTGCCGCCCGCGACCGGGCCAAGGCGCTCACCACCCTCCACGACCTCATCGCCGGCGGCGAGGCGCCGATCCGCCTCCTCGGCCTCATCGCCTGGCAGCTCCGCCAGCTCCTCCGCGCCCGCGCCGGCCTCGACCGCGGCCGGTCGCGACAGCAGCTCGCCAAGGAGCTGCGCCTCTACGGCAACCGCGCCAACCAGCTCTTCCAGCGCGCCGCCCGCTTCACCGAGGGAGACCTCCTCACCGCCCACACCCGCCTCCTGCAGGCGGACCAGGAGCTCAAGGGGCGCGGCCTCGACGACCGCCTCACCCTGGAGGCCTTCGTCCACGACCTGTGCGGCTGAGACGGAAACAGCTCACCACGGGGGACACGGGGGGACTTGGGGGCGGAGGAGGGCGGCGGCTCTCCACACACCCCCGCGAAGGGCGGCTCTCGTGATCTCACGACGGCGCCGCCAGGAACCAGCCGCTTCCCGGACGTGACTTGCCCCCCCGTGTCCCCCGCGACGGAGTCGATGGGGAGGGCCGCCGAACGCGCCCTACAGGG
>JAJRSX010000133.1 GCA_024278555.1 bacterium | reverse complement strand
GGGGGGGGGGGGGGGGGGGGGGGGGGGGGGGGGGGGGGCGAAGCCCGCCAAGGGGCGGTTCGACGGCATCCCCCTCTCCATGCCGGGGCTCATGCGCGCCCTGCAGATCTCCGAGCGGGTGGTGCGGCTGGGCTTTGACTGGCCCGACCTCGAAGGCGTCCTGGAGAAGGTGGAGGAGGAGCTCCACGAGCTCGCCGCCACCAGTGATCCAGGGGAGCGGGAGATGGAGTTCGGCGACCTCCTCTTTACCGTGGTGAATGCCGGCCGCCACCTGGGGCTGGACGCGGAGCAGGCGTTGCGGCGTTCGAACGCCAAGTTCGTTGACCGCTTCACCGCCCTGGAGCACCAGGCGACCGCGGACGGCGTCGACCTCCAGGACCTCACCGCGGCGGAGTGGGAGGCCCGGTGGCAGGCGGTGAAGGGAGACGGCTCGGCAGATGCGGCGCGGTAGAGAAGGGGAGGGCGCCTCGGTGGAGCGACCCCGCCCCCTGTGGGAGCGGAGCCCCGGCGCGCCGGCGATGGCGGCGGCAAGTGGGGTCCTCCTCGCCCTCGCCCTGCCGCCGCGCCCCGATCCGTGGCTCGCCTGGGTCGCCCTGGTACCGCTGCTCCTGTCGGTGCGCGGTGGTGGGCGGCGCCGCGCGGCGCTCCTCGGCCTCCTCACCGGGACGATCTACGCCCTCGCCTCGGTCTACTGGGTCGAGGGGACGATGGTCCGCTACGGGCCGCTGCCGGTCTGGCTGGCGTCGGCGGCGACCCTGCTCCTGGCCCTCTACATGGGCGGCTACACAGCGGTGTGGGTGGCGCTCGCCCCCGGGGTGAGCCGGCGCCACCGCCACACCGCGCCGATCTGGCTCGCCACCGCCTGGGTGGCCTTGGAGTGGCTCCGTACCCATCTGCTCGGCGGCTTCGGCTGGGCCCACCTCGGCTACACCCAGGTGACCACCCCGGCGATCCTCCAGGTGGCGGAGCTCGGCGGGGTCTTCGCCATCTCGTGGCTCATCGTGGCGGTGAACGGGGCCCTCACCGCCACCGTCGTCCACCTCGCCGACCGCCGTCCCCACGTCCTCCAGCCGCAGCTCCTCGCGGCGGTCGCCATGGTCCTCGCCGCCGCCGCCTTCGGGGTGGTGCGCCTGGCGGAGATCCGCGCGACCCCGGTGCGCAGGGAGCTGCCGGTCGCCCTCGTCCAGGGCAACGTCCCGGAGGGGGAGAAGTGGGAGCCGGCGCGACGGCGACAGATCCTCCGCCGTTACCTGGGAATGAGCGAGCAGCTCGGCGCGGCCGCGACGCAGCTCATCGTCTGGCCGGAGGCGGCGATCCCCTACCTCCTGCAAGACAGCCCGCAGCTCCGGGCACGGCTCCGGCAGGTGTGCCGACGCACCGGCGCCGACCTCCTGTTCGGCGGCCTGTGGCGCGACCCGGCCAACCGGAGCTACCGCAACAGCGCCTATGCGATCACCGCCGCGGCCGGGGTGGTGGGGCGGTACGACAAGCTCCACCTGGTCCCCTTCGGCGAGTACGTGCCCCTAGCCAGGCTGCTCGCCTTCGTCCGCTCGATCACCGCCCAGATCGGCGACTTCCGCCCGGGCAGCGGGCCGACGCTCCTGCCGGTCGCGGGCGAGCAGGTCGGCTGCCCCATCTGCTTCGAGGTCACCTACCCGTGGCTGACCCGCGCCTTCGCATGCGGCGGCGCGACCATGCTGGCGACGGTCACCAACGACGCCTGGTTCGGCGACTCGGTGGCGCCGCGCCAGCACCTGCTTATCGCCGCGGTGCGCTGTGTGGAGACGCGCCTGCCCATGGTGCGCGCCGCCAACACCGGGATCACCGCGGTGATCGACGCCGACGGCGCCATCCTTGCCGAGGTCCCCCAGTTCGAGACCACCACCCTCACCGCCACCGTCCCCCTACGCGACCTCGCGCCGACCCTCTACTCCCGCATCGGCGAAGGGTGGCTCATCGCGCTGCTTGCCGCCTGGGCACTAGCAGAGTGGCTCCACCGGCGGCGTGTAGCGGTCGGATAGCGATCCAGCGAAACCGCTTTCACCACGGGGGACACGGGGACACTTGGGGGCAAACGAGCTGGACAATCACCTCCACCCCCCGCGCCTGCCCCATCTTCGTCACCCCATCGTACAGATCGTTTATTTTCCAATGATTTGAGAGTGAGGAGGAGTTTTCGAGGGCACTACAAATTTCAGTCTCCGTTTTCGACGATGGTTTTGCAGGTCCCTCCTGGGTTGGAGGAGAGCTCCAGCGCCGTGTAGATCGCCTGCTGCCACGGCTCCGGACGGGCCGCCTTGCGGATGTGCAGCGTCGCGCCGTCGTCGGTGCGGAAGGTGGTGGTGACCCGCATGTGGCTCCGCATGCGCCGCCGCAGGGTCTCCCAACTGTCGTGGATCCCCTGCTTCGCAAGCCGGGTGCGAATGACGTGCACCAGGTGGTAGGCGAGCAGGGTGATCCACAGGTGGGCTTCGACCCGCTCCGTGGTCTGGTGGTAGACCGGACGCATCCCCAACTCGGACTTCATGCTGCGGAACACCGCCTCTACGTCGGTGAGCATGATGTAGGTGCGCCAGAGCCGTTCGGCATCCCAGTCCAGGAGGTTGGTGCGCAGGCAGTAGACCCCGGCATACGCCTGGGCCCGGTGGCGCGTGCGGGTCCAGGTGAGCGCGGTGGCATGCGTTCCCTTCTCCCCCGGCTCCACATGGAGGTCGTACTCACAGGCCACCCGTGCGTACCTCTCCTGCAACCGCCCGATGCGCTGCATCACCTTGTCATAACGCTTGATGCACCCCTTCTTCGACAACCCCGCCGCCAACGCCCCCATCTGCGCCTCAAAGCGTTGGGTGAACAGGGTGTCGATCGCCGCCTCCTTCTCGGCGCGGCGGGTGGAACGGCAGTAGAGCTCCATCTCCCCGGTGGCATCGTTGCGCTGCGTGTAGATCCGCACCTCGTTGGCGCCGTTTTGGCGCACGAGCTGTGCCCGCTCTTCCTCCCAGGCCTCCGCGGGCCGACGGTGGACGGTCAGATACGAGCAGCCCCGCTCCTGCAACCAGGCCAGGTTCGCCTTCGTGGCCAGCCCCGCATCCATCACGATCAACGGGTGCGCCTCGGTGTCCGCCAGGGCCTCCACCATCTCCTTGAACGTCACCGGCTCGTTGACGTTGCCCGCGAAGACCTGGCTGTGGCGCGGAAAGCCACTCCCGTCGAGCACCAGCCCCAGGGTCACGAGCGGGCAGTCGTACCGCTTCTCCTTGGAACGGCCGAAGGCGGCGTGATCGTTGCGCTTGCCGCTGCCTTCGAAAAAGGTGTTGGTCAGGTCATAGAGGGTGATCGCGCAGTCCAGGTCGAACAGGTGGCGCTCCAGGGCCTTGCGATTCGTGAGCGCCGGCCACGACTCCCGCGGGATGGAAAAGTCGGCGGCCAGGTGCAGCAGCGTCCGTTGCCGGACCTTCTGACCCACGCGAGTCGATTCCACCAACCGATG